>NZ_JCAYNT010000003.1:0-304862 GCF_059758095.1 Shewanella sp. MF05913
TATGTATATTGACCAGTCATCTCCGTCTGCAAGTAACTCTTCCATTGTATTATTTAACAACATGGGAAAATCAGGGAGACGACTATGGTAAGCTTGAAATACTTCAACCACACGGTATAAAACAGGACCTGCTTGCGTAGCACTTTGTTTCATTGTTTCTATAGGGAAATTTGCCAAGCTATCCATACTTTCAGTATCGCGAGTAATCACCGCTAAAAAATAGGCATCAATCCATTCTGATGGAGCTGCATAACCAGCTTCTAACATCCCCTTTCCATTCCACGTTACTTCGGGTAAATCATATATTTTAAAGGTAAGATCTTGCTCTGGGTACTGTGCAAGCTTTAAAAACGCGGCGTACATTTTTGACGCATAACGTAGCCCACTAGCAGATTCCTTTTCTATCTCGGGAGCTTGAACTTCCCAAGTAAGCCAGCGAGTTAGATTAACCATATCATCTGATATCATCAATAAATTGTCTCTTTTAATTTCAATGTCTTCAGCAATTTCTTCATAAGCTTGTTTTAATCGCTTTAAACGTCTTTTAAGAGGTATTTTTTCAAATTTTGGAATGTAATTGCGATTTATAATCATATCTAACCTATTGTGCTATTTCTTCTATATCAAACTCGGAAATTTCAACACTGCCAACGAGCGAACCATCCTCTGTTTTAGTTATGGGTGTTCTAACGTGTAAATATTGAACCTTTTTATTTTTTTGCCAGCATTGTAAATTGCCTCAGCAGCATCTAATTCAGACTCTTTTTGGCTACCTGCCATTAGTTTTGTAATGGCTTTTGCATATTTCGTTGTACCTTGCTGATAATATTCTTTACCAATTTTCATTTTACCTAATGGGCTACTGCCACCCTTGGCTTCAACAATAATGACATCACCATTAGCATTTTTATACACCATATCAAAGTTACCCCTTACCGATGGAGAACTATCTAAGCTCGCTGGGTGAATGCGAGTATAACCAGGGTACTGTATCTTAATCGCCGCATCTGCTGCCTTTTTTCCGATTTTTGCTGATTCATTGTTAATCTTTGGTATTTGGTCATTATAACGTTTTGTTTCTTCTGGTGAAGCTTTTGCCTTGTGCTTATCTCGCTCTATTCTGCTCATAACAAAAATATTTAATCTCATATGAAGCAAGCATTAAGTTTTCAGTACACCGACAGGAATATTGTATTGTTCCTTTATGCAATATCATTCAGGCGTAGATTGACATGCTCAACAATTAAAATGTGACCTACCCTAGTTATTTGAAACGAGACTCGCTATCTTATGGATAAATAAGACTATAATTAATCATATCATTGCTAAAGATAATCTTTATCATTCATAACCTCAACACGGAGAAGTACATGAAAATAAGTGCAAGAAATCAATTAAAAGGCACGGTTAAAGCAATCCAAACGGGTGCTGTTAACTCTGAAGTGACTATCGAATTAGCTGGTGGGGAACATATTGCATCGATTATCACTAACGAAGCTGTAAAATCACTTGATTTGAAAGTGGGTTCTACTGCATATGCAATTGTTAAAGCATCAAGCGTTATGCTTGCTGTTGATTAATGGTTAGATAAAGAACGTTAGCGCTATTTAACTGGTTTATGTTATCTATGCGCTTTATGTGAATCAGTCCGTATGTTTTACGCGTTAAATGCTGATAAACAACGGACTTTTTTACAAGTAACAGATGACACACTCAGTGTTATATTCGCCAATCGCTTATAGATTCTGACGAGTCAATCCTCCCTAATTGTATACACCCGCCTTTCCCATAAATGGTCGTTTAGTGACATCCATATGCAGATTGAACATCAAAAAATAGCTCTCATATCATAGAGAAAACAGACCTAACAGCGTAAACTGTTACTTCAGTTTTGAACAAAGAGAGCCAGACTTGTGATGAAATTCTCTGTTGATACACACGCCCATACTATCGCTTCTACTCATGCATACAGCACGGTACATGATTATTTTTCAGTGGCTAAAAGCAAAGGAATCAAATTATTTGCGATAACCGATCATGGGCCCGACATGGCCGACGCGCCGCACTTTTGGCATTTTGTGAATATGCGAGTGCTACCTAGAATGATTGATGGTGTCGGTATGCTGCGTGGTATTGAAGCGAATATAAAAAATGAGCTTGGTGAAATTGATTTTTTCGGCAGCTATTTACAAGAACTCGATATTGTCCTGGCCGGCTTTCATGAACCGGTATTTCCGCCTTCAACGAAAGAAATACATACTCAAGCACTGATTAACTGTATTGAAAGTGGTCACGTTGACATTATCACCCATCCAGGCAATCCCAAATATCCTATCGACATTATGCGGGTGGCCAAATCTGCAGCTCAACATAATGTCGCACTTGAAATCAATAACTCATCATTTTTAACCTCGCGCAACGGTAGCTTACCGAACTGCACTGCTATCGCGAATGCCGTAAAAAATGCTGGCGGTTTATTGGTGATGGGCTCTGACTCTCACGTTGCGTTTAGTCTAGGCGACTTTGACAAGTCCATTGAAGTGATTGAGGCGGTCGACTTTCCAGTAGAGCGGTTATTGAATCGCAGCCCAGCGGCATTGTTATCTTTTTTAGCCTCTAGAGGCCACACCACGCTAGATGAATATGATGTACTGATTGATTAGTAATTTATTCGATCCATTCAATATCCTGTGGCGTAATGACTGCATATCAAAATTTAAGCGCTGTTTAATTTTTTAATGTTGCGACAACTTCAGTTTGAATACGCCATTATCCGAAGGATCCATCATGCATTTTACCAAAAACCGTATTGACGCACTCGATACACGCACCCGTGCACACTTTATTAATTCATTGTCGGGTTTTAAGAGCGCAAATCTCATCGGCACCCAAGATGCTCAAGGCCAGACTAATTTATCGATAGTGAGTTCGGTTATTCATTTAGGCGCTAATCCGCCACTTGTGGGTATGATAATACGGCCCCATAGCGTCGCTCGACACACGTTTGAAAATATTCTACAAACCGGTGTTTACACCATCAACCAGGTTAATCAGTCGATTTATACTCAAGCCCATCAAACTTCGGCACGTTACGACAGAGAAGAGTCAGAGTTTGATGCCACTGGATTAACGGCAGAATACCTTATGGATTTTCAAGCGCCATTTGTAAAACAAAGTCGTCTTAAATATTCAGTCAAATTGGTAGAGCATCAACATTTAGCCATTAATGGAACTGAGTTCGTTATAGGTGAAATCATGGATGTGTATGTAGATGATAACGCGGTTGAAGCCGATGGATTTATTGATTTACACGCCATCGATACCGTTGCAATCACTGGGCTTGATAGTTATCACACAACGACTAAGCTGGCTCGTTTACCTTACGCTAAAAAATAATTCTGCAGTTTAACAAAGAAAAATCCGATTCAAATGACATTTGAATCGGATTGTTTATCTCTTTTTATGAAAATAAAAAAGCAGTTATGAGATTGTGTTACTTGTTACTTGTTACTTGCCAGTTTTTATTTCGTAGTTGCAGCTGGTACTGGCATTAAAAAGTGTTGTTTCACTGCTTCTGCCATAAGCTTTGGTGGAATTAACCCTTGCTCTAATACAAAGTTATTAAAGGCTAAACGGTCGAACTTATCACCTAGGGCAAGCTCAACGTCTGCTCTAATTTCAAGTAATCGCGATAAACCATAGAAGTAACTGCCCGCCTGCCCCGGCATACGCATGGTATAACGGTCGACTTCTTGTTTTACTGCCGCTTTTGAAAAAACCACATCATTACTGAGTAGATTATAAGCTTGCTCTTTAGTGGTTAAGCCTAAGTTGAGCATGGGGTCTAACATGGCACGAGCATTACGTAATAGGCGATGTTGCAGTGCAATCAGTTGGCCTTCAATCGGCAAATATGGCAGCATTTCTGCTTCTGCATACAGTGCCCAACCTTCAACGTTAACGCTATTAAACGCATAATACACTCGGGCTAATGACACACCCTGCTCTAACATTACCGCAAATTGTAACTCATGGCCTGGCCTGCCTTCGTGAGCACTTAATGTGTAAGCGACAGCATCAAAGTTAAAATCATCATAAGCTGCATCGCCGCTTAACGCGGGGTTACCCGTGGTCAATACAAATTGACCTTGCTCACCCGTGTTACCAATAAACGGAGGTGGTAACATATGAGGCGCCGGACTACCCGCTGCTTCTGCATCGCTGGCAAGGCGCATTATCATGTTACGCTTAGGTAAGTTGACAACGGCTTTATCGCTAATAATAGCTTCTAATTTTGTATTAATTTCACGGTAGTGATTTTCAATTTTATCATTCGATAACGATTGCTTTTTAAGCGCTCTTATCACATCACGATAGTCACTTGAAGGCATATCAAACTTTGCGGCCACTAACGGCGCTAATGCTTGCATGTTGGCTTTAGTGATCATGTAACTTGCTTTAGCACTCTCTATCAACAAGTTAGGGTCAATATCAATCCCAGCACTTTTAAGCTTTAATGCATAAATATCAGACGGCAGTTTGTAGTCAGTACGAGCATTAGGAATAACTGTTTTTTCGGCCCATTGACGATAATCGGTAATTTGTTGCTGCAATAACGCGAGGTTATCATCTGCCTGGCTGAATTCATTTTTATCAAAAAGCTGTTGTAACCCCTGGAGTAAGGTATCTGTTCTGGCTAATGCTTGTTCAACTTCTTCTTTGGTTGGGCCGAGCAATGATTTATTGCTTAACGCCTTTTCAAACAACGTTTTAGCTTGCTCAGTTAATGCTACCTGGCCATTTTTACCGACATAACAAGCCAAACGCGTCATCGCAGCCTGTTTACGACTGTCTGGCATTTGCTCATCGAGTAATGCTGACACCCCACTAAAAATGATTAACGGTACATCAACCCAGGGCAGCATGTATTTGTCGTCTAACTGCCCTGACAAAATGGTTTGATCTATATTATCAATAATAATATTAAGATCCTGGCGCACGGGTAAAAGGGTTTCTGTTTCAAGCGCTTTTAATAAGGTTTTTTTACTGTTATTAAGTGTTTGAATATACTTATCTTGTTGTGCTTTTGTAATACTGCTACATAGGTTATCAGCTTCTGTTATGCCAATAGAACTGGCCATTTCTGGCTGAAACTGACTTGTTATTTGAATTTGTTTATTGGTGTATTGATTACTAATATCAACCCACGAACTGGCCGAAGCCGTGATTGGCATTAACATCAACAGTGGGAGGATTGCGGAGATTTTTTTACCCGACATAGAAGAAGTCCTTTTGATTTGGCCTTTATTTAGCACATTATCTGGTTTATTCATTTAGCCTAATACTATAACTGAAATTCAACCTGAATAGATAAACAGCCCATTAACTAATCTGTAACGAATAATTATCAACACATCTGCTTGATAATAAGATCTTTATTGAAAGATTCGATTGTAAATCTGATTACAGAATTGAGCTTATTGATGCTACAATTTGCTAAACGCATTAGCGTAAAATAATCACATCTTTTATACACGTTTAAGAACAAAAATAGAGTCAAGTTGAATACACTCAAAACGATATATAAAGCAATCAACAAGTCTCAATTGCTCTGTGCAATTTTGGGCCTGTTTTTCTTTATTCAAATCGTTTCAGTGCCCTTTTCTGTATGTGACGATCGTGACAGTGATAATTATCATGAGTCTTACACAACAGCGAGCGAACCTTATCAACTCACTGACTCTGATACAAAAATTGATGGATGTTACAGCCTCAATCTTATCGAATCTGAACATGACACGTGTATTGAGCAGTGTGAGCATTGCAGTTGTTGCCAATATTTTCCACCTTGGCTTGATGTTCAATCCCACGCTGCACAGCTCAGTTTGATTGTAGGTCATGGTATTAACCTCATTGATTCTAAAATCATTATTGTTGCCAACAATATCTACCGCCCGCCAATTGCTTAACCTTTAACTCACTATCGACCGTCAAAACGGCCATACCTATTTAGTTGATTAAAGGGTTTAACTACTCATGTTTATTCATTACTCCTTGCTACGTAAAATATTTTTACGCAGTTGCGCAGTGTCGTTATCATTTTTGCTGATAACTAACGCAAACGCACAACCATACACGCAATTGTTGTCCTTAGACACCGCCGCGAAAATGACCTTGCAACGTCATCCACAGTTACACATGTTTAAATGGCGCCAACAAGCATTAGACGGCCAACGTTTAAACGCCGATCAAGCCGCAGCTTATGAATTAGCCGTTGAGGCAGAAAACATCCTGGGCACCGGTGATTACTCAGGGTTAAGTGCCATTGAAATGACATTAGCACTCTCGTCTTTAATTGAGCTTGGTGATAAACGAGCGGCGCGCACCAATGTTGTTGATACCAGTTACGCCTATGTAGAAGCACAAAGAAAAGCGGTGTCATTGGATTTATTAGGTGAAATGACTCAAGTTTTCATTACCACGCTGGCGCTGCAACAAAAACATCAACTGGCACAAGATGCAGCTGATTTAGCCAACACGACTTATCAGCAAATCCAAAGCCGGGTGAATAAAGGCGCTACGGCAAAGGTTGATGCATTACGGGCTAAGGCGAGTATGTTGAATGCCCAACTTGTTACTGCCGAGTTATCTGCACGACTTGATAGCCAAAAAATGTTGTTAGCAAGCTATATGGGCCAGCAACAGCCAACTTTTGAACAAGTCAGTGGAAATTTATTTGCATTTAACTCCGTTGAATCTTTTGACTCATTGTATCAACGAGTTGAAGCATCACCGGCCATTGAGATGTATGCCAGCCAAGAGCGTATTCGTGAAGCTGAATGGCAATTAGCTAAAAGTCAATCCACTGCCGATATTCGTTGGCAAGTGGGGATAAAGCATACGCAACCTAACGGTGATAATGCCTTAATGGTGGGGTTTTCAATGCCATTATTTGCTGGTGAACGAAACCGTGGCAACCTGCAATCGGCAAACGCGGCGATAAATGAAGTGAGTGTCGAAAAAGCCGCATTGCTTGTCGCGTTGCGCACGCGATTATTTCAGGCTTATCGCAGTCGTGAGCAGCAAGTCAACGCCGTAAAAAGCCTTCAACAAAACATTATTCCGTTGCTCACTGAATCATTAACCTACACCCAGCAAAGCTATCAAAAAGGCCGTTATCGCTATGCGGACTTGGTATTGGCACAACAAGAACTACTTGATGCGCGCTTATCACTAATTGATGCGGCAACCTCAGTGCTCTTAAACCAGGCCATGATTGAGCAATTAACAGCGCAATCATTAGCAACGCATTAATCCGTTTGATGCTTACGTTTTTAAGATAATGGAACAAATTAGATTATGAAAAATATCACATTACTACTTTGCCTAATATTGGCATTTCCTTACGCAGCTTGGGGCTCAGACGAACATGGGCATGATGAACATGATGTTCATGAAAAACAGCAAAGCAAAGATGAGCATGGTCATGACGAACATGATGAACATGATGAACATGATGAACATGATGAACATGATGAACATGATGAACATGATGAACATGATGAACATGATGAACATGATGAACATGACGAACATGACGAACATGATGAGGAAGGTGTTAGACATGCCGAAATTGATGCGGATATTGCCCAACGTATTGGTATTAATACCGCAGAGGTGACATCTGGGACGATTGAAAAAACCATTCGCGCGTTTGCTAAGGTCAGCGTTGCACCAAATAACACTGCCAACATCAGTGCACGATTCCCTGGCGTCGTCACAGAGCTGTATGTCACCCTTGGCGATACTGTCGCGAAAGGCGCAAATGTGGCCAAAGTGGAGTCGAATGACAGCCTTCAACCTTATACTATCAAAGCGCCAATCGCTGGAGTGATACAAGCGCAATACGTCAATATCGGTCAAACCACGGACGATAAATCGTTAATGTTAATCGTCAATCACGATGTGCTTTGGGCTGATGTAAACATCTTCCCAATGGATCGCAGCAAAGTACACGTCGGTCAATCGGCTACTTTGCATGGCAATCATCAAACCTTTAAAGGCAAAATCAGTCATTTATTACCCTCAACCGATGCACACGCAGTCACTCACGCAAGAGTAAAAATTGACAATCAACAGGGTCAGTTTATGCCGGGTGACATGCTGTCGGTCAATATCGCCGTAGATGAAATGCCAGTGCCACTGTTGGTGGTAAACGGGGCAATTCAGGAAGTCGACAATCAACAAGTGGTGTTTATCAAACAAGGTGAACGCTACGAGTTAAGGCCTATTACATTGGGTCACAGTGACGACAGATACACTCAAGTGATCTCTGGATTGGCATTAGGTGAGCAATATGTCGCTGAAAATAGCTATCTTATCAAAGCAGATATCGAAAAGTCAGCGGCTGCGCACCACCATTAAGGAGAAACACCATGTTTGAAAAAATTGTTCGTTTCTCTGTAGAACGACGTTTGTTAATGCTGTCGATGATTTTAGTGTTAATCGGTGTGGGTTTGTGGAGTTATCAGCGCTTACCTATTGATGCTGTGCCCGACATCACCAATGTTCAAGTACAAATTAATACTGAAGCGCCCGGCTTTTCGCCATTAGAAATTGAGCAGCGGATCACCTTCCCGGTTGAGTCTGCGCTCTATGGCGTACCGCACTTAAGTTATAGCCGTTCGATTTCTCGTTACGGATTATCTCAAGTCACGGTGGTGTTTGAAGATGGTACTGACATTTATTTCGCACGTAATTTGATTAATGAACGCTTGAGCTCTGTGAAAGGTCAGCTGCCTGTGGGGATAGAACCCATTATGGGACCTATCGCGACAGGGTTAAGCGAAATTTTTATGTACACGATTGATGCTTTACCGGGAGCCACTCAACAAGATGGTTCTGCTTGGGATGCCATTGCCCTTCGTGAAGTACAAGAATGGATTATTAAACCACAATTAGCTCAAGTTCAGGGCATTGTGGAAGTGAATACCTTTGGCGGTTTCAACAAGCAATATCATGTATTACCCGACCCAAGACTGTTATTGCAACATGACGTGTCTATGGAAGGTGTGGCTGAAGCATTACGCGCTAACAATAGTAATCGCGGTGCTGGATACATCGAAAAAAATGGACAACAACTGTTAGTTCGCTCGCCTGGGCAACTGAGTTCAATTGAAGAAATAGAACAAATTGTCGTGGGCTTGCAAGGAACAGAGCCGGTATTAATTAGTGATGTTGCCGAAGTGGCGATAGGTAAAGAGCTGCGTACCGGTGCTGCGACTCGAAACGGTCAAGAAACCGTGCTTGGCATGGCGATGATGCTCATTGGTGAAAACTCGCGGACAGTGTCACAAGCTGCTGCGGCAAAACTAGAAGCGATTAAGCCATCACTACCCGAGGGTGTAACGGTCGATGTGGTTTATAACCGAACCACACTCGTCGACAAAACCATTGATACGGTAAAAACCAACCTGTTAGAAGGTGCACTGTTAGTCATTATTGTGCTGTTTCTATTAGTCGGTAATATTCGCGCTGCGTTGATTACCGCGGCTGTTATCCCGTTATCGATGCTTGCTACCATCGCTGGCATGGTACAAACCGGTGTTTCGGCTAATTTAATGAGCCTAGGCGCACTAGACTTTGGCCTCATTGTCGATGGCGCGGTGATTATTGTCGACAACTGTGTGCGACGTTTATCACTGGCTCAACAACAAAATGGCGCACTTTTAGTCCTTAAAGAACGATTGAGATTAGTGGTCGATGCCACGCTTGAAGTCATTCGCCCAAGTTTGTTTGGTGTGGCTATCATCACTGTGGTGTACATCCCTATTTTCAGCCTGTCGGGTGTTGAAGGCAAAATGTTCCACCCAATGGCTATCACAGTCATAATGGCATTATTAGCCGCGATGGTGATTTCAATTACTATCGTACCAGCCGCGGTTGCGTTGTTTTTACGCGGTAAAATCAGTGAAAAAGAAAGTCCGCTGATTAACGGCGCCAAAGCGATTTATCGGCCATTATTGGAGTGGGTGCTTAATTGGCGCTGGCTTGTTGTGTCATGCACCACCGTGTTATTTGCCATTTCATTTTGGCTGCTCACTCAAATGGGATCGGAGTTTGTACCAGAGCTTGATGAAGGTGACATTACTTTGCATGCTATGCGTATTCCAGGCACAGGGCTTGAACAAGCGATAATCATGCAAGCGCAAATTGAACAACGCTTACAGCAATTCCCGGAAGTGGCTAAAACCTTTGCTAAAATTGGCACGCCAGATGTTGCAACCGATCCGATGCCGCCCAATATAGCCGACAGTTTTGTTATTTTAGCGCCGCGTGAACAATGGCCCGATCCCAGCAAGCCTAAAAACGACTTAATTGAAGAGTTAGAAGCGGCATTACGTGAATTACCAGGTAATAACTACGAGTTTGCCCAACCGATTCAAATGCGATTTAACGAATTAATTTCAGGCGTTAGAGCTGATTTAGGTATTAAAGTCTTTGGTGATGACCTTGACCAGTTATTGCAAACTGCCAATGACATTAATCAAGTGGTGTCGAGTATTGATGGCGCTACCGATATGAGTATTGAACAGGTAACGGGTTTACCGATGTTATCGATTGTGCCAAAGCGGCTGGCATTATCGCGTTACGGGCTTAACATCACGGCTTTGCAAGATTTAGTCGCGACCAGTATTGGCGGTGAAACGGTAGGACAAATCTACCAGGGCGATAGACATTTTGAGCTGGTCGTTCGGTTACCAGAATCTATTCGTGTTGACATAGATAACCTGCAATATCTGCCAGTACCATTACCCAATGGCGGTTATGTGCCATTAAATGAAGTGGCAACAATAGAAACCAAGCCTTCGCCAGCTCAAATTAGTCGAGAAAATGGTAAACGCAGTATTGTGGTGACCGTGAATGTGCGTGATCGCGACCTTGGCAGTTTTGTCGCTGAAGTTAAACAACGTATTAGCACAGACGTCAATATACCGAGTGGATATTGGCTTGATTTTGGTGGCACCTTTGAACAGCTAGAATCTGCCAGTAACACATTGACCGTCGTGATCCCGGTGACCTTGTTGGTTATTTTTGGCTTACTGATGATGGCGTTAAATTCGTTTAAAGATTCGCTCATCATTTTTACAGGCGTGCCACTGGCGCTTACTGGCGGTGTGTTGTCATTGTGGTTACGAGACATGCCACTGTCTTTATCCGCTGGGGTCGGTTTTATCGCACTTTCTGGTGTTGCGGTATTGAACGGCTTAGTGCTGGTGACGTTTATTCGTCAACTATGGAGTGAAACCGGTGATTTACGCAGTGCCATTATTGATGGGGCTAATATTAGATTACGCCCAGTATTAATGACTGCATTAGTTGCCAGTTTAGGTTTTGTGCCTATGGCACTGAATATCGGAACTGGTGCAGAGGTTCAACGACCTTTAGCAACTGTGGTAATTGGTGGGATTATTTCGTCCACGTTATTAACTTTATTGGTGTTGCCGGTGTTGTATCAGTGGATCCATCGACGTGATCCTAAGCCGAGTCACGATTGAACAACTAACTAACTAACGACTTTCTAGTAAATACTAACAGCTAACAGCTAACTGATTTAGCCAAATAAACAAAAACCGCAACGATAACGTTGCGGTTTTTTGTTATGTAAATTTAACGGTCTTTTGAAACATCATTAACTTTATTCAGCTTAAAAAGCAAAGTCTTCACTGTCTAGTGCCATCATCGAATCAACACCATTAGCTATACACGCTGCATGACCTTTTGCTCTAGGTAACATACGTTGGATATAAAATTGTGCAGTTTTGATTTTAGCTTCATAGAATGCTGTTTCTGTGGTGCCCGCAGCCAGTTTATCTTGCGCAACTTTAGCCATTTTAGCCCAGAAGAATGCAAGCGTGACATAACCTGCAAACATCAAGTAATCAACAGAAGCGCCGCCGATTTCGTCAGGGTTCTTCATTGCTTTGCCCCCAATTAATACCGTCAGCTCATGCCACTCTTTTGCATACGCCATGATAGGTTTAATAAACTCTGCCATGGCTGGGTTATCCATGTTTTGTTGGCAAAATACAGTCACATCTTTAGAGAAAGGCTTTAACACTTCGCCTTGAGTACCAATAATTTTACGGGCTAACAAATCAAGTGCTTGAATACCGGTGGTGCCTTCGTATAGACAACTGATTTTTGTGTCACGCATCAGCTGTTCCATGCCCCACTCTTTAATAAAGCCATGACCACCAAAAATTTGCACACCGTGGCTGGTACATTCAAAACCAAGTTCTGATAAAAAGGCTTTGGCAATAGGCGTTAGCAAAGCAAGCTTGGTTTCAGCATCGGCTTTAACGGCCTCGTCTTTTTCAGCATGGCCAATATCCACCAATTGCGCTAAATATGAAATTAACGCACGACCACCTTCTGCAATCGACTTTTGGGTCAATAGCATTCTTCGCACATCTGGATGAACAATGATTGGATCGGCTGGGCCGTTAGGATTTTTAACACCACTGATTGAACGCATCTGTAGACGGTCTTTAGCATACGCTAACGCGCCCTGGAATGACGCTTCAGCGGCTGCAACCCCTTCACTTGCTACACCAATACGTGCAGCATTCATAAAGGTGAACATGCATTTTAGGCCGCGATTAGGTTCGCCAATAAGGTGACCTGTTGCGCCATCAAAGTTGATCACACATGTAGCATTACCATTAATACCCATTTTGTGTTCAATAGAGCCACAATTTACGCCATTGCGATCAGAAATTGTGCCATCTTCATTAACGTTAAATTTCGGTACGATAAACAGCGAAATACCTTTATTACCTTCTGGCGCCCCTGGAATACGTGCAATAACGATGTGGACAATGTTATCTGATAAATCATGTTCACCGGCGGAAATAAAGATTTTAGTGCCGCTTAATGAATAAGTGCCGTCAGCTTGTAATTCAGCCTTGGTGCGCAACATGCCTAAATCGGTACCACAATGTGGTTCTGTTAAACACATAGTGCCGGTCCACTTGCCTTCAACAAGCTTAGGCATAAATTGTTGTTTTTGGGCATCTGTACCATGCGCTTCGATAGTCGCTAGCGCGCCATGACTTAAGCCTGGATACATCGCGAAACTGTGGTTAGCACTGGAAAACATCTCAGCGATACTAATGTTGAGTGAGTGAGGTAAACCTTGGCCGCCAAACTCTTCAGATTGCGATAATGTTGGCCATCCACCTTCAACATATTGTGCATAGGCTTGTTTAAATCCATCTGGTGTGGTGACCACCCCATCCTTCCATGTACATCCTTGCTGATCGCCAATTTGATTTAATGGCGCTACAACTTCTTCAGTTAATTTAGCCGCTTCAGCAATAATGGCATCAACCATATCAAGGCTTGCATCTTGATACCCTAAATGTTGATAGTGCGCTTCGCACTCGAGCAATTCTTGCATAACAAATTTAACATCACGGATGGGGGCTTTGTATTCAGGCATTGTTGCTCTCCAAATGAGTCTTTAAACATTAATGGGTTAGAAATAAGTCGATGCCTTTATAGCATCGACTCAAAATAGCTTATCTCTGATGCTAAATTAACTTTAAGTATTATCCAAATGCATAATAATTATATGTATACATTCGTCATATTTATAGTTAGCAGTAGATCTCATCCATAAAAAGCCTAACTATCCACGCTTCGTATAACCTACTAATCAACACTCAACGACTAAATTTGAGTAAAAACACTAGTTTACCGCCCTATTATTCATTATATGAATAGTTGCTTATTAAAATAATTGATTTGTTTAATGTTGTAACACGCCCTAGCATGATTTGGCGGTTAATTGTTCACTATAAGTGGTAATTTCGTATTTTCAGGATAAGTTTTCGATCAGAAATTTGAAAAGAAAATGTTGTGCTGTTGATTCCCCTTGTTGTTATTGAATATAGCTGTTTTACAAAGATCGATAATTACACATTACAAACAAGAACGCTTAAGCGTCGTATATATCTTTGGTAATTCAACGTATTAGTTAAGCTTGTTTAATAGCAATTAGTCTTTATCTGGGGAAATAAATGAATAATAAATCACAGATTTTTAAGTACTCTGTTCTTTCGTTAGCGGTGTTGGGTGTACTCAGTTCAACCGCTTATGCCGATGATGAGAAGCCAATAAAAAAAGATGACGATATGGAACGCATTGTTGTCACCGCCTCAAAAAGAGCAAAAGGATTACAAGAATCACCTGTTGCAATCACTGTGGTCAGCAGTAAAGCGATTGAACAGGCCAAAGTCATGGACATTGATGACTTACAAACTTTAGTGCCCACCTTACGTGTTACCCCGTTACAACGTTCAACCAATACTAACTTTGCCATTCGTGGTTTTGGTAATGGTACCAATAACACCGGTATTGAGCCCTCTGTTGGGGTATTTATCGATGGTGTTTATCGCTCACGCGCAGCAGCTCAAATTGGTGACTTACCAAGACTGCAACAAATTGAAGTATTAAGTGGGCCGCAAAGTACCTTATTTGGTAAAAATGCTTCAGCAGGTGTCATTAGTGTCAGCACACGCGAGCCGGCCTATTACCAGGAAGGTAAAATTGAAGCGGGTATTGGCAATTTTAACCAAAGAGTAATGAAAGGTTATTACACCAATGGCATAACCGATAATTTGGCCTTTAGTGTCTCGGGCGGTTTTAATACTCGTGATGGTTATACAGAATCGGTTTCGGGTTTAGGTGATATTAACGACAAAGATCGTTGGAATGTGCGTGGACAAGCTCTGTATGAACCGACTGAAGATGTAAAACTGCGCTTAATCGCCGATTACAGCAAAATAAACGAGGCATGTTGTACGGTTGAAAACTCAATCAATGGACCAACTACCGGTGCTGTACGGGCATTAGGTGGAGTGGATTTAGACGAAACCAGCTCTTTTGCATATAAATCGGCATTGAATTCAGACCCCATCAACAACGTTAAAGACGGCGGCGTATCACTGCAACTGGATGTGGATTTTGACGGTTACTCATTTACCTCAATCAGTGCGGTACGTAATAACGAATCTGATTTTATGAATGATGTTGATTACACCTCTTTGGATATTCTCAACGAAGGTGGCTATACCGACATTGATACCATGACTCAGGAATTTCGTCTCGCATCAACGGACGAACGTCAATTAGAGTGGATGTTTGGTGCATTCATATTCCATGAAGAAGTCACTACAGGTGACACGTTGTATTACGGCAATGACATGAGAAATTACTTTGATGTTCTCATGTCAGCAGGTGGCGCACCAGGTTTGCTTGCGGGTGTAGAAGGCGCTTATGGTCTTGATGCTGGCACATTTTTTTCAGGTAACACGGCAGTCAGTTCAGAGTTTAAACAAGACAACGATGCGTATTCTTTATTTGCCAGTTTTGATTACCACATTAATGACCAATTCACGGCAATTTTTGGTGTGAGTTATACCAATGACCAAAAAGAAATCACCATTTCGCAAAACCATAACGATGTGCTTTCTGCGCTTGATTTAGCCACCGTACCGACATTATATGGTGTGCCTATTGGTAACATTCCACAACTTGCTCCTGCAGTACCGGTATTAGAAGGTCTGCAATTTTTACCGCCGATGTTAGGTTTGCCTAATGCGGCTGAAAACAATGAGTCAGATGACAGTAAAGCCACTTGGTCTATGCGTTTGGCTTATGAAATCAATGACAATATTAACATTTTTGCCACAGCAGCAACGGGCTTTAAAGCCACATCGTGGAATTTATCGCGTTATTCAAGTCCTTTTGCTTCAGATCAGGCAGCAATAGAAACTGCAGGTATCGCACTGCCAAATCAAGTTTATGGCGGCCGCTATGCTTCACCTGAAGAAGCCATGGTGTATGAGATTGGCATTAAAACCCAATTTGAAAATGGCTCGTTTAACGCAACAATATTTGACCAAACTATCGAAGGTTTCCAATCATCAATCTTTATCGGTACGGGATATGTGCTAGCGAATGCGGGCAAACAAAGCACCAAAGGTATCGAGTTTGATTCAAATTATAACTTAACCGACGATTGGTCATTTACATTGGCAGGTACTTTCCTTGATCCAATTTATGACTCGTTTGAAGGAGCATCGGGTTTAGACGGCCCAGTTGATTTGTCTGGTGAAAAACCAGCGGGTATTCATGAAGTGAGTATCACTGCCGGGATTGTCTATAACTTTGAAGTGTTTAATGGTGCAGATGGTTATGTTCGTACAGACTATCTCTACGAAAGCGATGTTAAAGTTGCCGAAAATACCCCTGAATCTCTCTCGCGTGAAGTCAATACCTTCAATGCCAGTACCGGCTTGGCCTTCGATAACGGCCTAAGTTTGCAACTTTGGGTGCGCAACTTAACCAATGATGAGTATTTATTGTCGGCTTTCCCACCTCCAATTCAGGCGGGCAGCTTTAATGGGTACCCAAATCAACCACGTACTTTTGGCGCGAACATTTCGTACCAGTTTTAATTAACCCAACCGTCTGTAACGTCAGTAAGCATATTGCCGACGTTACAGATTTTTGACCTTATAAACTCATTTATACCTGAAAAACAGGTATAGCCTTAATGATAAATAACAATAAGAGTTGTCACTATGTCTATAGAATCTATTTTAAAAAACCGTTATTCAGTTCGTGCATTTCAAGACAAGCCAGTGCCTGACAATGTCTTAAAACAAATCTTTTCTAGTGCGCAACTTTCACCCTCAAATTGTAATGTCCAACCTTGGCAACCGTGTGTGGTGTCTGGTGCGACAAAAGATAAGCTAAAAACCAAGTTTATTGAAACCTTGATGAGCGGCGCCTCACCTAATCCAGATTTCAACTGGTTACCGCAATATCAAGGTGTACATCGAGATCGTCAATTTGGTTCAGCGAATGCGCTGTATAGCTCAGTCGGTATCGCTCGCGAAGATAAAAAAGCCCGTCAAATGGCGATGGTACGCAACTGGCAATTTTTTGATGCCCCTCATGCGGTGTTTTTTACCATGGACAAGTATTTAGACATTATGGGTGCCGTCGATTTAGGCATTTACGCGCAAACGTTATCGTTAATTATGGCAGAACACGGCGTATCTAATTGTATGCAAGGCGCGCTGGGGCAATTCCCTGATCCCGTTCGTGAAATCTTAGGCCTACCTGACGAACGTGGCATTTTATTTGGCATGTCATTTGGTTACGCCGATGACACGGCACTCGTCAATAATACCCGTACCGAACGTGAAGCACTTGGCACTGCGGTCACCTTTTTCGAATAACCCACTTTATTTGGCTCGACTTGACTCAGTTTATATTCAGTATGGAGATGGCATATGTCACTAACGCATCATTATATCGACGTCGATGGTGTTAACATTCATTATGTTGAGTCAAGTCCTCAAGCATCACAGCAGCCGATTGAAACATTAGTTTTTTTACATGGATTTCCAGAATATTGGGGAACATGGCATAAACAACTGGCATTGTTCGGCCAACAATATCGGGTAATAGCACCCGACTTACCCGGATATCACCTTAGCGATAAACCCACTGATGCCGCATTTTATGCCGTGCCAAACCTGATTGGCTTTATGGGTAAATTTATTAGCGCGATAAGTCCAAATCACCCTGTAACCTTAATTGCCCATGATTGGGGCGGCGCAATTGCCTGGCCGTTAGCCGCATTTAACGCCTCGTTGTTAACTCGTTTAGTGATATTAAATGCAGCGCATCCGAGTACCTTTACCCGTGAGATGATCAACAACTCAAATCAGCGCAGTAAAAGTGCTTATATTCATGAGCTTATTGGAGCAGAAGCGGAAAACCTACTAACACAAGATAATTACCGTTACTTAGTCGATAAGATTATGCAGAGCCAACAACCGGCTATTTTTACCCCTGACGTGTTAGACGCTTATCGGCAAGTCTGGCGACAACCGGGGGCGATAAATGGCATGTTGCAATATTATCGTGCCATGCCACAACTTGCGCGTAACGACACCCAGACTGATGTTAAGCATGACACCAACGTCTCTTCATGCGATCAGGTTAAACACACTTCAGAGCTAAAAATACCTAATATTCGCATTAATCTGCCCACTCTTGTGCTGTGGGGCGAGCAAGATTTGGCATTCGTGAATGAAAACCTCGATGGCTTAACTGAATACGTACCGAACTGCACCATTAAACGCTTTTCTCAAACCAGTCACTGGATCCAACATGAAAGACCCAACGAAGTAAATAAGGCAATAAGTGATTTTTTAACTTCAATACAATAATAACAAAAAGGTAATTTATGACGGCTACTCAATTTACACCAAACCGTGCTGCGGTATTTGAAGTCAGCAAAAATGATCTCCAAACCACTCGGGTTATCGATGTCGATATCACTACGCCAATGGCGCATAACGAAGTGTTATTACGGATCGATAAATTTGCGCTAACAGCCAACAATATCAGCTACGGTATTACCGGTGATGCCCTAGGATATTGGCGCTTTTTCCCGTCAAATGAACCTCAACATTGGGGACGCTTACCCGTGATGGGCTATGCCGAAGTGATTAAATCTAAAAACGATCAGATATTAGTGGGCGAACGAGTGTGGGGATTTATGCCTATGGCGACCCACCTAATTATTGTGGCAGGCCATGTTTCGCAGTATGGTTTTAGTGATGTTAACCCTTGCAGAGAAGGCTTATCTCCGGTTTACAATCATTTCGATCGCGTGGGTGCCAATCCCTTTTATCGCGAGCAAAACGAAGACTACGATATTTTATTGCGCGGATTATTGACCACATCCTGGTTGGTTGACGACTTTATGTTCGACAACCAGTATTTTGCAGCCAAACAATACCTGATTACTAGTGCATCAAGTAAAACCAGTATTGCCCTTGCCTACTGCATCAAACAACGAGGTGAACGTCCCGCCATCGGCATCACCTCACAGGCGAATAAAGCCTTTGTGGAGTCACTCGGTTGTTACGATAAGGTCATCAGTTATCAACAAATAGCCGAGCTAGACCCAACAGTGGCATCAATATTAGTCGACATGGCTGGCGGTAAAACCACTTTAGCGGCTATTCACCATCATTTTAGTTCACAGCTTACCTACTCTTGTCGCATTGGGGCTACACAACACAACGACATCGATATCACCCAAGCAGGTGCAGAAACCAATCTTCCTGGCGCGACGCCGACATTCTTTTTTGCCCCGACACAGCTTAAAAAACGCAGTAAAGATTGGGGCACAACAGAAACGATGAAACAAATGAGCCTCGCTCTGCTGGGTTATATCGACTTTTGTAAGAGCAATATCTCGACTCATCATATACACGACCTCAAGCAAGTTAACGATGTTTATCAAACGGTGTTAGCAGGCACTGCCGATGCTTCGGTGGGTATCGTCGTTAACCCAAATGGTGTGTGCAAATAGCCGGGTTATATCACTGGCAATGCGACCTGTTAATGAGTGAATAAACAAACAAATTTAAAACGGAAGTTTTCCCTAACTATTGCCTAGCTTTTACCTTTAATAGCTAAGGTTTATCGTTTTTACTAGAGGTTATTATGGACAATATGGAACTGATAACGTTGGTCAACACACAAATTATTCCAGTGTGTATCTTCTTGATTATGATGGGAATGGGTTTGTCGCTAGTGGTCAATGATTTTAAACGAGTCATAAAATACCCCAAAGCGGTAGCCATAGGGTTAACCAATCAACTCTTACTGCTTCCAATCATAGGGTTTGCGCTGGCCAGTATAATGCCATTAGAGCCTGAATATGCGGTGGGTGTCATGCTATTAGTGTTATGCCCTGGTGGCACGACATCGAACATGTTTTCACATTTGGCCAAAGCAGATGTCGCCTTGTCTGTCACCATGACTGCGGTCGCCAGTTTAATCACAGTGTTTACTATTCCTGTTGTGCTCAATTTCTCGCTTATTCACTTTATGGGTGAAGGCAGCGAGTTTCAGTTACCCATTATGGCTACCATGATCAGTCTAATGAAACTCACCATTGTGCCTATAGCGGTGGGCATGTTAATCAGGAGATATGCGCCAAAGCTAGCAGAAAGCACACAAGTGCACGTGTCACGTTTCGGTATTTTATTTTTAACCTTACTGATTATCTTTTTGACTTATATTCAACAGGATATTGTTATCCCAGCACTGATTGCAGCGGGTCCCGTGTCTATTATCCTCAATATTTCAACCATGCTGTTGGGTTATTACTCGAGTAAATGGTTTGGCCTTAACTTTGCTCAACGTACTTCAATTACCATTGAGGTGGGCTTGCAAAACAGTACGTTATCAATGTTTATGGCGCTTACACTGCTCGCTAATTATAAAATGTCATTCACACCAGCCATTTACACGCTTACCATGCTATTTACGGCAAGCATTTTAGTCGGTATGTTAAACACCAAATACATCAAAGCTAGACAGCTAAGGGCGTCTATCGCCCAAAGCTAGGGTTAAGATGCTTTGAAACAGAGTTAAAACAACTTAAAACACATAATAACAATCGCTTAAAAACAACAATAACGTGAAAAACATTAGGTGAAGTATGCAATTAGTTAACTTAACGATTGAAAATAACGTTCATATCATCAGCTTAAATAATGGCAAAGTGAATGCCATATCACCTGAAGTGATTGAACAACTTAATAGCGCTTTAGATGCAGCAGAGCAGCAAGCCGCCGTGGTAGTTCTCACCGGCCAAGCAGGCATATTCTCTGGAGGCTTTGATTTAAAGACCATGAAGCAAAGCTCAGAGGCTGCTATAGCACTGGTCACCGCTGGTTCTAGCTTGTCACGCAGAATGTTAGCCTTTCCAACGCCTATTATTGGTGCATGCAGCGGTCATGCAATCGCTAAAGGTGCATTTTTAATGCTCAGTTGTGATTATCGAATAGGCTGTGCTGGTGAATTTAAAATTGGTTTAAACGAAGTCGCTATAGGCATGACAATGCACCAGGCCGGCCTTGAAATCGCCCGTAATCGCATTCCAACACACTACCTTACTCGCGCGGTCATTAATGCAGAATTATTTAGTCCAGAAACAGCCGTTGAAGCGGGCTTCTTAGATAACGTAGTTGAACCAGATCAATTAATGAGTACTGCCATGACGGTCGCAAAACACATGCAAACCCTCAATATGACCGCTCATCACGGAACTAAGCTCAAAATGAGGCAATCAATATTGGCAGCGCTTGATGCTGCAATCATTGAAGACCGCAATATCACCCTGGCTTTGTAACTAGCGCGCTGTAACTAGAGCGCTGTAACTAGAGCGCGTAACTAGAGCGCGTAACTAGAGCGCGTAACTAGAGCGCTAACAATTGTTAGCAATCTAGTTAAACCAACATTAAAACGATAAAAACAACTATAAGGACATAGACATGACCACACTAAAAACCTACAAAACCTTAAGCGTTGATATTAATAACAAAGTGGCGCACATCATCTTCACCAGACCCGATTCGTTAAATTCAATGAATGTCGATTTTTGGCATGAATTCCCGAGTGTAATCCACGACATCAATAATCAGTCGGCAGCAAGAGCCATTGTGATTTCATCTACCGGCAAGCACTTTTCTGCGGGGATGGATTTAGCGGTATTTAGTGCCAACACTGGCGCAGATAAAATGGAGTTAGGCCGTAAACACGAGCAATTACGTCGTTTAGTGCTTAAATTGCAAGACTGCTTCACGGTATTAGAATCTGTACGTATGCCAGTGTTAATGGCCATTCAAGGTGGTTGTATTGGCGGCGCAGTAGATATGGTCACCGCCGCCGATTGCCGATACTGCACCAGTGATGCTTTTTTCAGTATCGAAGAAACCAAACTCGGCATGACCGCCGATGTCGGAACATTACAACGTTTACCAAAGCTTATCTCTATTGGTTTAGTCAAAGAGCTTGCCTACACAGGTCGCAGAATGCCAGCGGCAGAAGCCAAACAAGCTGGTTTAGTTAATCAAGTATTTGACGATCACGCATCAATGCTTAGTGCAGTGCTTGCCATCGCAGAAGACATTGCCTCTCGTTCACCTCTAGCGGTAGCCGGTTGTAAAGAGATGATTAACTATGCACGCGATCACAGCGTTGCTGACAGCCTCAATTATATGTCTGTCTGGCAAAGTGGCATGTTCCAACCGCAAAACGATATGATGGAAATATTTAAAGCCAAAGCGCAGAATCGAACGCCAGAATTCGAAGAACTGGCTCAAATAAACCCAACAACAATATTCTAGGTATTATTGATTAAACGCACTGTTTGTTATCTTCACTATAAAACCCTCACTCATAGATGATTTTATTTGATGGTAAACAGTGCGTAATCTATTAGAGACTTTATGACTAAACCATTAATTAACCTAGTGCATGCCAATGGCTTTCCGGCGGGTAGTTATAAAACCTTTCTGGCTGAATTTGAGGCAGATTATCGTACTGTCGCTCATAACCAATTTGGCCACAATGCGCTATATCCTATTCACAGTAACTGGCAACATCTTGTCACTGAACTTGTTGATTTTATAAAGAAGCAGCAGGAACCCGTGATTTGCGTGGGTCATTCATTTGGCGGGGTTATTTCATTTATTGCAGCCTGCCAACACCCTGAATTGTTTCGTGGGTTGGTGATGTTAGATCCCCCTGTGGTCACTGGTGCATTCTCGCATTTGTTTAGCGTTATTAAACGAACGCCCTATATTGATAAATTATCTCCGGCAGGAAAAGCGAAAACTCGACAGAACCAGTGGCCAGATAACACTAATTTAGTTGATTATTTTTCACAGAAAACATTGTTTAAAAACTTCGACCCACGTTGCTTACAAGACTATGCAACATCCAGTGTTGTGCTGCGCAATAAACGCCTTGAGCTGACCTTCTCTCCTGCAGTAGAAGCAGACATATTCAGGCATTTACCGACCAACCTGGTTAAATACAAAAACAAACTTACCGTGCCGGCTAAACTGATTTACGGCGAAAAGACCAATATATTTCCAATAAAGCACTTTGTTCGTTTCGCCAAACTCAATGATATTGAATTAATCGCATTGCCTAACGGCGGCCATATGTTCCCATTAGAGCAACCTGAAAACACCGCAGCCATGGTCAAAGAGATGATTAAAGATTGGTAACACGCGAGAGACAGTGTTGATTAAATAGCAGTAAGGAATCAGGAGTAAGGAATAGCTATGATAAAGCCAACGACATTGTTAACCGCCCTTACCTGTGGCTTGGGGTTAAGTTTTTCTGCGATCGCGTTACCGTTAGAGAAAATACAACTCCCACAAGGGTTTAGTATTGATATTTTCGCTGACAATATCGAAAACGCACGCCAAATGGCGCTGGGCGACAAAGGCACTGTTTTTGTGGGCAGTCGCAAGGCTGGGAATGTATACGCACTTATAGACAGTAACCAGGATTTTAAAGCCGATAAACAAATCGTTATCGCTAAAGATTTGTTTATGCCATCAGGTTTAGCATTTCATAATGGCAGTTTGTATGTGGCTGAAGTCGATAAAATTTGGCGTTACCCTAATATTGAAAACAGCTTACCGAATATTCCAACGCCTGAGTTGGTTTACGATAAGCTGCCCAATAAAGCCCATCATGGTTGGAAGTTCATTGCCTTTGGGCCAGATGGACACTTGTATATTCCCGTGGGCGCACCCTGTAATGTGTGTGAAAGTGAGCTGCCTTTCGCATCCATCTTAAAACTCAATATCGACACCAAACAAACTACTATTGTCGCTAAAGGTGTGCGTAATAGCGTTGGGTTTGATTTCCACCCCGTTACCGGCGATTTATGGTTTACCGACAACGGCCGTGACATGATGGGCGACGATTTACCCGATGATGAGCTTAATCATGTCACTCAAACTGGGCAACACTTCGGTTTTCCCTATGTACACAACACTGACATTAGCGATCCTGATTTTTCCAACACCATAACCGCCAAACTGAACACACCTCCGGTATTAACCTTAGGCGCTCACGTTGCGGCATTAGGCATGGAGTTTTATCAAGGAACACTTTTCCCAACCACATATCACCATTCAATATTCATAGCCCAACACGGCTCTTGGAACCGCACGAACAAAGTCGGTTACCGCATTATGCAAGTGGTCCTTGAAGGAAATAAAGTTATTGACTATCAACCCTTCGCTACCGGCTGGCTTGACGGCGAACAAAGCTGGGGCCGACCAGTGGATATATTGACCCTGGCAGACGGTTCTATTTTAGTATCAGATGACTTAGCCAATGCAGTGTATCGGATTAGTTATACCAAACAGTAACAGCACGTTAAGCCATATCTCGTAGATGATAGAAAATTACTAACCTCTTTCTCGTCGTTCCGGCATTGCTGTTGAGCCGGGACCCAGGTGTTTGTTGTGGTTTGATGTACTTTTGTACCTATCGCCTATGGTCACTAACGTCGTGGCGCTTCGCCCACACCAGACCAAGAGGAAACCAACGGCTGTTCCCTCTTGGATCTCCCAGCCGCCACATCAAAATTATCTGAAAAGCGATAATTTCGCGACGTGGTCAGATCCAGCTTTTAACTTCGTTTTGGTGTTCTCCGGCCTTACTCGAAAATGCTAACGCTTCAGATGGGGCGTCCCTTCCCCTCTAAAGCTAGCTTGCCATCCATGGCTAGCTCACGTCATTTTCTTCAACGGCCTCAAGTTCAGAGTTGAATTTACTATTTAAAGCTAAGACCAACTCGTAACTGGACATAAATGAGTTAGCAAGCCATTGTTTTAATTTACTTTTTATAAAAGTTTACCCTGACCCCACTAAATTCGAATCGCACGAACAAAGTCGGTTACCGCATTATGCAAGTGGTCCTTGAAGGAAATAAGGTTATCGACTATCAACCCTTCGCTACCGGCTGGCTTGACGGCGAACAAAGCTGGGGCCGCCCAGTGGATGTAATGACCTTAACAGACGGCTCTATTTTAGTATCAGATGACTTTGCCAATGCAGTGTATCGGATTAGTTATACAAAGCAGTAACAGCACGTTAAGCCATAACTCGTAGATGATAGAAAATTACTAACCATTTTCTCGTCGTCCCGGCAGTGCTGTTGAGCCGGGACCCAGTTGTTTTTTTGCTTTTAGTTTTGGCTAAGATGTGTGTGGCTAAGATTTGCGTGACAACTCATAACAAATTAACGTGTTCTTTTATGCAAAGTCTTCAACGGCATCAATTTCAGTGTTGAATTTGGGTAATTCCAATAATGGCTTATAAAAATTTGGACAAAAATTAGCTTAATCACATCAAATAGCGCGTATTCTCGAGCTGTTATTTACCTAATAAAGAATCACTATCAGGTGTTCGGGCTTATTCAACACTTGGGATAGGACGAGGCCACACGCGGCCTATCCTTATTTGTTATGTGTTTGGTTTTCTACCGCCAACAATAGGAAACCAAAAAAAAGCAATGCCAACTAAAATTATTGCTAATACTGACCCCAATCCACGCTCACTTTCAACAGATTGTAGGTAAACCATTGGAGCGGCCCCCATAGTTATAGATATAACAAAATAGCTAAACCTTTGCCCTTTAGAGTATTGGCACATACGCTTTCTAAAGTAATTTAGAAAATATGTTCCTATAGGAATAAATAGAATCATAAAAAAATTAAATATACTCATAGTTCCCTAAACACATAACGTTTTAGTATTTATACGTTGCGATGTTTCCAAGGCATAAATCGCTTATTGGACTTGGCCGATGCCACGTCCAAATTAATCGGGATGTTTTTATGCTATAGGAATTTGCTTTTTTGCGGTAGTGGTATTTTGTACAACCTTTTGGCTAATTGTTTGTTCTTATTACACCTTTTAAGCTAGTTTTTATCATTCTTCATCTTTTATCATTGCTCTTTCATCGTCTTATTTTCTGATTTGTCCACTTGAGGATAGGAAAAAGATGCCACCCATTTTTTGAACAGGCGTAGTGTCACGACCGACAAACTTAATGACCTCAACCTAATGTTGAAAATAATAAGGATAATTGTTTAACTGAATACCGTGAGGAATTAACTTAACTCACTCAAATTAATAGAGTTAAATAATTTTCAGATGAGCTAAGGTAACCTGTTGTTCGGGCTTATTCAACACTTGGGATAGGACGAGGCCTCACGCGGCCTATCCTTATGTTATGTACGACCGATTTATTACAACTTGGGTTCTGGTAAAACAGCAGGCGTACTATCCATGTAAGTTAGATAGTTAGACCAAATTTCGTGCGTCCGTTGTTTCGTAACTTTGGTTTTACAACTCAAAGACATCACCCCTCTTATTGTCCCATCACGCCACTGTGTATAAATAGAATCACAATGTGCATTTGCATATAGTAACCATGCTTTTTGGGCTACATTAATCGATTTAATTAACTCAAGGTCATAATTGTTATGTTCTTTGCTCTTAGTTAGGTATGCATCCATTTCATGTTGAGCTTTTTCTAATTCAACTCCAGCACAGTAATTTACCTGAGGAGTGGTAATGGCTTCACTACAGTCAAAGTCATCACTCAAAACGTTAACAGAGTAAATACTGAATAGTAATATAAAAAGTTTATTCATTGGAACTCCATTAGTACATAACGTTTTAGTATTTATGCGTTGCGCAGTTTGCAAGGCATAAATCGCTTGTTGGACTTGGCCGATGCCACATCCAAATTAATCGGGATGTTTTTATGCTATAGGAATTTGCTTTTTTGCGGTAGTGGTATTTTGTACAACCTTTCGGCTAATTGTTTGTTCTGATTACACCTTTTAAGGTAGGTTTTATCATACTTCATCTTTTATCATTGCTCTTTCATCGTCTTATTTTCTGATTTGTCCACTTGAGGATGTGTTTGGCTGCCTCACCCAACTGAATGTTAGCTAAGTTTTTATGATGTTAAGCGTGGATAGATTACCCTCAAAATAGTTCTTTCATAAACTATGGATAACGATGTTCGAGCAAAGTTTAAATTGGATTTTTCTAACAAGGAAAGGGACATAAATGACTTTCGCATATTGCTTGAAACAGTCCAAATTCAACTGTTAACTTGAGGCCGTTGAAGAAAATAGCGTGAGTCCTGACATGGATGTCAGGCTAGCTTTCGCGGTACAGGATGTACCATCGGAAGCGTTAGCATTTTCGAATAAGGCTGAAGAACATCGAAACGCGGTCAAAAGCTGGATTTAACCACGTCGCGAAATTATCGCTTTTCAGATAATTTTGATGTGGCGGCTGGGAGATCCAAGAGGGAACAGCCGTTGGTTTCCTCTTGGTCTGGTGTGGGCGAAGCGCCACGACGTTAGTGGCCGCAGGCCATAACCTAAACACATCTTGGGGCAACAACACCATCCACTATCTGCTCTACCACTAAGCTTGCCCATGCATTGTAAATCGGTGCGCCTGGGTGAAATCCATCGCTGGCCATGACCTGGCGCATAAAGTCGAGCATGCTTAACTCGGGTTGTGGGTTGTCTAACGGCAATGTAATCATGGTAAATTGACTCGTCTGATTGCCCTGCTGCTGATTGAGCTTGAGTATTAATTGCTGCAAACCATGATTAAACTGATTGGCACGTTTGCCTAAACTCCAACGTAATGGATTGGGCAAAACGGGAAACAGCCCTAAAGGTGGCAATGCTGTGACTAAAATTTGTTTAGGCGTATAACGCTTTTTAAGCAATGTAAACAATGCCTGTTGCTGTAAAAGCCACTTATCACAACTCACTGATGAAGTAATATCGTTGACCCCTAATGAGGTGACGATGACATCATAATGGTCTTGACCGAGTATGGGATGAGTGGGATCAATCTGCTCATTGAGCGCTTGCAACGTAGTTGATGTGGTTGCACCTGTTTTAGCAAACAAGGCGTAATTAACAGCTATTATTGGGCTTAATTGCTCAAGCACCTGACCAAGTAACGCCTGACTTTGGTTTGTCACCCCAACCCCCGCTGCGGCAGAGTCACCTAAAATCAATAAGCTTAACTGAGGATTTGATCCGGTTTGACCGACACGTTCACCTTCTGGTTCGGCAAGTCTTGGCGTGGTGCGGCGCACTTTAAGGCCTTGTAACACAAGCACTGGGGCCAACATAATCGAAATTCCGTGATACAACATATTGGCTCCTTAAAGTGAATGCTGACATTATCTTATGTCATACTTGTCACTTGTCACTTGTCACTTGTCACTTGTCACTTGTCACTTGTCACTTGTCACTTGTCACTTGTCACTTGTCACTTGTCACTTGTCACTTGTCACTTGTCACTTGTCACTTGTCACTTGTCACTCAGGCATTATTAATTATCAGCAATAAATTGCACAACAACTTCGGCTAACACTTCGCCTTTATCTTCTTGTAAGAAATGTCCGCCGCTGACAATGGTGGTGTGCTTTTGTCCTTGAGTGCCGGGAATGAGCTTTTGCATTAAGGCGTCGCCGCCTTTGGTAATAGGATCTGAGTCACTAAAGGCGGTTAAAAATGGCTTTTGCCATTGTGATAATACTTTCCAGGCTGCACGATTTTTATCTGCTGCGGGGTCATCTGGGGTGATTGGCACAAGTAAAGGAAACTGACGCGCGCCCTCTTTGTAACGTTCATCAGGAAATGGCGCATCATACGCGGCTATTATCTCGTCTGACAGTGTCGATACGCAAGCACGGTCAATTAAGCTGCCCGTTGGAAATATATCAACATCTTGTGAATATTGACGCCATTTGAGAAAAGCCTCTCCAGGTTGATGATCACCCGTAGGCAACATGGTGTTAGCTGCAACTATTCGCGCAAAACGTTCACTGTGCTCTGCCGCTAATCGTAAACCAATTAAGCCGCCCCAATCCTGACACACTAAAGTAATGCCATTAAGGTTAAGCTGTAACATTAATGAAGTTATCCAGTCGACATGGCGCTGATAAGTGTAATCCGATCGCTTAGTCGGTTTGTCTGAACGGCCAAAACCAATTAAATCGGGCACGATGACCCGATGCCCGGCTTTAACTAAGATTGGGATCATTTTACGGTACAAAAAACTCCAGGTAGGTTCACCATGGAGTAATAGTATAGGTGCAGCTTCTTTAGGGCCTTCATCAACATAATGGACTCTTAGCTGGCCACCGTCAGCGTCGTCTACCGTTAAGTAATTGGCGTTAAAATGATAATCAGGCAAATTGGTAAAACAACTGTCATCGGTGCGTAAAAAATCCATATGATTGACCTTCCTGTTTAAGTGTTTTTATCAATTATCACTCAGTTGAGCGTAAAGTGATGTTGTCGTGTCGTTCGCTTCGTTCAATAGTCGAGCCGTTCGCCAAATTCATTAAGTGAACAACAATCTTTCTTTTAACTGAGATCTTTAATGGCGCGGCCTATGCCATCGACAGTTAACGGATACATTTTGTCGCTAACCAGTTTTTGAATAATCGAAATAGAATGATGAACATGCCAATAGTTTTCTGGCTGAGGATTAAGCCAGGCAACTTTATTAAAATGCCCGATTAAACGATTCATATACTCTATGCCAGGTTTTTCATTCCAATGTTCGACACTGCCGCCTTTCGCGATTATCTCGTAAGGTCCCATGGTGGCATCGCCGACAAAAATCACTTTGTAGTCAGATGAGAATGTGCGTAACACTTCATCGAGTTCAATGGTTTTGTCAAACCGGCGGTGATTGTCTTGCCATACTTTTTCATATAAACAGTTATGGAAATAGAAAAAGCGTAAATGCTTAAATTCACTGTGCGCGGCCGAAAATAACTCTTCACAAGTATGAATGTAATCGTCCATCGAACCGCCAATATCAAAAAACATCAGCACTTTGACTGCGTTATGACGTTCTGGCTCCATGTGCACATCGAGTAAGCCGCCATTTTGCGCGGTTGAGCGGATAGTGGTATTGATATCAAGCTTTTCACTGGCACCTGTGCGAGCAAATTTGCGTAACTTTTTAAGGGCTAATTTAATATTACGGGTGCCGAGTTCACGGTCTTGGTCAAAGTTTTTAAACTCACGTTTGTCCCACACTTTTACCGCGCTGTTATTGCGGTTTTTATCCTGACCAACTCGAATACCTTCTGGGTTATAGCCATAAGCACCAAAAGGCGATGTGCCGCCTGTACCTACCCATTTGTTACCGCCAGCGTGGCGTTTTTTTTGTTCATCTAAACGCTCTTTAAGTGTCTTCATTAACGCTTCAAGGCCACCAAGCGCTTTGAGTTGATCTTTTTCTTCTTGGCTTAAGTTTTTTTCAAATTCTTTACGAAGCCAATCCTCTGGCAGAATATGATCAAAAATATCAATGCTTTCTATGCCTTTAAAGTATTCTGCAAAGGCATTGTCATACTTGTCGTAATGGATTTCGTCTTTAACCATGACAATTTTGGCTAGGTTATAAAACTCTTCTACGTCAGCAAACACCACGCCTTTTTTAAGCAAGGCGATAAGGTCAAGTAGTTCGCGCAAACTGCACGGGACTTTGTGCTTTTTTAGGGTCAAGAAAAAATCAATAAACACGGCTTACTACCTGTTTCTACGGCTCATAAAAGCCAGCTTTTCAATCAATGACACATCTTGTTCGTTCTTTAGCAATGCACCAAACAATGGGATAATGTCCGATTGCTTATCAAGTAAGGTCTGCTGCGAAATATCATCGGAGATTAATAGCTTTAACCAGTCAATGAGCTCTGATGTTGACGGTTTTTTCTTAATGCCATTGACGTCGCGTAAATCAAAAAATACGTCTAATGCCTGGCTTAACAGGGCTTGTTTAACGTCAGGATGATGCACGTCGATAATCTTTTCCATTTCCGCTTTGGTTGGGAACTTAATGTAATGGAAAAAACAGCGACGTAAAAAAGCATCTGGCAGCTCTTTTTCATTATTTGAGGTAATGATAATAATCGGTCGTTGTTTAGCTTTAATCACTTGCTGAGTTTCATAAACATAAAACTCCATCTTATCGAGTTCTTGCAATAAGTCGTTTGGAAATTCGATGTCGGCTTTATCGATTTCATCAATTAACAAAATCGGTCTCTGTTCTTCTTCAAACGCCTGCCATAACTTGCCTTTAACGATATAGTTGCCAATATCATGCACTTTGGCATCGCCCAATTGACTGTCGCGTAAACGCGATACCGCGTCATACTCGTAAAGGCCTTGCTGCGCTTTGGTGGTCGATTTAATGTGCCATTGATATAATTTACAATTGAGCGAACGCGCTAACTCTTCTGCTAACTGAGTTTTACCGGTACCTGGCTCACCTTTAATCAGTAACGGTTTTTCAAGTGCAATAGCTGCATTGACAGCTAACGTCAGTTCGTTTGATGCGATGTAGTTTTGTGTACTTTTAAACATGGTTAACCTTTTTATTTAATCGTTGTTCTTGGCAACTTATTTGTAAAAAATGTTTGTAGACGATGGTGACTCAATAAACGTGTCTAAACTCATTCCTAGAGACTCAATCCTAGTACTCATTCCTAGAGACTCATGCCTAGGTGCTCATTCACATTGACTCAACGCATTTTTTGTTAGCGTTAAGCAACACTAATTGCCACTGGTGTGCCATTAAATGCCGCATTACCTGTGAGCATATCAACTCTGGCGGCATCCGTTAAATCATTAATGCTCACACCCGGTTGTGTCGAGGCAACAGACATATTAGTACCTTGCTGATTATGACCCCAACCTTGCGGCATGGTAACCACGCCTGGTTGAATATCATCGGTAATCACCACTTCGATGTTTATTGTACCAACAGCGGAAGTTACCGTAACCACTTGCCCTTGCGCAACGCCTAAGTGTTTTGCATCAAGAGGATGCATTTCTAAAGTACAAGGATTTTTACCTTTAATTAATCGCTGTGAATTTTGGGTCCAGGTATTGTGGCTTTTCACTAAACGACGGCTGATTAAATCAAATGGAAATTGATTATCACGAGCAGTTTGCGTCATGACAGCGTGTAATCTCGGTAAATCGTCTTGATAAACCGCTGGGAATAAATCGATGTTGCCGTTCGCGGTTTTAATCCGTTCAGATAAACACGGCATAAGCGGACCAAGATCAATGCCATGTGGATTATCAATTAACTTTTGTAAACTCATGCCTTGTTGACCATATGGGCCTTTTTTAAGCTCCATATCCAATATCATTTCAGGCGTAACCTGCTGCATTGGATCGTCTGCAGGCACATTAAGCATCCGCGCTGAAATCTCTTTTAGTATTTGCCAGTCGCTGCGTTGATCGCTGTGTTTTTCAAATAGCGGCGCTGAATATTTAACCGTGTTTCTCACTGAGAACGAATTAAAGAAAATATCAAAGTGTGAGTTCTCGACACCTGTCGTGCCGGGTAAAATAATGTCAGCGTATTTTGTGGTTTCATTAAGGTAGATATCAATCGATACCATGTAATCTAACTCACTAAATGCCGTAGCCAATTTATGGCCGCTGGGTGCGGATAATACTGGATTACCTGCAACAGTAATCACACTTTTAATTTGCCCTTCTCCAGGTGTTTGGATCTCTTCTGCTAAAGTCGCCACCGGAAACTCACCATTAAAAAACGGTAATTTGCGCACGCGAGAATGGTATTGACCAAACGAGGTTTTGTGCCCAGGTTGATGATTACGCAGTAAATCGAAGGCAGGCTGTGGAAACATTGCACCACCTTCGCGATCAAAATTACCGGTAATAATGTTGAGTACATTGGTGAGCCACAAACAAATGCCACCAAAAGTTTGAGTTGATGCGCCCATGCGGCTGTAACAAACGGCCGAATCGGCAGCCAGCATATCTGCTGATAACGTACGGATAACCTCGGCATCGATGCCGACAAATGGACTGACAATTTCTGGTGAATAGGCCCTAACTAAATTTTCGATTTCATCTAACCCATCAACCTTATCGCTTAAATGACGCAAATTGACTTTATTAGCAGCAAACACGCAATGAATGAGTGCAAGCAGCAGAAATGCATCTCTTTCAGGGCGAATAAACACATGTTGGTCGGCAATTTTTGCGGTACGGGTTTTGCGCGGGTCAACCACCACCACTTTACCGCCACGCTTTTGAATGGCTTTTAATCGTCCAATCACATTTGGCGCAGTCATCATACTGCCATTAGAGACAACAGGATTGCCGCCAATGATTAACATAAAATCGGTTCTATCGATATCAGACACCGGGATTAACATACCTGCACCCAACATAAAGTTAGCGGCCACATGATGTGGTAATTGATCTGCCGAGGCAGAACTAAAGCGGTTTATGGTGCCAAGGGATTTCATGAACGGCTTAAGGAATAATGCATTGCCTAAACTGTGGGCATTAGGATTACCTAAATACACCGCTAATGCATTTTTGCCGTGTTGCTGCTGAATATGTTTGAATTTGTCGACGATTTCAGTAAATGCATCATCCCAACTGATGGCTTGCCAGCCAGTCTCAGTGCGTTTAATCGGGGTTTTCAATCGGTCTTTATCAGTGTAAAAGTCTTCTAACGCGAGCGCTTTAGGGCAATTATAGCCCTGACTAAATGGGTCGAGTTGGTCGCCTTTAATTGAAATAATCTGCTGGTCTTGATAGTTAATTTCCAAGCCACACATGGCTTCGCAAATATTGCAATTTCTATAATGGGTTTTGATGTCGCTCATATATATCGCCTGACTTGGAATAAAGTGATGTGGCAGCACCGAACATTGAATGACGTGCTCAGCGCTGCGTATTGATGATGACTAAAGCTTAACGATAAGCTTGCCTTTATTGTCGCCGGTAAAGAACAAGTTCAAGCCGCTAATGGCAGACTCAAGACCGTCTAACACATGGGCGCGATGCTTGATTTGCCCTTTCATCACATACGGTGTCAATTTTTGTAATAATGCCGGTACGTCACCAAAGTGATCAGGCATAGTGAAACCTTGAATAATCAAACGCTTTTTAATTACCTGGATCCAATTTGGGCCTAAATCAGGTACCGCTTTAGGGTAATCGGCTATCATGCCGCACACCACAATACGACCATGCGCATTCATTTTGGCAAAGACATGATGCTGAATAGGCCCCCCGGTATTTTCAAAATACACATCAACACCCTTTGGCGCTAATTCAGCTAATTTTGCTGCGATATCATCTGTTTTATAATTGATGGCACCGTCAAAACCTAATTCATTGACAATCCAATCTGCTTTTTCATCGCTACCGACCACACCAATAACCGTTAAGCCATCAGCTTTGGCCAGCTGACCCACAATAGAGCCAACCGAGCCTGCTGCACCAGAAACAACAATGGTCTCGCCTTTTTGCGGCTTACCAACACCATATAAACCTTGTGTGGCCGTTAAACCAGGCAATGCAAACACCGATAACACGGCTTCATCCGGTAAAGGGGCGGTCACTTTATTTAAACCGGCACCGTTACTTAACACGTATTCTTGCCAGCCCATCATGCCCATCACACGATCGCCAACGGCAAAATCAGGATGCTGACTTTCCACTATTTCACCAATACCAGAACTGCGCATCACCTCACCAAATGCAACCGGAGGAATGTAACTCTCGGTGTCTGCACTCATCCAACCAAACATCGCAGGGTCTAATGACATGTGGTTTTGCTTCACTAAAAACTGGCCTACACCCACGCTTGGTATTGGCTTTTGCACTATTTCAAATAGTTCTGGGCCAATTGGGCCACCTTGAGGACGGGCGATGAGATTGATTGCGGTAAATGTGCTCATGTGTTTCTCTCTATGTCGATGATTGTGTGGCCTTCAATGGCGCTATTGTTATCTTTATTTGTTGCTTCATGTCTAACTGATTAAGGATGTAAATATGGTTAAGCCTTTGAACTAAAATAGTCACAATGCAACTAACTAATCTAGTCTCTAAACCTAGTCATCTAAACACGTTATGATTCGTGAAGTTGATTAATCGGTTTAATGCTGTTGATAGTTTGATTACGATAAAAATGGTTAAAATGCAGTGCTAGCTTTTCACTTTCGACAAACACTTGTTGCCAATATTTAAGCCGCTGCGCTGGGTTCATTTCAACAAAGTCACTGCGGTCTGGAATTTTTTGATACGGTAACGACGCCACAAACTCTGCCGATGGACACAATAAAACGGTTTTATCGTAGTGTTGCAGCCTCACCTTTCGTGACAGGTTTTTATCAAACCACCCCGCTTTTAAGGTTGAACTAAAATGCGGGTATAGGGTTAAGCCTTTATTTTGAATATCAAAATCAAAGTGATAATCAATAATCCCGCCATCACGATACATCCCCGGAGGACAATCAGGAATGTCTTTAATGCCTTGCATCACCATCGGAATAGATCCTGACGCTAACAAGGCGCGCTTGATATTTTGCTCCGATAAGCTCACCGCGGTGGTCGGAATATTATCAGGGTCATTTATCACTAAATCACTTTGACTATGCTGAAAAATAAACCGTTGATATTGGCTTTTGAGTAAAGGGCGACTCATGGAGTTACGCACAAAGCTGTTGGCTAAACCCACACCCTGTTTTAATTTACTTTCTGATGCCACAAGACCATTGCATTTCGCCACGATAAAATGTGCTTTAAAGATGGGATTATTGATAATTTCATCTGCGCCTGTTGCGCCAAATAACACTTCAAGTAATTCGAATGCTTTTGTGGTGATTTCTAATGGTTGCGGCTTTTTATCATCTGAATACACGGTTTCGCTGTAGTTTTTAGCCAAACGTTCTATGGCTGCAACGGGATCGTTTTGTGCAAAACACGCGGCACGAAATGCCCCTGCACTTGAGCCAATAAGGTTTAATGGTTGTTGTCTGCCTTTAAAAAATTCGCCAAATAAATATTTGTCTAAGCCAAATAAGGTAAACCATTTTGGCCCACCGCTGGCACCTAAAAAAGAGCTAAATAGCTCAGGAGAAAAACCATCTTGTTGTATTGTTTTTAACGCCGTATCACCGGCATAAATTTCTAACATATTGAATTATTTCTGACTCTTATAAGATTGAGAATTGACGCTTGAATACTCACTGCGTTAAATAATCTGCTCGTTCAAGAAAACGCATGTTGATTAGCGTAAAGGAGATTGAACCAGCACATACTGGCTCAATATGGGTCTGTGATTGTATTGGCAATAACCGACACAAAAACAGACCCTATTTGATCAGTTATGCCTTACTGCGTAAGTCTTTACGCAACACTTTACCGACATTACTTTTTGGCAGTTCGTCCATAAATTCAATGATTTTAGGACGTTTATAGTTGGTTAGCATTTCTGCGCAGTGATCAAAGATATCCTGTTCCGTCAGCATTGGATCTTTACGCACAATAAACACTTTTACGCGTTCACCGGTGGCATCGCAAGATATCCCCACCGCAGCGGCTTCAAGTACGCCTTCATGCGCAACAATAACTTCTTCAATTTCATTGGGGAATACGTTAAAGCCAGACACAATAATCATGTCTTTTTTACGATCAACAATTCTGAAGAAGCCATTTTCGTCCATGGTTGCGATATCGCCCGTGGCTAACCAACCGTCTTTTAACACTTCATCAGTGGCTTTTTGACGATTGTAATAACCTTTCATCACCTGCGGCCCTTTTACCCACATTTCACCGGGCTCGCCTAAGGCAACATCTTCACCATCGGCGCCGACAAGGCGAATATCAGTTGATGAAGCAGGAAGTCCAATAGAGCCATTGTATTTCTCCTGGTTGTAAGGACTCATGGTCACTAACGGCGCACACTCAGTTAAGCCATAACCTTCTAGAAGACGACTTTTAGTGACTCGCTCCCAATGTTCAGCTACTGGGCGCTGTACTGACATACCGCCGCCAAAGCCCATTTTTAAGGCACTAAAGTCGAGCTGGTCAAAACCTGGGGTGTGTAACAAACCATTAAATAAAGTATTTACCCCAGTAATGACGGTAAATTTGTATTTAGCTAACTCTTTAACAAACCCTGGCATATCGCGTGGGTTGGTGATCAACAAGTTGGTGCCACCAAAGGGTAAAAATGCTAAGCAGTTAGAGGTTAACGCGTAGATATGGTAAAGCGGCAATGCAGTGATCATAAATTCTTTGCCGATTTCATACACGTTTTTGGTTACGGCATTAGATTGTTCAAGGTTAGCAACCATATTACGGTGCGTTAACATTGCGCCTTTTGATGGGCCTGTTGTACCACCGGTATATTGCAGAAAGGCTAAGTCTTCGCCAGTAACCGCAACCGGAGTAAATTTAAGTTTGCTGCCTTTAGACATGGCATCATTAAATTTAACCGCATTTGGTAAATCAAACGCGGGCACCTGTTTTTTAACATGTTTAATTGCACCATTAATCAGTGCGCCTTTAATCATGCCGAGGCGATCGCCAACACTGGTCGTGACAACATACTTAACATCGGTCTTATTGATGACAGCCTGCAGCACGTGAGCGAAATTTTCTAAAATCAAAATGCCCTTTGTACCTGAGTCTTTTAGTTGATGTTCTAACTCACGGGCTGTGTATAACGGGTTAACATTGACTACGGTTAGCCCGGCAATCAATGCACCAAATAAGGCTATAGGATATTGCAATAGATTTGGGATCATAATGGCAAATTTATCGCCTTTCACTAATCCTAAATCATGCTGTAAATAGGCCGCAAAGTCAGTCGCTTGTTGCTCAAGCTGTTGATAGGTAATGCTTACATCCATATTAATGAACGCCGTATTACTCGCGTATAACTTGGTATACTTTAAAAATAATTCTGCTAAAGAGCTGTACTTATCAGGATCAATTTCAAACTCAACCCCAGGTGGATAACTCTTCTCAAGCCAAACTTTTTCCATAATACGGTCCCCTATTATTATGATAATGCAAATAAAACCTAAAAAATCAGGTTATTTACGGCAATGATTTATTATTATGATGACACTCAACTTCCACACAATTTACAACACTTCAAATAACCCTGCAGCGCCTTGCCCGCCGCCAATACACATACTGATGACGACGTATTTAACACCACGGCGCTTACCTTCAATCAGCGCGTGCATGACCATGCGTGTGCCACTCATGCCATATGGATGACCAATTGAAATTGCGCCGCCATTTACATTTAACTTATCCGCAGGAATACCCAATTTATCTGCGCAGTAAATCACTTGTACGGCAAAGGCTTCATTGATTTCCCACAAACCAATGTCGTCCATGGTTAACCCGTTGCGCTCGAGTAATTTAGGAATGGCATAAATCGGTCCAATGCCCATTTCGTCAGGCTCGCATCCCGCCACAACCATCCCGCGATACGCGCCTAATGGTTTAAGACCTCGCTGCTCGGCAAGTTCTCGATCCATCACCACAACTGCCGCTGCACCATCTGATAATTGCGATGCATTACCACCGGTAATAGAGCCATTGTCTTTAACCGCTTTTAAGCCTGCTAATCCTTCAATATTGGTCGACGGACGATTACCTTCATCTTGAGTTAACGTAACCGTTTCTTTGGTAATGTCACCCGTGTTTTTATCCATCACCAATTTAGTACAAGTTACAGGTACAATCTCATCGTCAAACTTACCAGCTACTTGAGCGGCCGCGGTACGTTGCTGTGACGTTAATGCATAGGCATCTTGACGCTCGCGTGAAATGTCGTAGCGATTAGCCACCACTTCAGCGGTATCAAGCATTGGCATGTAAATCGCGGGGCGATAAGCTTTTACGCTAGGGTCTACGGCGCGACTCATGTTCATTTTATCGTTTTGCACCAAGCTAATTGAATCACAACCGCCTGCGACAACCACTTTGGCACCGTCAACCACAATATGGTTTGCTGCTATCGCAATTGACATTAATCCAGATGAACATTGACGGTCAACAGTCATGCCCGCTACCGATACCGGTAATTGTGCAGCCATTGCCACTTGACGGCCAAAGTTCATTCCCTGGTTACCCTGAGTGAGTGCAGCACCAAAAATACAATCATCAATCTCATTTGGGTCAATACCCGCGCGCTCAACAGCAGCATTTACCGCTACAGCAGATAATGTCGGTGCAGATAAATCATTAAAGGCACCACGGTAGGCTTTACCAATTGGCGTACGTGCAGCGGATACAATGACAGCTTCTCTCATGACAATTCCTTTTATATTTTTTAATAGTCTTCAATTCAATCAATACATTGCAGCCACCCCAGTGGCCAAAAATCGCAGTAAAAGCGTTAGTGTAAAAACGTTATTGCTGTTGCACTTTCATGAATGCCATGGCTTTCATGATAAATTTTTCACCTTGTTGCGCGCCAGAAACCAAAGCTTTTTGATTATCTTGTGCGGTTAATTTATCCCAATTGTCGCGTACCGCTTCTGGGCTTTGTTTTGCCGTAGGAATAAAACATCCATCGGTTTCAAAAATACTGGCACTAGAATAACCACCGGCGCCAGCACATAAAATAAAGCGATTAGGCGCGTCATCATCACACAATGTCAGCATGCCCGCGGTGACAGCTTCGGGTGCGAAGGCTTTAACGATTTCTTCTGGCATTAAATCTTCGGTCATGCGGGTGCCTGCTGTTGGCGCCAATGCATTGATGTGAATATTATTTTTAGCACCTTCAAGCACTAAAGTATTCATTAAACCAATCAGGGCCATTTTTGCAGCGCCGTAATTTGACTGACCAAAGTTGCCATACATGCCACTTGATGAGGTTGTCATCACAATACGGCCGTAATTTTGCTGTTTCATGATTTCCCACACCGCTTTGGTGCAGTTAACCGAGCCCATGACATGCACATCCATAACGACTTTAAAATCGTCTAAGGTCATTTTTGAAAACGATTTATCGCGTAAAATACCAGCGTTGTTGATTAACACATCGACTCGGCCCCATTTGTCCATGGTTTGTTGCACCATGTCTTGCACTTCATCAAAGTTAGCCACGTTTGCACCATGGCTAATAGCTTCACCGCCCATGGCTTCAATAAGGGCGACCACTTCTTGTGATGCCGCTGAAGATGCACCGCTGCCATCACGTGCGCCGCCTAAATCATTAACAACCACCTTAGCGCCGCGTCTAGCTAGCTCGAGTGCATGTGAACGCCCTAACCCGTTGCCCGCACCTGTTACTATCGCGACTTTTCCTGCAAAACTGATTGTCATCTTGATGTCCCCAATTTACTGATAATTATGTTGTTATAATGTCTTGATATGGCGATTTACTTAACCATTTGCACTGAAATCCACTCAGCCACTAACGCCGGGGTATCAACCCCTTCGATTTCAATGGTCACTTCGGTTGAAATGCGAAATTGCCCCGGTTTTTTCTCTTCAATCGAAAGGGTTTTAGCATGTGCGCGGATACGGCTGTTTACGGTTACTGGCTGTAAGAATCGCACTTTGTCAAAACCGGCATTAAGGCCCATATAGAAGCCATCAATAATCACGCTAAATTCTTCTGCAAAATGCGACAACATAGATAAAGATAAAAAACCGTGCGCGATGGTTGAGCCAAAAGGTGTGGCTTTGGCTTTTTCTTCATCGACGTGAATAAATTGATGATCTAGGGTGCAGTCAGCAAAAAGATTAATTTGCTGTTGATTGATTTGATGCCAATCAGTTGGCGCGGCTTGATGGCCGATGTAGTTAGCAATCTCGTTACGATTAATCACTGTTGGCATGTTCCCTTCCCCTTTTGCTTTCGCAATACGATCCATGAATGAAATTTATACGATAACTCATGCTAATTGGGGTTTATCAATTAAACAAATGAATAGTTTTGATACTTAGATATTCTCATGGCTAATAGTTCGTATGTGGGTGATAGGGATTGCAGGCATAAAAAAAGCATTACCTTAAATTGAGGTAACGCCTTCATTTTTAACATTTAAACATACCGTTAATACGTTAACTAATGATGAGTTAACCTATCAACAATACTCACTTGTCATCACGGTACGATTAAAACCACTCACTCTGCATGTCAAAACTGGTACTGTCGGTGTTAATCAAAATGTTTGACCATAAGTAAATTTCGGGTAATTCGAATCGATAGAAGTATTGAGCGGCTTGCAATTTACCTAGATAAAAATGCACATCCGTTTGATGCGGTTTTTCTGCGAGCGCTTTTGTTGCCACAATGCTTTGCTTTAACCACAACCAGGCGACGATAACATGACCAAATAACTCAAGGTATTTAACCGAGTTAGCTAATGCCAAATCGATATTCTTAGTCGCCATTGCACTTAATACCGCTTCTGTGGTGGTGGTCAAGGTTTCAACCGCTTGACTTAATTGAGTCGAATACTCAAGCAAACCAGGATGTTGCTTGGCTTCATCGATGGTTTTCATCATTTCGCTTATTGTCGCTTTAAACCCTTGCATCTTATTCATGGGTACTTTGCGGGTCATTAAATCCAATGATTGAATGCCTGTAGTACCTTCATGAATGGGATTAAGGCGATTATCGCGATAAAACATTTCAACGGGATGCTCATTTATGTAACCGTGGCCGCCCATCACCTGTATGGCAAGTGAGTTCGCTTTAGGGCCGTATTCTGATGGCCAGGTTTTAATTATGGGGGTTAAAAAATCTAATAGTGTATAGGCGTATTGTCGCTGCGCTTCAGTATCTGCCGTGTGTGAATCGTCACTTAATTGCGTGCCGTATAACACCAATGCCATAGCACCTTCGGAATAGGCTTTTTGAGCCAATAGCATGCGTTTAACATCAGCATGTTCAATGATATTGACCATCGGTGATAATGGATCTTTGCATGATGGTAATCTGCCTTGAGGTCGGTTTTTGGCGTAATCAACAGAGTATTGATATCCCGCAACGGCTATTACCGCCGCGCCAGTACCCACCATAATGCGGGCTTCATTCATCATATGGAACATGTACTTGAGGCCGCAATGCTCTTCACCAACAAGGTAACCCACTGAGCCATTTTGTTCACCAAAACTCAGCGCGGTAGAAGTTTGCGCACGGCCTCCCATTTTATGGAATAACCCCGCTAAGGCGACTTCATTGTCTTTGCCAATTGAACCATCGTCATTGAGTAAAAACTTTGGCACCACAAATAACGAAATCCCTTTTACCCCTTTCGGTGCGCCTTGAATACGCGCCAATACTAAATGAACAATGTTTTCACTTAAGTCGTGATCGCCGCCCGAGATATAAATTTTACTGCCACTAATACGATAAGTGCCATCTTCAGCTTTTACCGCCTTGGTGATCAAATCACCCAGTCCAGAGCCACTGCCAGGCTCGGTCATGGCCATCGTGCCCATAAAGCGGCCTTCTCGCATCGGTTTTACCCAGGTATTGATAAGCTCATCGCTGCCATGTGCTTGCAGCAAATTGGCATTGGCAGTGGTGAGCATGTTGTAACCCATGCCCACGCCGCCAGCGACACTTAAAAACGCCCCTGCAGCACTGGCAATAATAGGCGGTAGTTGCATGCCGCCTAAGTCGTAATCTGCAGTAGCCGAACCAATGCCCGATTCAATCACCGCTGTGATGGCAGTTTTAAGCTCTGGCAGGATATGAACTTTTTTGCCGTCAAAAGTCGGCTGGTCAGTATCAAGCTTTTGTCGAATAGGAAGAAAATGTTTTTCAGCAATGGTTTTCGCTGTGTTAATCACTTCATTAAACGTTTGACGATCATGATCCTGGTAACGTTCACGGCTTGTTAATCCTTCACTGTCAAACAGCTCGTAAAGCATAAACTCGAGATCGCGTTCATTCATTAATGTAGCAGGCATATTATTCTCTTCTTATCTTATAAAAACTCAATCCAATGACCACAGTCAATCTGACTAATAACTAATAACTAATAACTAATGACTACGGACAATAGCAAAGCAACGGGGATTTAAAATGCAGACACACCACCGTCAACCGCGATGCATTGGCCCGTCATGTAGGTGTTGCCAGGGGACAACATCATTAACATGACTGCGACGATTTCTTTAGGTTCACCTAAACGATTCATAGGCGTGCCGCGGGCCATTTTCTTTTGTTTTTCTTCATCAGCAAAATTGGTGACCATAGGCGTTAACGTAAAGAAGGGGCAAATGGCGTTGATACGAATGTTGTCGCGACCGTATTCAACTGCACCGGTTTTGGTTAAACCAATCACCGCATGCTTAGCCATTGAATAAGCACTGCCTCTGGCTGCCCCGCCTAAACCGGCCATCGAACTTACGTTGAGAATAGCACCCTCACCTTGTTTCAACATTTGTGCAATTTGATGGCGCATACCGAATTGAACACCCTTGACGTTAATGGCAAATTGGCTGTCCATAATCGATTCATCAATCATGTGCAGTGGCATAAACTCATGGGCAATACCGGCATTATTGACACCAATATCCACACGGCCAAAATATTCAAGCGCGGTATCGACCATCGCTTTACAAGACTCATCTTTAGAAACATCGCACTTCATCGCGACCACTTCGGCGCCAGTGGCCGCAATATCGTCAGCCACCTTATGTACGCCAGCTTCATTAATGTCACTAATCACGAGTTTGGCACCACGTTTGGCCAGTTCTTGAGAAAGTAATTTGCCAAAACCTTGCGCTGCGCCAGTAATAACGGCAACTTTGCCAGTAAAGTCTAATAATGGATCCATGCGAGTAACTCCTGTAATTGATGGTCTTGTTGTATTTTTTATGATTATTTTGCCCTATGTATTACCTGTAATGCCATTTGGGCGAGCGGTTCCACAAATGATCCCACTTTGTTTGCATGTTCGTTTGATGCATTTCCCTGTGCTGCGCGTTTAGCGACACCTTGAGCAATAGCCGCTAAGCGGAAAAAGCTAAACGCAAGATAAAATGCCCAGTTATCGATGCGATCAATTCCCATTCGTTGACAATATTGTGCAACATATTCTTCTTCTGTAGGGATCCCTAAGCTGGCTCGATCAATATCTTTTAAACCATCGATAGTGCCCATGCCTGCAGGCATACGCAGTTGCATACATTGGTACGCTAAATCAGCAAATGGATGACCCAATGTAGAGAGTTCCCAGTCAAGCAGCGCGATAACCTGCGGGCTGTCTTTAGCAAACATCATATTGTCTAAACGAAAATCACCATGTACTAAACAGACTCTGCCATCATCATTGGGTATATGAGATTCAAGCCACTCAATCAGTTTGTGCATAGCTGGAATAGGTTGAAGTTCGGTGACGTGATATTGCGATACCCAACGGCCCAATTGACGTTCAAAATAGCTACCGGCTTTGCCATAATCGCTTAAACCAACGGCATCAGCATCAACACTGTGTAATGCTGCAAGTACCCTATTCATTTCGCTGTACATGGCACCGCGACGCTCATTTGAATCAATTTCGGCTAGTGATGCACTCCAATACACGGCGCCATCACAAAACTCCATCACATAAAACATGGAGCCGATAATATTGATGTCTTCACAAAGGTGATACACCTTAGCTACTGGTACGTCGCTGCCTTTAAGTGCAGCAAGGACTAGGTATTCACGATCTACAGCGTGGGCAGATTTTAATAACTTACCTGGCGGTTGACGGCGCAGAACATACACGCCCGATTGTGCCGTGATTTTATAAGTAGGATTAGATTGACCACCAGAGAATTTTTCAAGTGTGATAGGCCCAATGAAGCCGTCAACATGTTGCTGTAAATAAGCACTAAGCTGCTCATTATCAATAGAAAATGTATGTGGCATTTAGCAATACTCTTATTGTTAGATTAATGTCGCTGATGCGCAAATGAGGCTATATAAACAGCCATTATGTTTGCTCAATTAAATAGGCCGACACGCCCCAGCGTATGTCGGCCTAATGATGGTTTATTGACTGATTTTTTTTACTAAATCACGCCCAAGTTGCATCATGTGTACTTGATCTGGGCCATCCGCTAAACGAAGCGTACGCTGACCGGCCCATGCATGCGCTAAAAAGGTATCCTGGCTAACACCCACCGCACCATGGCATTGAATGGCACGGTCAATCACATCAAGTGACATGCTCGGAGCAACAATTTTAATCATCGCAATTAAGTCTTTAGCCGCTTTATTACCATCGGTATCCATCTTTTGCGCTGCTTTTAAGGTCATTAAACGCGCTTGTTCAATCTGACAGGCAGATTTAGCAATGTCTTCACGTACCGATTGTTGTTTGATCATCGGTTGACCAAATACAATTCGTTCGCTCACACGCTGACACATTAAATCTAATGCACGCTGTGCAATACCCACAGAACGCATACAGTGATGAATACGGCCAGGGCCTAAACGACCTTGCGCAATTTCAAAACCTTTGCCCTCGGCAACAATAATGTTGTCAACTGGCACACGTACATCGGTAAAGGTCACTTCAGCATGGCCTTCTGGCGAATCGTTATAGCCAAATACTTGCATCGGCCTAACCATTTTCACCCCTGGAGTATTCATTGGCACGAGCACTTGGGATTGCTGAATATAACGATTGGTATTTTCAGGGTCAGTTTTGCCCATAACAATCATGATTTCGCATTGCTTACGACACGCACCGCTGATGTAAAATTTACGGCCGTTAATGACATACTCGTCACCATCACGCACTATGCTTAATTCGATATTAGTTGCATCACTTGATGCGACTTCAGGTTCTGTCATGGCAAAAGCTGAGCGAATTTTGCCTTCCAGCAGCGGCTCTAACCACTGCTTTTTTTGTGCTTCGCTACCGTATTTTGCTAATACTTCCATGTTGCCGGTATCCGGCGCGGCGCAGTTAAACACTTCTGGCGCCCACATCACTTTGCCCATAATTTCGGCTAAAGGTGCATATTCTAAATTGGTTAACCCGCCACTGTATTTGCCATAAGCCACCGGTAGAAATAGATTCCATAAGCCTTGCGCTTTCGCTTTAGCTTTAAGCTCATCCATTAACGGCGGTGTTGACCATGGGTCTTGTGCCACTTGTTGATGCATTTCGTCTTCGTGCGGATAAACATGCTCATCCATAAACTGGCTAACTTGATTAATTAAGCCTTGAACTTTTTCACTGTATTCAAAATTCATATTGTGACCTTTTGATAAATGGAGTGCGTTTTAATCGGGAGAAAAGTCGTGTTAACTCAACGACATTAATGATTTTTTATTGAATGGCTTAATCTCATCAATCGCATTGGTTTTAATTTTATTAACCCACTGCGGATCAACCAATAACGCTCGGCCGATACCGACTAAATCAAATTCGTCATTGTTTAAACGCACTAATAATTCATCAATACCGGTTGGGTTTGAAGTACCAGATAAATCAGCATTACCTTCACCAATAAAGTCATTGTCTAGGCCAACATTACCGACAGTGATCACGGGTTTGTTGGTCAGTTTTTTGGTCCAACCGGCAAGGTTTAAATCAGAACCTTCAAATTCAGGTATCCAAAAACGACGTGTACTGGCATGGAAGATATCAACACCGGCATCACTTAATAAACCTAAAAATATGGCTAACTCTTCAGGGTTTTGGCACAGTTTTGCGCTGTAATTTTGTTGTTTCCACTGAGAGAAACGGAAGATAATGGTAAAATCCTCACCTACGGCTGCACGGATTGCTTTAACGATTTCAACACCAAAACGGGTGCGATTTTCTAGCGATCCACCATATTTGTCGTCACGTTGGTTAGTGCCTTCCCAGAAGAACTGATCCACTAAGTAACCATGTGCGCCATGCACTTCGATGGCATCAAAGCCGACATTCTTTGCATCGAGCGCCGCTTGAGCAAATGAAGCAACAACCTCATCAATGTCATCCTGTGTCATGGCAACGCCATTTGCTGCGCCAGGTTTGTACAAACCTGATGGGCTGTATGCTGGCATTTCTTTATCAGGACCCACTCCAGGTTTTCTCACCGCGCCAACATGCCAAAGTTGTGGTGCAATTTTGCCACCTGCAGCATGCACTTCATCGACGACATGCTTCCAACCCGCTAAGGCTTGTTCACCAAAAATGGCCGGCACATTTTCATAACCGTTGGCGGCTTTATGCGAAATAAAAGTGCCTTCAGTAATAATTAACCCTACGTCGCCTTCAGCACGGCGGCGGTAATACGCGGCAACCTCAGCATTGGGGATATAGTTTGGTGAAAAGGCACGGGTCATTGGTGCCATTACAGTTTTGTTTTTAAGCGATAAAGATTTATTTGAAAACGATTCAAATAGCTTGTTGATGCTGGTGTTTTGAGTGCTAGACATTATAAATTCCTATCGAGATATTCGTTTTATTTTTTGTATTTTTAAAGCATTAACCAATCAAATAGCCACCATCAACATTGATGGCAGTACCTGTGGTGTAACTTGATGCGTTTGAGGCAAGATACAACACGGTACCTGCCATTTCGTCAGGCTGCGCGACGCGCTTCATCGGCACGTGATGCATCATTTGTTTTAAAATAGCTGGGTTATCAACGAGTGCTGAAGCAAATTTGGTGTCGGTACCGCCAGGGAGTAAGGCATTAACACGAATATTAAATTGGGCACATTCTTTGGCGAAAGCTTGAGTCATTGAAATAACCGCTGCTTTGGTGACGGAATAAATGCCTTGATAATCACCCGGGATCACGCCATTAACCGAAGCGACGTTAACGATTGAACCGCCGCCACTGGCCTTCATTAATCTGGCACCGTTGGTCGACATAAAAAAGTAACCGCGAATGTTTACATCAACAGTTTTTTGAAATGCGGCCAAATCAGTATCAATAATATGACCAAAATAAGGGTTGGCTGCAGCATTGTTAACCAAAATATCTAGCTTGCCATGTTGCTCTGTAATCGCTGCAAAAATGGCGTCAATTTGCGCTAACTCACCAATATGACAGGCTATTGCCTGAGCACTGCCGCCGGCTTTGATTATCTCATCAACCACGGCCTGACATGCGTCAATTTTTCGGCTCGATACAATGACATGCGCCCCATATTGGGCTAACGTTTTAGCGACACTCTCACCAATACCACGGCTAGCACCTGTGACTAACGCGACTTTCCCTGTTAAATCAAATAAATTAGCAGTATTCATTTTTTATCCTTGTTGTATTGAGGTTCTAATTCAACAGCAGCATTAACGAGGCGTTGAAAGTGTGAGTTTATGCTTATCTAAAGGTAATCCATTCATCGCCCATTACTTCTAAATGACTGTAGTTATTGAAGTAATCTACACTTAACATATTTTCCGAAAACAACAGTTTCGTCACACTGGTATTTCTGGTTTGTTGATTAATCGCCAATGTTTGCTGGTCGCTTAGTTGCAATATGTGCTGCATTATTGTCGAAATGGTGCCGCCCGAGGTAAACACCAAAATATCTTTAGGATGCTTTGCATCATTGGTGGTGTGCGTGAGTACGCGTTTTTTTGCCAGTTCTTGTTCAATAATATTCTGCAATGCACGAATACAACGGCTTTTAAACTGCGGCCAACTTTCTTTGTATTCCAAATCATGCTGGCCACTCATCCAACGATTTAATGCCTGATAAAATTCTTTGTGAAGCACTTTATTGGGTTCTTCAAACTGCTGAAGCGTTTCATTTTTTTCAGCAAAATGAAGCCATTCACCATTAAACTTTTGCAAAATATCAACGTGGTCGAATTCATTAAACCCCGAATGGATAACCATCGGAGTGGTGTTAATATCCAACCCTTTAGCAAAATGACTTAACGTTTGGCCATGGCGTAATAAGTCACCACAATAAAATTTGCTTGGCTTAACTCTTGTGCGCCAATATTGACCCAGCAAGGAAGCTTGCTCACAACCTTTGTCTGATAATTGGTCATAATCGGTACTGCCAAAAGAAGCTTGTCCGTGTCTAATCAAATATATCGCAGCCATTGAGTGTCTCTAACGTTATAAAAATCATGACTTGAACAACATCGTGTTAGGTAATGCCAATAACTAAAACCAGTTACACGCGAGTTGCCGTTTAGATCCTGCACATTCACTACTGCGATTGCTTACAACAAGGTTAAGTTGAATAATTAACCGGATCCGAATCTACTTGACTATGCTAATCCCAAGTTCTAAATTGAACAAATGAATAGTTCTAATATCCTACTATTAACCATTTAAATAGTACGGGATGAATAAAAAGCATATTGGATAGGTGCGGTATTACGACTTAATTCAATGGAGTGAATATGAAAATTGATTTGAATTTGTTTGTAGTTTTTGATGCCATATATTGCGAAGGCAATATCACCAAAGCGGCATCGGTACTAAATTTGTCACAACCGGCTGTGAGTCACTCATTAGGTAAATTACGTAATCATTTCGATGACCCTTTGTTTATCCGTCAGGGTAACGAGATGCGCCCGACTCCCGTGGCAAAAAATGTCATTGATGATGTCCGAGAAGCACTGCATCAATTACAAGTCTGCCTGGTTCAGTCAAGACAATTTGAACCTCTTACCTCTCGCAAAAGCTTTTCATTGTCTTTACACGGATCATTAGAGCCTTACTATTTACCCATTTTGCAAGAAAGCTTATCGGTAGAATCTCCTGCCATTCACTTAAACAGTAATAAGCGGGTTAACCGCAGTGAGTTAGAAAACAAATTAGCCAGCGGTGATATCGATTTAGCCATCGATGCATTGATCCCAGTGAGTAATAATATTCGTCACACGCAACTGCAACTAGATGAACTCGTGGTTGTTGCACGTAAAGAACATCCCGCGTTGACACATAATTTAGATTTAGAGACCTACTTAGCATTAGATCATGTTTTGGTTTCTTCGCGTTCGACTGGGCCTGGTATGGAAGATTTTGAGTTATCGAGAATGGGTTACCATCGCCGCATATCACTACGATGTCAGCAAGCCTTATCAGCATGTAAGGTAATATTAAACAATGACATGCTATTAACTCTACCAAAGACTGCTGCAATGATGTACAGCGAAATGTTAGATATTGCGGTATACCCTATGCCGGTAGAATTACCCGATATAGGCGTACATTTATATTGGCATGTAAATGTTGATAAAGAACCTGCCAATAAATGGCTGAGAAATAAAATGATTATTGCAGCGTCTAATGCCGTAAAAAAATAGTGCAGTAAAAATAAGGTTGAATAATAAAAAAAGACATCTCACTTACGTTGCAGATGTCTTTTCGTTTTCATTAATACAATAATATACCAAAGCATCGCTATTAGTTTTTAATTGATTTTGATATTTTGCGAACTTGGGATGGGCAATTTTACATTCAACGCTACACTCATTCTAATCAGCATTTTAACTGGGCTGATTGGCTTACTGAGGTAATCGACTCCACCGGCTTCAAATGCTTGAATTTCAAAAATAAGATCTTTGTAGCCCGAGATAAAAATCACAGGAATACTCGCAAAGCGTTGTTCAGACTTAATTCTTTTGCACAGTTCGAAACCTGAAATATCGGGTAAATCTACGTCTAATAAAATAATATCAACATCGTGTAATTGCAGCAGGTTATAACCCTCTTCCGCTGTTTCAGCAACAAATACTGCCATGGTCGATTCAAGCATAGTCGTCATCACTTCAATTGATGAACTCTCATCATCAATAATTAATACTTTAGCGAGCTTTTCTGTACTCATTCATTGATCTCTATTGCACTGTTATTTTTATGGGTAAAAAAATATCTTTTTTACTGTGTTTTTTTATGTAGTTGTGCATTTTAGCTTTCGATATGGCTTGAGAGTAATAATAACCTTGTGCAAAACCACAGTGTTGATCCTTCAAAAATGCCACTTGCGATGCGGTTTCAACACCTTCGCAAATAATCTTTAATTTAAGGTTTTTTACTAAAGCGATAATCGTATTGAGTAAGGTTTGATCTTCAACATTACTAGAATTGATGTCATCAATAAACGTTTTATCAATTTTGACGGTTTCAAACTTAAACTTTTTTAATGAATAAATTGATGAATAACCCGTACCAAAATCATCAAGCATCAGTCTAAAACCACACTCGACTAGGCGAGCAATATTGACGATAACAAACTGATTATTTTCGAAAATCAAGGTTTCGGTGATTTCAATCTTTAACAAGGGGACAAATTGTGGAAATCTTAGTGCGATCATCTCAAGTTGTTTGATAATCACTTCAGAAAGTAGCTGGTACGAAGATAAATTAATTGAAATTGGTATCATTACCCCATGTGATTCGAGCATTCTAAGCTGAGTAACTACCTGATTAATAATGGTTACACCCAAACCTATCAGCAACACATCTTGTTCGATAGAAGGCATAAAATAGCTAGGCGGTAAAATTTCATTCTTGTCATTACAATAACGAGCTAAGGCTTCAAACGACACTAACTCACCGGTATCAACATCATGGATCGGTTGAAAGTAAGGAATAATCTTTTTATCGGCTAATGCTTTTTCGACAATTTTAATGATTTTTTGGTGTTTATCTTCGGTTTTTTTGTGGTTTAAATCAAAGAAAGCAAAGTTATTTCGACCATTTTGTTTCGCAATATACATGGCACTGTCGGCCGCTTTTAACAGATATTCTTGGTCAACCGCGTCATCGGGATAAACCGACACACCAATGCTACAAGTACAAGTGTAAATCAATTCATTTAATGTATAGGGTTTAGATAATTCATTAATAGCTCTTAACGCAATACGCTCAAAACATTCAAGATTTTCATCAGATTGAATCACCGCTACAAATTCATCACCACCCACTCTAGCGACTAAATCTTGTTTTTTAAAGCAGCCAACCAAACGCTCACTCACATGTTTAAGTAATAAATCACCGTAATCATGGCCATACTCGTCGTTTAAATATTTAAAGCGATCTAAATCAATATAAAACACACACAATTTTTCACCCAGCCTTTGGGCCGAATCATACATCTCTTTAAATTTTTCGTTAAAGCTCATGCGGTTAGATAAACCAGTCAAACTGTCGGTATATGCCGCTTTAGACAAAGATTGTTCTATTGAAACCTGTTGGGTTACATCATCTAATATATGCAAATATTGCTTTTCTTGAGTTTCTTCATCAAAAATGACATTGATATGTACTTTACAGCAGATGATTTCAGGCTCACCATTTTTGTACATCCTGATGCATTCTAAACGCTCACTGATATCATTTCTTTCGGTTGCTAACATAGCTAATAAGTCTTTCAATTTGGCATGAGACTTTTGTGTATAAAGCATGCCATCATTCTTACCCATGACTTCTTTAAATGAACGACTTAGCAAATTCACAAAACTTGGGTTGATCGAAACAATATTACAATGTTGGTCGGTAATGTATATCGCATGAGTCGAATGCATATACACGCTACGATAAAGGTTAAAGTCTTTGTTTAGTGAGTGATAACTGTCCAAAGGAAAAAAACAAAAATTGTACAACGAGATCTCATCACCCAGAGAGTCGAGTTCGTTAACACTCTTGAAGTTAGCAACAAACTTTTTTATTGCACCATTGCATATTATTTGTAACTCGATGTATTCCTTGTCATTATTAGTTACCCAGGCGAGAAAATTGGACACGTTTGAATTGACTAAAGCCGTTAAGACGATACTTTTTTTGCCCATAGGCGACATCGTTAATGCACGGCCGAACATGTTTCTCGCAACATCATTAAAACCGACAATTTCAAGTTTATGTGTTGTTGAAATACATGGAATACCAATTCCGTTATATCGCTCCAAAATCTCTCCTTAATTTTTACTACGGTACAACAATTATTTATTACTTAACTAAATAGACGCTTTAATCAGTCTCATCATCTTAGTATCAGGTCAACGCCTTTACGCGCCAGGGTATTACTCGGCAGCAAAAAGTGTCACCAACATTTTCTTAGGTAGCCCAGTCGCATCGTTTAATTCATAGATAGTATGGTTTGCATAGACGCTGATAAAATCATTACTGTTTTTTTGCTTCATTGCGTATTTAGCGGGGAAACACTCTCCGACCATTGACCGTGAGACTTTATCAACCATGCCTTTAAACGCAATCGCATCTTTAGTATTAAATAACGTAAATAGCTTTTCATCTGCTAAAGCGTTGATAACGACTTCTGAATACCCCAACAGCTTTTGGAATGCAGCATTAATATATTCAATTTGTAATTTTTCGATATCTAATACAAACGACGCCGTTAATGTATTATTTAACAAGTAAGTGATGGTGTCTTTATAAACGACCTGTTCTTTTTCTTTCATCACCGAGCCAGTTATATCTCGAATGGTGCCCATCACTCTTGTGGCTTGCTTCAAGTCATTAAATGACACAACCGCCTCTAACGACATAATACTAATATTTCGGTCAACATCCAAAGCTTCAAAAATAAAGGGTTGAGTCGCTTTATTGTGTAATAAATTGGTTAATTGCTCTTCCAGGCGGCTTCGATACTCACCAGAAGCTAGGCCTATAAATGCCTCATAAGAAGGATGGAACACTTCTTTATCCAAACCAAAGAGTTCATAACAACCGTTACTCCACTCGAGTTTACGTGATGAGATATCCCAAAACCACGACCCCATTTTAGCGGATTTTTCCGCTTCATGAAGTAGAGTATTTGAATGCTGTAACTCAACTTTTAATCCATCAAGCTCAATTCGTTGATGCTCACGATCTTCATAAGCCATGCGCAATTCAGCGTAGGCCGTTTGTAATTCTTCATTGGTTGATTGAAGTTCTTCGTTGGTCGTCTCGAGTTCTTCATTGGAGCTTTGCAATTCCTCGTTTGAGCTTTGCAGCTCTTCATTCATGGATTGCATTTCCTCGTTGGAGGTTTCTAGTTCTTCAATTACATTTTGTAACTGCTCTTTGGTTTTGGCTAACAAACGTTGCTGTTCTAATGCAATCGCCTGATTTGAAGTATCTTGATTCTCGCTTGCGAGCAATGGAATATTTTCAGGTTGTTCTATTTGCGAGAAAATCAGGGTCAAACTGCCTAACGGTCCTTCTCTTTTAATCGATAATAAAACAAGCTTAACCCAGACATTATTACCATTTAAATTAAAAGCTTGATAACCCGTATCAGCTACCATTTGCCCATTTTGAATTTTATGAAAAGCACTGCGCAAATCAATGGATAGCTGTGGATGGAGATTTTTAAAGATATTATTCGATGGTAGCCCTGTTGGGCGAACCAAAAGCACATTATCACCTTGTGTAAAGATAATATCCTGATTCTCATTTAATAAAATCGCATTTGGTAGCACATACTCACGCAACGTTTCAGAAATGATGTTTGTTAATTCTGCATCAATTTTAGTGCGATTATTCTGCGATGTTAATACCGGTTTTAGCTCTTGAATATTGTTAGTTGATAATCCTAAACCGCGCGTAGTTTTACGCTCCGGAGGTAATTGTTTACCTACAAAAAGCGTTTCATAAATTTTACCCGTTTTAGATAATGGTCGATATTGCTCTTGAAACACACCAATAGATTCTGACTGCCCTAGCATCAATAACCCTTTCGGATTGAGGGCGTAATGGAACATTGGCAATATTTGACGCTGAAGCTCAACCGTAAAGTAAATCATCAAATTACGACAAGTAATCAAATCAAGACGCAAAAATGGTGGGTCATTGTTAACATCATGAACCGAAAATATGACTTTGGATTTAATTGGTTTTATGACTTCATATTGCTCGCTATTGAGAACAAAATATTTATTTTTGATTGAGCGAGGAATAAAGTTTAATGCGGTTTCTGGGTAAACCGCTAAACGGGCAAAATTGATTGAGTTTTGATCGATATCAGTGGCAAAAATTTGAATTTTATAATCATCAATCTTATCACCAAGAATTTCACTTAGTAAGATAGCGAGTGTATAGGGCTCTTCGCCAGTAGAACAAGCAACACACCAAAACCGTAACGATTTATTGGATTTGTTTTGAATGTAATTCGTCAATTCACGTTGTAAATTTTCAAATGCACGTGGATCTCTAAAAAAAGAAGTCACCCCAATCAGCATGTCATTAAACAAGTAATTAACTTCATCTTTATTCTGTTTAAGATGAGCCAAATAATCTGCCGAATGATGAATTTTTAAAGATGTCATTCGTCGTTCAATTCTGCGTAAGATAGTATTTTCTTTGTAGAGAGAAAAATCAACATTACAGCGTGCTTTAAGTTGCTTGATAATACCGTGATAGGTTTCACGCGGCATGGTGCCATCATCATCTATGCCAGTATTTCGAGGGAAGTGAATGATGTTTTTTAATTCGTGACCAATTTCTGTCGCCTGCAAAATAAGGTCTACATGACCCGAATTAATCGCCGAATTGGGCATGCCGTCATATTTAGCATCCTTAGGATCTTGAACAATGCCGAAACCGTTTTCGCCTTTTATCGCTCTGATCCCACGACTGCCATCGGTACCGGTGCCGGATAACACAACACCAATGGCAAAGTCATTTTTATGCTCTGCAATAGATTCAAATAGCATATCAACTGAAGGTCGAGGCGAAGTGTGTCTATTTTCGGGATAACTTAACAGCTTAATTCGGTCATTGGCGGTGATTTCAATGTTTGAATTTGGCGGGCAAATATACACCTTGTTAGGTTCTATTGGCGCATTATCAATAGCAGTGACTACCGAAATGGTTGATTCTTTTTCAAGCAATTCGGTCATCATGCTTTTATAAGAGGGTGACAAATGTTGTGCAACAACCAACGCCATTCCAATATCGGTAGGCATATTTGATAAAAGAGATTGAAGTGCTTCAAGCCCACCGGCACTGGCGCCGACACCGACTACGATTAATTTAGGCGGTTTGTTATTGGTGCTAGTCTTTAAATCCGGTAGCTGCTCTTCTAACATTAATAAACTCCATTTGTAATGCCATGCTTTTCTGGTATTGAACGTAATATATACCCAATCAACTTGAAGATACGTGTTTCAGAACTTTACCGTGTTTTCAATACTAGGCGCGTTAATGCGATAATGTAGGTACCTTATAAATTAACTCAACAACGCTCTTGATTTAATAATCAGGGGAACACGGTGAAACTCCCAAAGGGCAAGTTTTACATGTGTTTATGCTGCGGCTTTTGTTAATTTAGCTGATTTTGGTAAGGGAACAACCATTACCCGCAATCAATCCCTTACCTAAACGCGTGTAAATTCTTGCTGAAATCGAGCATCTTCAGGTTGTTTTAGTATTGATATAATACTATAAAATAAAACCCTGTAATATTAAAATCACTTATATTTTGTTAACAAACTCTAACGGTTTTAGTAAATTAATCACGAGTGTTAATTCTTTATTCACGGTATCAATACTGACGGTTATATTTTGTTCAAAATGATCAATAACTCGAATCAATTCCACTGCGCCTATGTTGGCCGCTGCACTTTTAAGTTTATGAAAAAATCGATGTTGCTCAGCTTTTGTTAATGCTTGATGATTATCTTCAGTAAGTGAAAGAACATATGGTTTATACACTCGAATAAACGCATTTAACACTCGCAAATAAGCGGCCTCTCCCACCCATTCGTGTACACCACCACTAAGATCAAAAGATGGATGTTGCGCAAGTTGTGATATTGAGTTGATTAAATGCGGGTTATCACTGACCAAAGCAGTTTGCTGATGCTGTATTGATGAAGCGTCTTGTTGCGGTACCCAAAACGAGATAATGGTGTCGATAAGCAGATTACTTTCTACCGGTTTTTGTAAAAACGCGTTAAACAACGCCGTTTTATCAGATGAGAGATCATTAAGCTCTGTATCGCCCGTTAGGGCAATAATGGGTAACACGTCAAATGAGCTGAATTGTCTAATTTGTTGGGTTGCAGAAATGCCATCAAGTATAGGCATTTGAATGTCCATTAAGACAATGTCATAGTGTTTGTATTTAATTTGGGAAAGTGCTTTTTCACCGTCATCAACGCAATCTAAGCTGAGCCCAACGTTTTGTAATACCGCTTTAATAACAAATTGCTGAGTTAAACTATCATCCGCAAGTAAAATAGAAGGGACACCATAACGAGCGATGACCTGACTTAAATCTATTTCAATTCGATTTTGCTCAGACATTATGTATCAAGCTATCGGTAAAAAATATCATTGTGTCACTTCCTCTATTTTTCTTATTATGCTTTATCTTTAATCATACTATATGATTATAGTCGTTAGCATAAGTGCCAATTAGATAAATATAGAGTCATCGTAACCCCCTGTGTCAGGATACATTGAACTCAACAACCTCACATTAAAGGGCAAAATTGCCCTTTAATTCGCAAATCTTATTGGATATGTTTTTCAAAGAAAGCTAATGTTCTTTTCCACGCAAGCTCAGCATTCGCTTCATCAAAGCGTGCGGTTGAGTCATTATGAAAACCATGATTAGCTTTGTCGTACATGTGCATGGTGAAAGGCACTTTAGCTGCCATTAAGTCTTGCTCGTATTCTGGCCACGTGGCATTTACACGCTCATCAAGTTCTGCTAACTGAATTAATAATGGCGTTTTGATATTGGCTCTTAATGCTTTGGCTGCGGGTGTACCATAAAAAGGCACGCCAGCTTGCAATAAATCAGGTTTAACTGCAGCAAGATAATTAACGATATACCCACCAAAACAAAAACCAACCGCCCCTAACTTGCCATTACTGCGTGGATTGGCCTTTAAAAATTCAGCTGCAGCAACAAAATCTTGCTCAATTTTAGTTCTGTCTAATGTGCTCTGCTTTTGCCGGCCTTCATCGTCATTACCAGGATATCCTCCTAATGGAAACAAAGCATCGGGGGCCAACGCAATATACCCAGCTTTGGCTAAGCGCCTGGCGACATCTTCAATGTAGGGGTTTAAACCACGATTTTCATGTACCACCAATACAACAGGCAACAACCCTTCTTTGTTGGTAAGTTGAACATTGGTAGGCTCGACCAGATAACCTCGCCCTTTGCCGTGACCTAACGGTGAGTCAAATTGCACATAAGTCGCTTTAATATCGTCATCATTAAACGATACCTGTTCTGCTAACGCATAATTGGGCAGTAAAGCGGACGTTAATACACTCATTGAATAACCTAGCGCCACTAACGAACCAAGATTAGCGATAAAGGTTCGACGGTCCATGCCGCCATGCGCATAGGAGTCATACCAATCAAACGCTTCTTGGGGTATTGATTTAGACGTGTCTTTCAAAATGAGATCCCTCTAATAGTTAGTTTCACCAATGCAATATTAGCTTACACCGTAATATCACTATTTCAAATTTATCATACGCTGAAAAGATAGTTTAGGTTCAACACGAAAAATCCATCCGTTTTAAGAGGATAAGAGCAATAAAAGGTTGTTTCGGTGGGTTAATTAACCAAGAAACGAACACTGAATATGATAGATGAAAACGTTGAAGTAAATGATACCATTCCGCGTTAACAAGTGATGACTCAGCAAGAGTGTAAAAGGGCCTAAACAAGGCGAATGACTGAATGAATAGTGGTTATCTTTCGAAGTCATGCATCGCAGTGTAAGCAGATGGGGATTACATATATCTAAAAACAAAAAAGCCCTGATAATTCAGGGCTTTTTTGTAACTGAGGCTATAACTGAAACGTTATCTTCTCGAGGCTTGACGATTACTTACCCCAAGGATTACTTGGATCGGACGATACTGCTCGGCTTGGTTTAGATGAACTATCACCATCACGACGGTATGAATTAGATGATTGACCTGCGCCGGCGCGGTTATCATAACCAGAATTCTTTCTATTACCTTGCGGCCTACCTGAACCTCGTGGTCCATTAGCATTGCGGTTAGTTTCAAAGTTTTCTGCGGCTAGCTCATGCATTCTTGCGATAGACTCAAAGGTCAATTCCATTGGTTTACGCGGCATAATGCCTGGAGCAAAACCACGTTCACGCGGTTTAAGGTCAAACTGTGCACCCACGGCTTTAGGCATACGCTTGTAACGGTACAGATAAAAGTGCTCAACTTTTTCTCTCGCCCATTCGGTTTTCTTTAAAAACTTAAGGCAACCTTCAATAGACGGATTCAAGTGGAAGCATTCAAGTTTTAACGCTGCGTATAAAATTTTCCAATCGTAACATTCAACCAGCTCGGTAATTAATGTCTCAAGCTTAAGTCCATGTAATGGATTGTTTTGTTGTTCTTCTACCATGGGTATTTCCAATTCTGTCTTGCCTGCCAATTCGGCATTTATGCATATAGTATCAACAAAGTCGCTTACACTGCGACTAAATCTGATATTTTTGAGTTCTGTTATATAAAATGGGTCATGTTATAAAAGCCAATATCAACACTAACTCAACGTCTGTTTATCAGTATCAATAAAGCGTATGCCAACTTCATGAGCACTTAATGGTCGATAGAAAAAGTATCCTTGAGCAATATCGCAACCATGCTCGACCAAATAATCGACTTGCTCTTGCAATTCCACGCCCTCTGCCGTGACAATTTTGCCCAAAGAATGTGCCATGCTAATTACCGCCTTCACCACAGCTTGATCTTCTGCTGAATCTATTAGGTTACGGATAAATGATTGATCGATTTTTAACGTCGTCGCCGGCAAAGATTTAAGGTACGCTAAAGACGAATATCCCGTACCAAAATCATCAATTGCCACATGAACATTAGCCGCTCGTAACTGTTGTAAAATATCGATTGATTGTTCAGGTATTGCCATTAAGGCTGTTTCAGTAATTTCAAACTTAAACCAACTCGGCTGTGCACTATACTCTTCAATAATAGCTAGCAGCTCCTCAGCCAACAAGGTGTTCATTAAATCTAGCGCAGACAAATTTACCGATACACGCTTAAAATCAAACCCCTGCTTATTCCATATCACTAACTGCTCACATACGGTGCTCAGCACCCAGCGGCTGAGTTCGAAAATTAACCCAGTATCTTCGGCAACGGGAATAAATTCAGCAGGTGAAATAACGCCTAATTCAGGGTGTTCCCAGCGAATTAACGCTTCAAAGCCCGATAATTGATATCCAGACAATTCAATTAAAGGCTGATACACCATAAATAATTGCGAATGTTGCAGCGTCGAAACCAATAACGCTTGACGTAAGCTTTGTTCTATTAAAAGGCGTTTTTTATTAAAGATCGCCTGTTCTTTATTACAAAATGCGACACAAAATGGGGTCTTTTTAGCCTCATATAATGCTGAGTCCGCCTGACTCAATATGGCTTCCGCATCGTTGCCATCGTTAGGAAAAACACTGATCCCCACTCGGCAACCTAAAATAATGGTTTGCTCTAAAAATTCAAAATGATGCTTAAAGGTATCGATTAAATCCAGGGCAATGATATTGGCCGTTGCAGCGCTAGTATTGGGCAAAGAAATACAAAATTTGTCTCCACCAAAACGTGACACAACGTACTTACCTTTTAAACCTTTAATAATTCTATCTGCGGCTTGCTTGAGAATATGGTCGCCAGCACTATGACCAAAGTTATCGTTAATCACTTTAAAGCGGGTTAAATCTAAAAATAATAATGCCAAAGGTTGGCTCGTTTTGTGGCACAGCTGAATTTCATCTTCTAGAAGCAATTTAAAATAGTAACGATTTGCCAACCCCGTTAAGTCATCAAAGTGCGACAACTGATACAGGTCATCTTGTTGCTGTTTGCGTGCAGTCACATCATGGGCAATGCCTTCACAACCAATGCACTGCCCGTCTTCATCATACATAGGGCGCTCTAACACTTCAAAGCTGTGAGGATTGCCGTCGACATCAAACAATTCCATATCAAATGGCGGTAAGTGTTCACCGCTTAAAATCCGCTTTATATAACCAGAAATTAAACTGTTTTTAGGATTGTTGGTTAAAAATTTATAATAATAATCACCAAAACCGCTGATAGTATGGCCCAGAATATGAGTCACCGACGGGCTAACATAATGAACAAAACCTTTGGTATCATGCTGATAAAAAATATACTCATCTTCTAATGACTCAACCAAACCTCGATAGCGGTTTTCGCTGCGGGTCAGTTGTAATGTGCGCTCTAACACTAAACTTTGTAGATTATCTTTAATCCGTTTTAATTCGCTATTGGCTGCTTCTGCGTTATTGTTGGCTAACAATAGCGCACGGTTATTGAGCCTTGTTTGCATAACCCAGGTCATGAGCAGCAAAATAAGCACACCTGCCACCACAGCTAATTCCATAAACTCTTGATAATCTTTTGGCAGGCCAATATTGGCGCCCCATGCCTCATTGATGGCTTTTATTTCAGGAGCCGTTAACGAGTCAATGCCTTTTTGCATAATGCTCGTGAGTAACGGTAAATCATTTCTAACTGCAATTGATTCATTAGCTTGATTTTTTTCGTAAAATGCAGCAACTTTTAAATCTGCAAAATTGTATTTTAACTGAAAATAATTGGCCGCAGCTAAAAAGCTAATCGCAGCATCCGCATGGCCTGCTTGTACCGCCTCTAACGCTTCACGCATGCTATCAACATAATACGGTGTCACAGAAGGAAACTCAGCTCTGACTTTATCGGAATAATGATAGCCCTTAACTAATGCCAGCGTTTTACCGGCTAAATCTCCGCGATTCAGTATCGAAATTTTGCTTTTTTTAGTAATAATCACCAACGATTTAAAGATGATAGGTCTCGTAAAACTAAAATCTCCTGAGCGATCGGGTGTATTAACCATGGTTAATACCATATCTATTTGGTTTTCATACAGATTATTAACGATTTTTTCCCACCGATGTTCACCATCTACAACAAACGTAATTCCGAGTTTTTTGCCTATTAGGGTTAAGGTATCTACGGCCATACCGATGGGTTGACCTTGCTCATTGAGAAAACTATACGGAGGAAAATTGCCATCAATACCCACAGAAATTTGCTTATGTTGACCTAACCACTGTGATTCTTGCGGGGTTAATAAATGAGTCGCGGAGATGACGGAAACGTTGATGTTTCCCACACTAGAAGTAGGAGCGCTTTCAGCAACAATACTATTAGTAGAAACACTATTTGCAGAATCATTATTATCAGAATCATTTTTAGCAGAATCGGTTCTAGCAGAATCGGTTCTAGCAGAATCGGTTCTAGCAGAATCGGTTCTAGCAGAAACGTTTTCAACGGCAAATGCGGTAGGATAAAAAAACAGTAGGCATAGTGCAAAAAATACGGTTGTGATAGTAATATTCCGTGTTTTTATTATCATTAAATCATTCCATAACCATAAGATGACGAACAGTCGCTTTAAATTAATATGAGATTGTTACTATAAGATTGACACTGCCAAATCTAGTATCACGATAAAACCCAATCGTAAGTCGTATGACATCTTTTTGTGGCGGCCTTTAAGGGTAGAACAGTCACGGTAAATCGCAACAAGACTAAAACCTAAGCAAATCTGAATCGATGTTTTACGGCACACACTTAACATTACAAAGTATAAGGTTTTATCTTGGGTGATTATAATCAATTACCTAAAAAAATGATGATTAATTTAGCTGAGGCTTATTTAAAGTTGTTTCTTGTGATCGAGTACACAAATATGATCAATCCAAGCCAATAAAGCTATCGCGGCAACTGACTCGCGATGAACAAAAATGATCTTGAAACCACTAAGGGCTATGTGCATAACTATTCGCTAGAGTTATTCGCTAGGACTATTAACAAAAGTAAGATAAAAGAGAAAGTTACATTAACAAAACATTTTTTTATCAGTTAACGGTATTCACAACCAATATAGTATTACGATGCAAATTTCGTATTTTAATGTCCATTAAACAGCTCCTTATTGGTTTTATGCTCTTTATTTGCATTTACAGTTAATTTTATATCCTCATTAAAATCACAAGAACTTGCGAAAACGGGTTGTTTAACTCAACCTAACGTCGTCCCAAAGTCAGCGAAAACTGACTTACATGAGATACAGGTCGTTCACTTGTAACAATAAATACCGCTACAGAACTGCAAATAACGGGTGATTCCGTGGTCTTGTTTATTCGAGTATTCTGGCCAGATGTTGAATAAGACCATTTTTGCAACCGCTATGGATGACGTCAATCGGCCTGATTTGGCCAATCTTATTTGACTGACCACGCTGTCTCAGTCTTTACCGCACTATTAGAAAGTAAGTACAAGGATATCTAGCAAAGTAAGCACAAAGTATTCTAACAACGTAACAACAGAGTATTCGCGTTGTATTAGCACGAAACAATAACACGATAATAAATCGACAATTGACCACTTCCCTGTATAATCCGCGACCTTATATATTACGTCCTATCAGTCTTATTCTCACAATGCTACACCCTAGCCGCTTGTCGATAACAATGCTGTACCACTCTATGGAAACTTGTTTTGATTTCTACCGCTAATATTACTATGCAGTTTGGCCCAGAGCCGTTGTTTGAAAACATTTCGGCGCAATTTGGCCATGGCAATCGTTACGGCTTAATTGGCGCAAATGGCTGTGGTAAATCCACATTCATGAAGATCCTCAGTGGCGCGTTAGCACCCACCTCAGGTAACGTATCCATCACTCCAGGTTTAAAAGTCGGTACATTGAGCCAAGACCAGTTCGCCTTTGAAAAATTCAGTGTCGTTGATGCTGTGATCATGGGTGACGTAAGACTTTGGAAAGTGAAACAAGAACGCGACAGTATTTATGCTAAAGCAGAAATGACTGATGAAGACGGCATGCGTGTTGGCGATCTTGAAAGCGAATTTGCTGAAATGGACGGTTACACCGCAGAAAGTCGTGCCGGTGAAATCCTACTTGAAGCAGGTATCGATGAATCATTTCACTACGGGTTAATGCAGCAAGTGGCGCCCGGTTGGAAATTGCGTGTGTTATTAGCACAAGCCTTATTCGCCAACCCAGATATCTTGTTACTCGACGAACCAACCAACAACCTGGACATTCATACCATTAGTTGGTTAGCCGAAGAGCTAAACAAACGTAAGTGCACCATGATCATCATTTCGCACGACAGACACTTCCTGAACTCTGTGTGCACTCATATGGCCGACATCGACTACGGCGAATTACGTATTTACCCAGGTAACTACGAATATTTCCTAGAGCAGTCAAGCCTTATTCGTGAGCAGCTATTAGCCGGTAACGCTAAGAAAAGTGCTGAAATTGACGAACTACAAGACTTCGTTAACCGCTTTGGTGCTAACGCCTCTAAAGCGAAACAAGCCAGTTCACGCGCCAAGAAAATGGATAAAATTAAGCTTGATGATGTTAAATCGTCTAGCCGTATCACCCCATCAATTCGCTTTACTGAATCGAAAAAATTACATCGCCAGGCCCTCGTGCTTGAAGAGTTAGGCCATGGATTTGAAGAAGTGTTATTTGAACACGGCGACCTCATCCTAGAAGCCGGTTCTAAACTGGCGATTATCGGTGAAAACGGCGTGGGTAAAACAACCCTATTACGTTGTTTGGTGAACGAACTTCAACATAATCATGGTCGAATCAAATGGTCAGAAAATGCCGCCATTGGTTATTGCCCGCAAGACAGCAGCGCCGACTTTGACAATGACATGACTTTATTTGATTGGATGTCGTTGTGGCGCACACCAAAGCATAACGACTTAATGGTCCGTGGCATGCTAGGTCGTTTATTATTTACCGAAGATGACGCCAACAAAAAAGTGCGTAACTGTTCAGGTGGAGAGAAAAACCGCTTGTTATTCGGTAAGTTAATGATGATGGACATTAACGTGTTGGTCATGGACGAACCCACTAACCACATGGATATGGAAGCGATTGAAGCATTAAATCAAGCGTTGAAATTATTTGAAGGCACTTTGATATTTGTCAGTCATGACCGTGAGTTTGTGTCATCACTTGCAACGCGGATCATTGATGTTAAAGATAAAAAGTTGATTAACTTCCAAGGTACTTTCGATGAATATCTTGCAAGCCAGGCTGAATCAATAGCTAAAAAGTAGTTGTTATGTGTGCAAGTGAAACACTCACTCGCACACCACAAAGGCTTTCGTTTATGTGGTGACACACCATAAACGGAGGCCTTTTCTATCTAATACCATTCCGCGTTAGTAAGTGATCTCTCAGCGAGAATTTAAAAGGGCTTAAACAAGGCGAATGACTGAATGAATAGTTATTCTCTTTCGAAGTCATGCAACGCAGTGTAAGCCCTTTTAAAAATCGCCTGAAAGGAATGCCCCAGCGGCTCTTGCTCTGCGTTCTCGCTATTTGAAAGGGAACAACCATTACTACATAGCGACGCCTTAATCAAAAACCGCTGGACGCATTCTGAGTGGTCACTTATTAGTGCGGAATGGTATAAACCATTTTATATTTGTGGTGTTTTGTGTTTATCGAACTATTTAACAGCCAGTCTATTTAAGACACTGTGCTATGACGCTATGGCTGTTACAATCGTAAATGCTAATAGACCCGCTTGAACACTTAACATCAGTGTGTAAGTCGTAATTAAGTGTGTAAGTCGTAATTAAGTGTGTAGCACGCCAAATAACAACGTAAAACAATAATTAACTAAAAGTAGCGAACCTATCATGAAGAGAAAAATCGAATTACTGGCACCCGGTGGAGACGTCGATGCAATCAAAGCGGCAATCATAGCCGGCGCTAATGCCGTATATTGTGGCTTAGATACCTTCAACGCCCGTAACCGAGCGGCTAATTTGTCGTTCGATGACTTGATTGGTGTGATAGCACTGGCTCATCAATACCAATGTGAAGTCTTCTTAACCATGAATATCGTTATTCTGGAAAACGAAGTGCCTACGTTGGTAAAATTGCTTAATCAACTGGTTAATACCGGTATCGATGGCATCATAGTGCAAGACTTAGGGTTATTTAACTTAGTCAGCAAACATTTCCCATCGTTAGCCATTCACGCCTCTACTCAGCTGACCACCCACAATGAAGGTCAAATTGGTTTCTTGGCTAAAATTGGCGCTACCCGAGTCAATTTATCGCGCGAGTTAAACCTCGGTGAAATTAAAAGCTTAACCACCCTCGCCCATGATCACGATGTACTTACCGAAGTGTTTGTCCACGGCGCCTTGTGTATTGCCTTCTCTGGCCAGTGTTATTCAAGCTCAGTGAGTGTCGGTAACTCAGGTAACCGCGGGCGTTGCAGCCAGGCTTGTCGTGACGAATACGAAATCACCGCTGCGGGCAATAAGTTTCCACTAAATTTAAAAGACAACTCAGCCTATTTCGATTTACCAGAATTGGTAGATGCTGGCGTGGATTCGTTAAAAATTGAAGGCCGAATTAAAGGCGCGCAATACGTCCACACCGTGGTAGACAGCTGGCGTAAGCAGATTGATCAATTTGTCGACACAGGCAAGTTATTAGCCGACGACTCAAACCTATATAAAGTGTTTAATCGCGATTTTACTAACTCATTTTTAAAAGGTAATCTCACCAAAGACATGTTTATCGACAACCCACGCGATAACAGCTTTAAACATGCCAACGACGTCAGCAATGCCATTTCTGTGGTGCAAATCCAGGAAGCACAACACACATTATCAACCGCTAAAGATGCCATTGTTGAGTTAGTCGCTGAAAAAATTAATCACTTAAGCATTGCTAAACCAGCGTTAACCCTTGCGTTTGCGGGTAAAGCGGGCCAAACGTTATCGATCACGGTTACCACCCCAGAACAGCATTTTGTGCTTGAATCAGACACCACGTTAACCGCGGCAACAGAATCACAAATCGATCAAGCTGCAATTGAAAAACGCTTTAAGAGCTTAAAAGGCACGGGTTACCTGCTACAACCGTTTAATTTTGCTAACCTCGATACCGATTTAACACTGCCTTTTAGCCAGCTTACGCAGCTTAAAAACCAATTATTATTGCAACTCACTCAACGTGAATACATTGGCGCAGTCACGCTACCAAAGTTAGTTAAACACCCAAAAGTGACCGAAACACCGACGTTATCATTGCTGATCAGTGACGAGAAAGACATTAACTTATGCGATGTCACCGATGCCGATATTTACTTTAAGCTGCCAGAAAGTTTTAAGAAAAACGACAATAAATACATCGACATATTTTTGCGTAATCCAAGACTCATCCCGTGGTTTCCAGCCGTATTGATTGGTAAAGACTATGCAGAATCGGTACGACTGTTAGAAGCGGTAAAACCTGCTCGTATTGTCAGTAATAATACCGGTGTGGCATTTAAAGCCTATGAAATGGGGATTGAATGGATTGCTGGGCCGTTTTTAAATACCACCAATTCTTACGCCTTACTCACACTGCAAGAGCAGTTAAATTGCGCTGGCGCGTTTATTTCTAATGAGATTAATCGCAATCAAATTAGAAACATCGCCAGACCGGCAAAATTTAAACTGCTTTACAGCATCTATCACCCTATTTTGATGATGACCAGCCGCCAATGCTTTTTCCAACAAACGGTGGGTTGTAACAAGCCCAGTATCGAAGATGGCTGCATGCTTAAGTGTGAAAAAGCCACCACGATTACTAACGTCAAAGGGATCTCGTTTGCAGTAGACAAGCAAAAAGGGGGATATCCGAGTATTTATAACCACGAGCAGTTCTTAAACATTGAAGCGGTTGAAGACTTATCCCACTTATTTGACGAGTTCTTTATCGACTTAACCAATATCGGTTCTGGCTCGAAAGCTGAAATTGACAAAGTGCAATTGGTTAACCATTTTGAAAATGTATTAAAAGGCGTTTCCGAAGCTAAAATAGAACTTAATCAATTGGTCACAGTGTCGACGAACGCGCAATACCAACAAGGTTTATAAAACGGTCGTGTTAACCAGGCTCAGTTGTAATGATAACCGTCGTAACGATAGCATCAATGCACTGAGTCAATAAGATGGCGCGAGTGCTGTTAAAGCACTAAGTACAAAACAAAAAGCACAAACGATAAACAACGTATTGAAAAGAAGTCACCCTATGAGAAATGACATCGAAATAGTCGATCTACTCCGTGAACGCATTCCGTCTTTTGCATGCAAACCCGGTTGTCACGATTGCTGTGGGCCTGTCACCACATCATCAGCTGAAATGGCAAGGTTACCGGTTAAAACCGATGCCGAGCATGATGCCGCGTTAGCAGAATGGAACTGTGTTCATTTAGGCCCCAATGGCTGCGAAGTGTATGAACAGCGGCCGCTGATTTGCAGACTGTTTGGCACCACCCCACGGATGCCATGCCCTGAAGATCGCGGACCAGAAAAAATGATCGACACCAAAACAGAACAGCAAATCCATCATTACATAGCCAACACTCGTCAGGTATTGGTGTAGCATTCATGTATACCATTCCGCATTAATAAGTGACCATTACATACAAGATGTGGCCTACAAAATGTGCTTATAAGATTTGGTTTACCAAGAGTTAATAAACTAAAAAAGCGTGAGTCGATGTTAAGTTTATGCCAACCATAAGAGAACACACCATGACACTGCCGATGACATTACCTGTGCTCTACTCATTACGAAACTGCCCCTACGCAATGCGGGCAAGGTTGGCGATTTACGAATCGGGTCAACAAGTGCTCATACGGGATTTGGTGTTAAGCGACAAACCAGCAGAGTTAATGGCCGCATCGCCTAAAGCAACGGTACCCGTGTTAGTGATCAAAGATAACGCGTTAATGGATCAATGCCATGTTATTGATGAGAGCCTAGCCATCATGCTATGGGCTTTTTCACAAACCGATCCTGATCATTATCTGCACAGCCAATCGACTACAGCATTACCAGAAATGTTAGCGATCATTACTCAGTTTGACACTGAGTTTAAAGGACTGCTTGAACAATACCGCTGCTCAAAGCGATATCACGAACCCACGCTCACTCAAGACAGACAAGCATGCGAGCAATATCTTGGTAATCTCGAGTCACGTTTAACTCAACATCAATATTTACTGTCAGACAACCCAAGTCTGCTCGACCTAGCATTAATGCCGTTTATTCGTCAGTTTGCCCGAGTAGAGCGCCAATGGTATCTGCAAGCACCCTACCCACAGTTACGCCGATGGCTGAACCAATATTTACAAAGCAAAATGTTCACTAAAGTCATGGCGCAATACCCATTGTGGTTAGAATCGAAACAAGACCACGTCTTTGGCAAGCCGAAATAACCCTTACCTTTTTCGTAAAAGCGTTTTTACCCCGTAATACGACTCATCTATTATTGACCTATTAATGCTGCTGTATGTGTGTGTTAACGTGCGATAACGCCTCACAGAGACAATATTGACGACATTAAAGCAATTTAGCGCATTTTATTTAACCTACCGCTCTATTTTAATCACGGTGCAACACTGCTTAAGCCAAACTCAAAATAATTAAAACAAACCGTCACAAATAGTAAGAGCATCTTAGCCATCACAACGCCCATATTTAGCCAAAAACCAAATTGGTATTACCAATAATTAAAACACGCATTACCAAATGTAACATTGAGTTAAATCCATGTGATCAGATTCAATTACCTTATTATCATTAGTACAGATACAAGATTCTGTATTTCCTTTACAAATAAATACGCCGTTAAATCTAATGATATAGTCGTACAAAGCCTATTGTGGCTCACTATTATGCAGTTTAAAGCTGAACACAAACCTTGGTATGACAAAGTTATTATTTTGGTAAAGTAGATTGCAATTATTGGTAACGTGTTATATAAATGTTGCTGTTGATTAAAACAACGACAATTGGTAAGCCAACTGGTAATACCAAATAATTAGTTCTTTGGGGGGAATTATGAAGCTTAATAAAATAAGCGCGATGTTTAGTAGCTCAAAAAATAAAGCCAATAACATAACAATATTTGGCGCAACACTAACAGCAATCTTAACTATGCCAGCAGCATTTGCCGCTGATGCAGAACAAGTCGCAGCAGAAGTAGACACAAGTGAAATTGAAGTCATTGCAGTACGCGGTATTTTCGGTAGCTTAAAAGCAGCCAACTTACTTAAACGTACTGATGCCCGTATCGTTGATGCTATCGTTGCAGAAGATATTGGTAAATTACCCGACAACAACATTGCAGAAGCACTGCAACGTATCACCGGTGTATCAATCGAATCTGATTTTGGTGTAGGTGAATCAGTCACTATTCGCGGCGTATCAGAAAACCTTATTCTATTAAATGGCCGTTCTACTGCTGGCCCTGGCCGTGGCGGGATTAGCCTAGATGACTTCCCTTCAAGCTTCTTGAAAACGGTTGAAGTCATTAAGTCGCCAACACCAGAAATGATCGAAGGTGCACTTGGCGGTACAGTTAACATGCAAACTGTACGTCCACTTGAACTTTCTGAGCCACTTGTCGCCATCACCCTTGACGGTGAATATGCTGACAAAACAGAAAACGTAGCGCCTAACTTTACCGCGGCTATTGGTGATAACTGGGATTTAGGCGAAAACGGTATTTTCGGTGCTTCTGCCAACATTTCTTACCAAGACCGTGAATTGCGTCGCGACGAATACTTCAACAAAGTTGATTTACAAGACGATATCGATATTAACGGTGACGGTATTGTTGATGTGTCAGGCGGACCAAATGGTAAGTACCTGCGCAGAACAGAAAGCACAGTTGAACAAAAAATTGAAGAGCGCGAACGTACCGCTTATGGTTTATCACTTCAGTGGGCACCAACAAACGAAGATTTAAATATCTACGTTGACATGAACGCAACTGAATTAGATGGCGGTCAGGCTGCGTATTCTATTCTAGATGTAGGCGGTTCAGTTTCACCAAGAAGCGACTCTTACTACGACAGCAATGGCCAGCTTCACAACTATGACTTAACCGGGGTACTCACCATTCCAAAAACCTGGAGTGATTTTACCACCAACGAAACAACTTCACATGCCATTGGTGCAGAGTGGAACGTCACAGACAATATCGAATTATTTGCTGAATACGCCATTTCAAAATCTGAAGAACGTCAAACAGCATCAGAATTTAACTTACGTCCAATTGAACGTACCGATCCAACCCTAAATCTTGTTACACACACCAGCACAGGTAGTTCAACCAGCGGCGATGGTATTCCATCGTATATGTTTGAAGACACGGGCATGTTAACTAACCCAGACAACCTTGTATTCCGTGAGTTTTATCACAAAACGCTGGACACAGACAACGAAGAACAAGCATTGCGTTTTGATTTTAAAATCAATGATATTGGTGTCGATTTTGTCACAGCAGTTAAAGCCGGTGTGCGTTTTACCGACCGCGACTACAGCTCAAATCGTTTTGATTTAAAACCAAACGGCGACACGTTAAAAGATGCTTATAAAAAAGCTAAAAATGCAGATGGCTTATACAGCCCTACCTGGATTGATAATCCAATTATCGCCGACAGCTTTAAAACCATTAACATGAGCAACTCGTTCGACCAAACAGGCATTGCCGGTCAAAACGATTTACTCACTTACAATGTGTATGATGCAAACCAATTGCAAGATGCTGAAGCAACTTACGCATTAGTACAGCAAATGTTAGCTGGTACCACTTATGCAATGAACGGTTCTTTAGCTGACAACATGGTTGAAGACACAGGTGCTTATAAGTTCATTAATGAGAAAACCAGTGCTATCTACGCACAATTCCATTTAGACTTTGAAGACATCACTGCGGTTGTGGGTGGTCGTTATATTCAAACTGAATTAGAGTCGAGCATTGTAGATTCCGTTGATGCTAACGGTAAAAAAGTGCTTAACACAGGTAAAAACGATTACTCAGACTTTTTACCAAGCTTAAACGTAACCTATACCCTGTCTGAAGAAACGCTAGTTCGTTTTGCAGCCGCTAAAGTAATGCGCCGTGCAGACTTTGATGAGTTAAGCCCTGCACTATCAATCGACAACTCGTTAGTGACTGGTACTCAAGGTTCTTACCAATTAGAACCTTACCGCGTCACGCAATATGACTTGTCAGTTGAACACTACTTTGAAGATGGCGGTATCGTATCTGCCGCGTTATTCTACAAAGATGTGCAATCGTTTACCCAAACAGACAGTAGTTGTTTAGCTGACTCAAGTACGGTTAATGGTCAAAACACCACACAGTGGAACAACATTTGTTTACTTGATACCGCAGGTCAAAGCCAAGGCGACATCGTTAATGCCACCCAAGACCAAGGTTTAGCTTACGTCGATGCTGAAAAAGCAGCAGGCCGTACTGGTATTGCTATCGAAACCGACGTAAATGGCGGTAGCGGTGAAGTAAGAGGTTTAGAGCTAGGTTACCAACAGCAATTTGACTTCTTACCAGGGCTTTGGTCTGGTTTTGGTGTTAACGCCAACTACACCTATGCCGACAGTGAACAGCCAGACGGCAACCCACTGTTAAACATTTCTAAGCACACAGCCAACACCCAATTGTACTGGGAAGGTGAAGAACTTCAGTTCCGCCTAGCCTACAACTGGCGTGACCGTTACTTAGATGAGCAAAGCACAAAGCGTGTGCAAACTGTAGGTGCATTAGGTTACAACGTATTTAACCAAAATGACCCTTCAGCAGATAGCTATGACCCAACAGTAGGCAATAGTTACCGCGAAGCACGTGGCCAGTTCGACTTCTCAGCAAGCTGGGATATCAACGAAAACTTCACTGTGGTAGCCAATGCAGTAAACATCACTGGTGAGCCAATTGAATACACTTCAGAGTTAGGTTCAGTTTGGGCTTACAGCGAAGCAGACCGTCGATACACGCTAGGCGTACGCGCCAAGTTCTAATCGAGCAAAACCAAAAAGCCTATCAAATTGATAGGCTTTTTACTTTACTGAATCAAGATTAATGCTCTGTCGTCGCGCTTAATACCAATGAATAATCGGCTCAATAATCAACTGTATTACCTTAACCCTTACCAATATAAATTTTGGTATGTCCAATTGCTATAATTGGTTGACAATGTGGTTATAATTAACTAGAATTTTGTAATACAAGTTGATAATCAATTTACCGAATTTTTGAACGTCACACACAGCATTAAATACATTGTTAGCCACAATAATTAGGCTCGCAAACTTTATCGTAGAAACGCATTTACCACTATATTTAGGAGTTAGATATGACAAAACCAGTCATCGGTTTCATCGGCCTAGGCCTTATGGGCGGCAACATGGTTGAGAACCTACAAAAAAGAGGTTACCAGCTAAATGTAATGGACCTTAATAAAGACGCTGTAGCGACCTGTGTTGCTCGCGGCGCTAATGCCGTCAGTTCAGCAAAAGAACTGGCCGCAGCAAGTGACATTGTTATGTTGTGCTTAACCACATCAGCGGTCGTTGAGAAACTGGTTTACGGAGACGAAGGTATCTTAGCCGGTATTAAAGAAGGTGCTGTGCTGGTTGATTTTGGTACTTCAATTCCATCATCAACCCGTAAAATTGGTGCCGACCTGGCCGCTAAAGGCGCAGGTATGATCGACGCCCCACTCGGCCGTACACCTGCTCACGCGAAAGACGGTTTATTAAACATCATGGCCGCTGGCGACATGGACACCTTTAACAAGGTAAAACCTGTGCTTGATGAACAAGGCGAAAACGTATTCCACCTAGGTGCATTAGGCGCTGGCCACACCACTAAGTTAATCAATAACTTTATGGGTATGACTACAGTGTGTGCAATGTCACAAGCCTTTGCTGTTGCAGACCTTGCCGGTGTTGACCGTGCACAACTGTTCGACATTATGTCTGCAGGCCCGTCTAACTCACCGTTTATGAAGTTTTGTAAAAACTACGCCGTTGATGGTGTAAGCGACTTAGGTTTCTCTATTGCTAACGCCAACAAAGATTTAGGCTACTTCTTAAAAATGGTAGAAGACCTAGGCACAGAATCTAAAATTGCTGAAGGTTCATCTGCTAACCTACAAGCCGCATTCGATGCAGGCTTAGGTAATGGCAACGTACCAGAGATCTTCGACTACTTTGTTAAACTAGCAAAATAGTCATATTGCATCGCCCGATAAGGGCTTTATAAATGCAACATTTAAAAGGTCTTCGTAATGAAGACCTTTTTATTTTCCAGATATCGAAATATCAACAACGCGCTGTCGATGACTTGGGTTCATGTCACGTGACTGAATTTTTCGACCGTAGACGCTCTAAAAAAGTCTACCTTCAAACCTATGAAATGCGTTTACGCCCGATCATAACCTAACTCACCTTTGGTCTTGGGTTTTACCCATTATGTTAAGCTAATGCCCTTAACTTATTATACCATTTCCATTAATTATGTGACCAATCAGAGTCACTCAGATTGTTCAGTTTGAGGCGCATTGTTGAAATAATGGTTATTCCCTTCTAAGACAATGCAACAAAGAAATGAACGGTCTGAGTGTCTCCTGCAAGGCGGGTTTCTGTGCCTTCTATACTGCTTAATAGCATTTTGACGTACGACTGCATGGATGCAGGAGGTAGAGCAACGCAGGAGCTGTTGCCGAGAACAACTATGCCTTCAATCCTATTACTTGCCTAGAAGGCACAGAATTCCCGCTGAATGACCAGATAATTAGTGGAATTGGTATTATTGCATTTTTAACAAAGATGATTTGCTATTAGTGCTATAAATACAATCCTCATGTTTTGGTAAGCTATAGCCAATTCTTTATGAGGGCTCACAAATGACAACTTCTCTTTTTCAACCCATTCAACTTGGCGATATCACCCTAAAAAACCGTATTGTCATGCCACCAATGACTCGCTCTCGAGCTAGCCAACCCGGTGACGTTGCTAATGATTTAATGGCAACTTACTATGCACAACGCGCCACAGCAGGACTCATTATTTCAGAAGGTACCCAAATCTCAGCCATGGGTAAAGGTTATGCTTGGACTCCGGGTATTTATACCGCAGAACAAATTCAAGGCTGGCGCAAAGTGACTGATGCAGTCCATGCCAAAGGCGGCAAAATGTTTGCCCAATTATGGCATGTTGGACGTGTCACTCACCCAGACAACATCGGCGGCCAGCAACCGATTTCATCTTCTGCACTGACAGCACAAAACGTCAAAGTGTTTATCGACAACAAAACCGATACCCCAGGTTTTGTTGATGCCGCACAACCACGCGAAATGACCATAGAAGATATTCAACAAGTCGTTGCACAATTTAAACAAGCGGCAATTAACGCAATAGAAGCAGGCTTTGATGGTATCGAACTACATGCCGCCAATGGTTACCTTATTAACCAATTTATTGATTCAGAATCGAATCAACGCACCGATCAATACGGCGGCAGTCTAGAAAATCGTTTACGCTTTCTTGATGATGTGGTCGGTTCCATGGTTGAAGCCATAGGCGCTAATCGTGTCGGCGTGCGCCTTGCCCCGCTCACCACACTAAACGGCACAGTCGATGCAGACCCAATCAACACATACACAGCAGCGGCAGCATTACTGAACAAACATAACATTGTGTATTTACATATTGCCGAAGTCGATTGGGACGATGCGCCAGATACCCCCGTCTCATTCAAACAAGGTTTACGTGACGCATTTGACGGCGTACTCATTTATGCTGGCCGTTACAATGGCGATAAAGCCCATCACGCCATTGATTCAGGCTTAGCCGATATGATTGGTTTTGGTCGCCCATTTGTTGCAAACCCCGACCTACCTGAGCGCATTAAACAAGGTTACCCATTAGCCAAACACGTGCCCGAAACCCTCTTTGGTGGTGGCGAAGTCGGCTTAACAGATTACCCAACCTACAAAGTACAAGACCACTTATTGTTTCAGCCTTTTAATGGCTCATCACTTAACACCAAAAACCGAATTGTCATGGCACCAATGACACGCTCACGCAGCTCACAGCCAGGTGATGTACCAAACCAAATCATGGCTGATTATTATCAACAACGCGCCAGTGCTGGGTTAATAATTAGTGAAGGCACACCTATTTCTGCAGTGGGCCGTGGCTACTCAATGACCCCAGGCATTTACACCGCAGCACAAATTGAAGGCTGGAAAAAAGTCACTCAAGCAGTACATGCCAAAGACGGTAAGATATTTGCCCAATTGTGGCATGTAGGTCGTCGCAGTCATTCAAGCATATCAGGCCAACAACCTGTTGCAGCTTCAGCGATTAAAATCCCTGACCAGGTGTTTGGTCCATTGCCTGAAGGTGGTTTTGGTATGATCGAAACCGAACAACCAAAAGCAATGACTCAACAAGATATCAACAATACCATTAACGATTTTGTTCAAAGCGCTAAAAATGCCGTTGAAGCCGGATTTGATGGTGTCGAAATTCATGCAGCACACGGTTACTTGTTTGACACTTTTTTACACTTAGAAAGCAATCAGCGCCAAGATCAATATGGTGGCAGTCAACAAAACAGAATGCGCTTTTTATTAGAAACGCTAACCGCAGTAGCCGATGCAATTGGTGGCAACAAAGTGGCTGTGCGACTATCACCGCATGTTGTTGAAGGGTTTACAGAAGAAGATCCAGAAATTGTTGAGTTAACACTAGCAGCATTGGCAAACATGGTGAAATTAGACTTAGCCTACGTGCACTTTTCTGAAAACATCTCACGGTACCTTAACGTGCCTGAATCGTTTCGCCAACAAGTACGCGAGGTTTACCCAAACCCAATCATGATTGCAGGCAAGCTAACCAAAGATTCAGCACAAGCACTGCTCGCCAAGCAGTATGCAGATTTAGTCGCATTTGCTACGCCGTACGTCACTAACCCAGATTTGGTTGAACGTTTCTACCATAACTGGCCACTTGCTGAATTTGACGCCGACGCACGTCTCACTCTGTATGGCGGTGATGCAAAAGGATACAGCGACTACCCGCAATACAAGGCGTAATAAGTCAAAATCAAACATGAGCTTATACCACTAACGCTATGCTACAAGCCCAAAACCAACACGGTTTCGGGCTTTTTTAACTCGTTAACGTTAACAATCAAAATCTTTACTACAAAACCTCATCCTTTAAGCGCGAGTGAACGAGTTAAAAAATACAGCGTGGTAATCGTATTCATCAATGGTAACTAAGCAAGGTTATCGACACCGCCATGCAAAGCGTTTCGGCTAAATCTAATCGATCACACTCCATAACATTATCAACAAATTGCGACCTCAATTAGCACTGCTATCTAGTCAACATAATCAATACACGGTATGGTGACACCAAACCAGAATACAGATAACGGACCTTGATTGTTTACCTACAATATCAATGGCAAAGCCAGCCGTCACTTTACCTATGCAGACCTTATTAACTGCGGCAGTACGGCGATACTGAATCAGATTGAAAACTTACCACAGCAACCAGAAACCTGGCGTGCACTGAGCTTATTGGCCACCCAAATACTCGACCCTATCGTAGATCAATTTGGCCCTATTTCACTCACTTATGGTTTTTGTTCACCTGAGCTTGCACGCTTAATTGCTAAAAATCGTAATCCGCATATCGCGCCAAAGCTTGACCAACATTGCGCTTACGAATTCAATCAAAATCAAAAACTTATTTGCGACCGCCTCGGTGCAGCATGCGACTTTACCGTGCTCAATAACCCAGCCAGCACATCAAGTGATACCCGAGCCGATAAACCAGTCGACATGCAACAAGTCGCGGCATGGATTTGTGAAAATCTTAAATTCGATCGCCTCTATTATTACGGTAAAGATCGCCCGTTACACATCAGCATTGGCCCGCAAATGAATCAATTTTTGCAAACAATGAAAACCAACGCCGACACTGGCCACCGAGTGCCATCTAAAAAAGGCCGTGATGCCGTGGCATTAACCGTCATTCAAAACGTAGATTATTGATAAGCAGTTTGAGTTTTAGGTCACTAAGCGACAAGCTAACAAACACACTAAACACTTGAGAGCATTGTAGAATATCGATAAACTCAAATGATGTAATTTATAGGGTTTGCCATGTCCACCATCGAGTTTTACAACCAACATTCCCAAGACTTTTTTGCGTCGACTGTTAATGCCGATGTCAGTGAGTTGTACCACGCTTTTTTGAGTCAATTACCGGTTAATGCTCGTATATTGGACGCTGGATGCGGCTCTGGCCGCGACAGTAAAACTTTTATTCAATTAGGGTTTGATGTCACTGCTATCGATGCCAGCGTTGAATTAGCCAAAGCCGCTTCTGATTATATTGGTCAAAAAGTTACCGTTTGTACCTTCGAACAAATAGACCCAACACTGATTTTTGATGGGATTTGGGCTTGCGCTTCTTTACTTCATGTTGAAGCAAGTGCCCTACCCAACACGTTTTCGACTTTAGCCAGCACACTGGTATCCAATGGCGTATTTTATTGCTCTTTCAAATATGGCGTACAAGAGCGAACTCATAACGGCCGTTTTTTTGCTGATGCCGATGAGTCTTTGCTTGAGCAGTGGATACAAGGCTCAGGTTTACACATTAAACAAACTTGGGTGACAACAGATGTTCGCCCAGATCGCGCAAACGAAAAGTGGCTTAATGCCATTCTTATTAAGACTGTAAAGTAGAGAAAAGACATGAAGTTAGCAGAAGGACCTGTATTAACTAGCGGTGGTAAGGACGACCCACTTTTACCAAAGTTACTGCATTCAATTAACCGTGCATCACATATCGAAATATCGGTTTCATTTATCCAGCAATCTGGACTTAAATTGCTGTTTGATAGCCTAACTGACGCATTAGATCGCGGCGCTAACATTGCTATTTTAACCTCAGATTACCTGTACATTACCGATCCTGTTGCGTTACGCGAATTAATGATTCTGCAATCTTTAGGTGCAAAAACTAAGATTTTCAAATGTGAAAACCAGTTAAGTTTTCACATGAAAACCTATATCTTCGTCCAGCAACATTCTGATTTATTAGAAACGGGCTGTGCATATATCGGCTCGAACAATATCAGTAAAACCGCTCTAACTCATGCCTTTGAATGGTGTTTACGTTACGATTTAATTGAAAATCAAGACCCAAGTGAATTTAACAATATTCGTCATCAATTTGCGCAAATATTTAATCACCCTCAAGCTATCGATCTCAATGACTCGTATATAAACCAATATGCTGAGCACCGAAAAAAGGTTAAACCGCCGTTAGCCGTGGTGGGTGAAGTTGAGCCAGAAGAACTGATCCCGAATATTGCACAACAAGAAGCTTTATATGCACTGGCACAAACGCGGCTCGCCTTACAATCAAAAGGATTAGTTGTTCTCGCGACAGGCATGGGTAAAACATGGTTGGCAGCATTTGAGGTACAACAATTTAATGCCCGTAAAGTATTGTTTGTCGCTCATCGTGAAGAGATTTTATTACAAGCTGAGCGCACATTTAAGTCGTTGTTACCTAAACTTGTGAGTGGCCATTTTAATGCCAAATCTAAAGTGTTGGATGCTGACATTGTATTTGCTTCAATTCAAACATTAGGTAAACAAGCAAACCTTAATCAAGTTAATCCAAATCACTTTGATTATGTGATTGTGGATGAATTTCATCATGCAGGCGCCAGCAGTTACCAATCATTATTAAACCACTTTACGCCGCAATTTCTATTAGGTTTAACAGCCACACCAGAACGTACCGATCAAGCTGATATTTTATCTTTATGCGATAACAATTTGGTATATGAAAAGAACATCGTTGATGGCATTGAGTTAGGTATTTTAGTGCCGTTTCATTATCAAGGCATTAACGATAAAACGGTAGATTATCGTGAACTTCCATGGCGTAACGGTAAGTTTGATCCTAAAGCACTTGAATTTACATTTGCTACACAAAAACGCGCTAAACATGTTTTTGGTCACTGGCAGACACACAAGCAGCAAAGAACATTAGCCTTTTGTGTCTCTAAAGCGCACGCAGATTTTATGACTCAGTGGTTTGCCGCTCATGGCATAAAAGCAGTTTCTGTACACAGTGACTCTCAGGTTAAGCGCGGAGAAGCCTTGAGCTTGTTAGCATTGGGCAAAATTGAAGTCATTTTCTCAGTCGACTTATTTAATGAAGGCACTGATTTACCCTCAATTGACACCATTTTAATTCTTCGCCCGACTGAATCAAAAATACTTTTTCTACAGCAATTAGGTCGCGGATTGCGCACATCGCCAGACACTAACAAAAAGTTTGTCTCGGTTATCGACTTTATTGGTAATCACATCAGCTTTTTGAATCGTCCGATGGCATTACTGCAATCAAAAAACATCAACGAGACGGTAAAGCAGCTTAATGCACCTAAACTTCATCCTGATTGTGTCATCAACATTGATCCAGAACTGATTGATTTTTGGCAGCAATTAAAACTTGATTACTCTAAAGCTGATCAACAATATCAATTACTCAACGATGATTTAGGCCATCGCCCTAGTGCGACAGAGTTTTATCATAGTGGTTATGCTTGGAGTAAATTAACCCAGCAATTTGGTAGTTGGTTTGAACTGGTGTTAAGCCAAGAGCAAGATGATGAAAAATTACAGACATTAACGCCCTATTTAACATTTTTAAGTCGCGGTGTAGAAAAAGCCACAATGAGTAAATGCTTCAAAGCCATTTTATTAGAAGCTTTTATTGAACTAGACGGTTTACACACTCCCCCCAGCATCGACGCTGTTTGCATTAAAAGTTGGCAAGTCTTTAAACGCTACCCGGAGTTGTGGACGCAAGATGTTAAAGCTGATTTACAACAAGTAGAATCTGACTCACCAAAATGGCGTAAATACTGGTTAAGCAACCCTATTACTTTTTTAAGTAAGCAAGATAGCACCGATACTCAAGCTTGGTTTAACGTTGAAGGTGATTGTCTTCACGCCAATATTGACATTGCAATTGACGATATTGATACAGTATCAAGCGCAATGCGAGAATTGGGCGAGTTACTATTAGCGCGTTACAGCCAACGTAAAACCTCGAAGACTAAAACAAAACCATCATCTGCTAATGTGATTAATTTACCCATCGAACAACCTCAAGAACACTTGCCTCAGTTCAACTTCTATCCTGATATAAAAATCGCCTGTGGTCATTTTAAAACAGGATCAAATGATAGCCGTGAAACACTTCACTTAAATTCGACTTTCAGTCGACTTGATCCCTCTATTCACTTTATTGCACCAGCTAGCGGAAACTCGATGAATGGTGGTAAGAATCCCATTCAAGATGGTGACTTACTATTACTTGAGCTTGTTACGCCAATCAATGCAGGATCGATTACTGGAAAAGTCATGGCTATCGAAATCCAAGATGACGCAGGAGATAATCAATATTTACTTCGCCAAGTGAGTAAATTGACTAACGGTCAATATCAACTCAATGCTCATAATCTTGATTACTCGCCAATGATGGCCAATGACACTATGGTCACTTTCGCGCGATTAAAGCAGGTGTTAGTTAAGTCTGACCTTGCTGATTAATCAATTAGCTAATATGTTCATCAACCAATGCTTGGGTCTGCTTATCAAATGCAATTCCCAGTGGTTCAAAATAAGCCATTAATGCTTGATAGATTTGCGCGCAGTGTTCGGCGTCTGGGTAGGCGCCGTGTTTGCTCAGTGGTGAGTTGATGGTGCTGTTGACCAGATACGGGTTGGCGATGTCGGCGTGGGTTTCTGAATACATTTCGATACTGGCTTCAAAAGCACGGGCCATCATTTCGGTGGGTTTGGCAAAGTATTGGCTGTTTTGCCGCTTGTCTAGCGCTATTGAGCGGCGAACATAGTCGTGGGGCTCCTGGCTGTTGGCGCTTAAAAAAGTGACGGCAAATAAATTCGATAACTGCTGATTTAACGGATGAGACACTAACGGTTTGTCGGCGAGCCAGTGGTCTGTGGCGCAGACAAAGCGGCTGGTGCTGCTCATGTAATCGTCGGGACTCAATAGGCTGTCGTCGATAAACATTTTATCGGCAATGTAGTGATCGAACGCATGCCAAAACTCATGAGCTAATGCCCCTGCTCCGGCATTTTTCGCTAATGCTAATTCTTTATATGATGGCGAGTAATGGGCCTGTACGCCCTTTTGCCCGCCTGAGCCAAAGGCAAACCTCAGGCTACCTCGCAGGCCGATTAACTCAGGTGGCACACGTAAAATATTGGCAAGGTCGGCCATTGAATCAAAAATCAAATTGGCGGCCAGCGCAGATTCTTGTTTATTGACCCATTTACCGACACGAATGTGGCGTAAACCAAAAGTGTCTTTAATGTCTAAAAAACTCACCGAGGCACCATTACGATAGTCTGGACCTATGCGCTCAAAATAGCGCTGGTGGTTTAATAATGAATGATGTGACGCCAAACAATACCTCTGATCAACAAACTGAACTGACACGCTTTTAACTGGTTAGCTAGTTTACAACTTTAGTGCTTTTGAACGTAGCGAAATGTTAAATTCGGATGGATGTTATATATCAATTACCGTAAACCCAACGCTGGCCACCAGCATATTTATTCGTATTTATGCAAAAATAAAAGTATTACCCTCGGTAATTTTTTAACTTCTATGCAAGACAGTGAATACTCAGTCAAAAAGGCGGTTTGTTGTTCATTGTTCAATCCGTTTCATATCATCACGATTAGTGTTATTACGGCCACCAGCAAAATTGGATCGTTTATGCTGGTGTTTATGCTTATGTTTGAGTGACTCCTTGCATCACTTCTTACATTATTTTTTATATTCTCTTTTACATTATTCTTTATATTAAGATGGGCCTTGGCGATATGTTGTTTTTACTATCTAATCTTTAAGCGCTAATCTCTAGTAGCTAAACTTTAGTGCGAGTTTTAACATAAGCATCTTGCTTTAACATTGAGCTTAAACATCACAAATGGAGCATTGTATGATCAAAAATCTTTCGCTGGCGATGACGCTGTTTTTTACATCGACTTCAGTATTCACTGCCACTTCAGTGTTTGCTGTCGACAGTTTGATTACTCATCAAAGTCAATTTTCACCTAAAATCACTGCTGATAGATTTGAGTCGATTATTAAGGATAAGGGCTTTACGGTATTTGCGCGGATTGATCATCAAAAAAATGCTGAAAATGTCGACTTGAGTTTACCTGCCACAGAGGTAATTATTTTTGGTAATCCTAAGATTGGCACTCAATTGATGCAGTGTAATCAGCAGGTCGCTATCGATTTACCGCAAAAAGTGCTGATTACTGAAGATGCGAATAACAAGGTATGGTTGTCGTATAACAATCCACAATACCTTAAGCAACGTCATAACATTACAGGTTGTGATGCCGTGCTTGATAAAGTGAGTAATGTACTTGAATCGTTAAGCAAGGCAGCAACAACGCAAAGTAAGTAGTCGTTATTTTATCACCATTGAATGTATTCACTATTTTATCTATTCACTGTTTCATCTAATCACTATTTCATCTATTTACTGTTTCATCTATTCACTGTTTCAAGAGTTAGCATTTAAAGTATCAGCAGCTGCAAGCTAATAAAAAATCCCAGTGAGCGATAAGCACACTGGGATTTTTTATTAGTGTTCACGTACACGTGTTTACTGCATTAGGGGGAAGCGCACATAAAAACGAGCGCCCTGTTCTGTGCTTGAGTCATAACCAATGCTGCCGTGCATGGCTTCTGTCAGCTCTTTACATAATGCTAAGCCTAAACCTGTGCCGCCTTTGGTTTTTGCGCTACTGGCGTCTGCTTGTGAGAATTTTTCAAAAATCTTACTTTTAAAATCTTCTGGGATCCCTGCGCCTTGATCTTGCACGGCGATTTCAATCTCGTTGTCTATAACCGATGCCGACAAGGTTACGCTGCCAGCTTGCGGTGAGAATTTAACGGCATTAGAGAGAAAGTTAGTCAAAATCTGCAATAAACGGTGTTCATCTGCGTAAATACACACATCATTTATCAGCGGTTCTTGCTGTAACACTAAAGTAATGTGGTGTAAGTCTGCATAGGGTTGATGATCGGTCAGTGCACGCTGTAACAGTGGAGCCATTTGCAGTTGTTTCATTTCGAACAACATTTTACCGGCGGCGAGTTTTTCGATATCGAGCAAATCATTAATCAATCGGCTGAGTTGCTTACAATTACTGCTGGCAATATCCATCAGCTTTTGAGCCTTTTCAGGTAAGGTGGTGATTTTTCCTGATTGTAATAGCGTTAACGCCCCATTGATTGAGGTCAAAGGCGTACGCAGCTCATGACTCACGGTTGAGATAAAATCGTCTTTAACCTTCTGTAATTTCATTCTGTCGGTAATATCTTGCAGTGACCCGACCATAATTAAATCGGGATTTTTGTCTTCTGCCACTACCTGCCCAAGCCCATGCACCCAACGAACCTCACCGCTAGGGCGAATAATTCTGTGTATGACGTTATGAATGCCAGTGACAAGCGCTTGTTGTTGGCTTTTTTCAACCTTACCGATATCGTCTGGATGAATAACACTTTTAAACTTACTGTCGCTGGGTACAAAGTCTTGCTCATCTAGGCCAAAGATTTGATAGACCATTGGCGACCACCACAAGGTGCCAAGTTTTAACGACGCATGCCAGTAACCGATTTGAGCTTGTTTACTTGCTAAATCAAGACTTTGCTGGGCAACGTTGAGCTGTTGGTTAAGATCTTCAAGTTTGAGGTAATGTTTTTTAGTTTCGGTGATATCTTGAATGTAGCCATGCCATAAGGTACTGCCGTCTACCATTCGCTCGGGCGTTGCACTGCCTGATAACCATTTAAACGTGTGATTGTCACTTGATACGCGATATTCAATCTCCCATAGGCTGAGGTCTTCAATTGAGCGCTCAATGCTGCTTACTAACAGGCCTAAATCATCTGGATGAATTTTCTCAAAGGCATTTGTGGCATCGGTGCGTACTTCTTCTGGGGTCACGCCGTAAATATCTTCAATGCCAGCGCTGGCATATGGGAATGCACTGCGGCCGTCTGGCCAGGTTTGATATTGATATACAACCCCTGGAAGCTGTTGAGTGAGTTTATACAGTTCGTCACGACTTTGTTGTGTCGCTAGTTGGCTTATTTTTTGTTCGGTGATGTCAGCATGGGTGCCGTACATCATTAAGGGTTTACCGTCATCTGTGTATGAAACCACTTTGCCCCTATCATGTACCCACACATAATGGCCTTGCTTGTGTTTCATGCGGCATTTAATGTCAAAAAATTCTTTGCTGCCGTTAAGGTGCGCGTCTAATTGAGCATCTGAGTCGGCTACATCATCGGGATGCAGCAGGTTTAGCCAGGTATCGACTGAAATAGGTTCAAGTTCTGCAAGTGTATAGCCCATAATGGCAGCCCAACGTTCGTTAAGCACAGTGTCACCGGTTTGCACATTCCATTGCCAGGTGCCAATGCGGGTTCCTTCAAGCACCGAACGATACATTTGCTCACGCGCGGCTAACTCTTCCTGAGCATGCTCTTGAAGTCTGTCCTGGATTTCTTGTTCAATAGTTTTGCCAATTTCGGTGGCTATTTGGCGTTCTTTGTCGCTAAATTTACGCGGCTTACTGTCGATAAAACACAGTGTGCCGATGTTTTCGCCGTTACTCACGAGTGGCACACCTGCATAAAAGCGAATAAAAGGGGCATTGAGCACTAACGGATTGTCGGCAAAGCGGTTATCGAGCAGTGCATCGGGCACTTCAAAAATACCTTCGCCCAAAATCGTATGACCGCAGAATGAAATATCTCGGCTCGTTTCGCAGGCATCGAGACCTTGTTTAGATTTAAACCATTGGCGATGTGCGTCCACTAATGACACTAATACGATTTCAGTGCCTAAACAGAGTTGGGCTAAATGGGTTAAACGATCAAAACGTTGCTCTGCTTCAGTGTCGAGTAAGCCCGTTTGCTGTAATACGGTGAGTCTCTTTTGCTCATTGTGCGGTAATACAGGCGTTTGCATGAGTTACTCCGAATCGTTAGTGTCTGCTGCGCTTAAGTGAGTAAGATAAAGGGCTTGTAACTCATCGCCTAGGGTCATGGCATCAAATGGTTTTTCAATGACAGCAAGGGCACCAGCATCGAGGTATTCTTGCTTTTCTGCCTGTTGAATCCGCGCGGTCATAAACACCACTGGCGTGTGTTGGCATTGTGGCGTTTTACGAAGCTCAAGCAGCGTTTGCAATCCGTCCATGCCTGGCATCATGGCGTCGAGTAAAATTAACTCTGGGGTAAATGTCTCGACTTGGGTTAAGGCCGCCTGCCCGCCATCGCAGGACACTAAGCTAAAACCAGAAATATCAACCAGCGCCATCTCTACAATGACTCGAATAGATTCATCATCTTCTACGTGTAAAATCTTATCTAACTGCATTTAGGCTCCGATTCAATTTGGTTTAGCGGTCCAAATATGGCTTTATGTTAAGGTCGGCATTTGCGAGCTTAAGCTTAATGATGCACTACACGAATAGCCCTTCGCAAATAGCACTTCAGGCGTAGCATCACGACAACGATTGGGCGAAGCCAATATCAATATCCCTTAATATTGTATTATTATTGGCGATGTAGCAAACTAAGCCATTGAATAAATACATTAGATTAGCGATTTATTTCCAAATAATGACTAAATAATACCTAAATAGCGTCACGCCTAAGTAGCATAATGCATATGTGTCTAATATGAGTGAATGCAACGTGTTGCTTTATTATCTACTGAGAACCCTGTTATGAGCGCGGATAAATTGAGCGTTACCCCTAAAACAGCAGCGTCACCGCAGACGCTTGAAGATCTGCTCAAGCCTTTTGCTGGCAAAGAGGCGTTTTATCGTCGTTTGATTGCCATTTTTGAAAAAAACTTAGCTGAGCAGCTTAATGACATTAACACCTTAATTGATCAGCAAAACACCAGGGAATTAATTGTCCTTGTACACACACTTAAAGGCACATCGGGCACAGCGGGATTTTCAGCCCTTTACCGTGCTTTATATGATTGGGAGCTTAAATTAACCCAACTTGATGCTAGCGATGCTGAACCTAACACCAGTCTTTATGCCGACTTAGGCCAGCAGATTACCGCAATTGCGCATACTGAATTAGCGCATATTCATGCCTTGTTAGCCACATCAACGAACAATCAAACACTAACAAAGCCAGAACCCGACACGGAATCGCACAACGTCACATTCTCATTAGCACAATTAACAAACGAGTTTGATGAGCTTAACCAGCTTTTACGCCAAGGCAACCTCGATGCCATTGCCCAATGCCAAGCGCTGCAAACTAAGTTAGCGGCAGATACACGATTGACTCAAGAGTTAATCGCGCTATGTGACAGCGTTGAAGCGTTAGACTTTGACACCGCGCGTGCGCAATTATCTTCACTGTCAACAAAGTTGAAATAGTGATGTCTACCAACATTAAACACGTAAGCTCATTGCCCAACGACATCATCGCTAAAGCGGAACAATTTGTTATTGTTTATAAAAAACGCATGTTTTGGTATGTCATCCCCGCGTTTAGTTATTTTTTAATGCCTGAAACCTTAGATATGTTAGCGGTTATGTTACTCGGTGGGTTTTATGCTTATGTCTTTTGTTTTTCTAGCATATCCACCCTACTTTGGCGCTTTGACCGTGTTTTATGGTGTCAGCTGTTTATCTCTTTAGCCTTAGGCTTGGGCGCTATTGTCTTTTTACGGCTGTTTGATCTGACGCATTGGTTGATACATTCTGTGGGCTTTGTACCCGATGGCGAGGTTAAGCACATTTTTGCGATTATTGCGTTTACGCCTTTGGTGGCGGCCTATGTCGACTCCTTTAAAAAAGTTGAATTAGCCTTTTATAAATCTAAGGGATATAACTATATCGGACTGTTAGGCAATCTTAATAGTATGTAGATGACGGATGAATATCGTAAATAGAAATGCCACTCAAGTTGCTTGTGTGGCATTTTTTAATTTTTCTTTCTTGTTAATTACAGCTTAATCGTGCTTCTGAGTGAGATTTTTAAAGGCTTCTAGGCGTTTCTCACCTTCAACCAATTGCATCAGTGAATACACCTGGTGTTGGGAAATCATCGGTATGACAGCTTGAACACGCATTGGGCATAATATCAAACTTAGGACAACCTACTACGTTGATTGGGTAATTGAAGTTGCCGTAACATAACCCCTTAATAGCTTCAATTTTTTGCCAGTCTTTAGTCAGTTTTGCGCCCTGTTCTGTGTATGGGCGTAACAGATCAAATCCTTTTAACGAGTCCGTTGGTGTTAATAAGTCCCAGGAGAGCGATCTCCCATCGTAACGGTGAGCACGTCCACCCGCATGTTTCATCCATGGCATGTGACAATCGGTACATTTAACATTGGCAGCATAGTGCGCGTTGAGTTTGTGTACATCACTGTCTTGTTCAGCATGGCAACTGCTGCATAAATGTTGAAAAACATCACCCAAAGACATGAGAACAATCTAAACAGTATCATTTATTATTCTGTTTATTATTTTATTACATCGGGTTTACTTGAAATAAATAACATCACTTATATGGGTTGCATCTATCTGTTTTTACAGTGATAGTGTCACTTTGAGTCGGCAAGTTTAATTATTGGGTGTTATGTCTGTTATTGGTGAAAATAAATACACTTTATATGGTGTCATTGCGATTTTATTGTGGAGTAGTGTCACTGCGTTTATACGAGACGTGTCTGAACTGTTTAGCCCTATTGCGGGGGCGGCAATGTTGTATAGCGTGAGCGCACTGTTTTTAATGTCGGTCATGGGTGTGCCTAAAATCGGTGCGTTCCCTAAAAAGTATCTGTTGATTGGTGGCAGCTTATTTCTCACTTATGAAATATGTTTAGCGTTGTCTTTAGGCATGGCGAACAGCCGACATCAAGCAATGGAAATGGCGATCATTAATTACTTATGGCCTGCACTAACCATATTATTGAGCGTTATGCTAAGCCATAAAAAAGTCAGTGGGTTGATATACCCCAGTGTTTGTATCGCATTTATAGGTGTAGCCTGGTGTATTGCGGGTGACAAAGGCATTTCAGTTGATATTTTATTAGCCAATATTGCCGATAATCCACTGACCTACTTTATGGCGTTTTCGGCTGCGTTTATCTGGGCGATTTATTGTGTTGTGACCAAAAAAATAAGCCAGGGTAAAAATGCTATCGTGCTGTTTTTTGCGGCAACGGCCATCACTTTATGGGTGCAGTATTTTTTTAGTAATGAGCCGAGTATAACGTTCTCATTATCGTCTACGGCAATACTGATATTGGCAGGTATTGTGATTGGTTCAGGTTATGCGCTGTGGAATCAAGCTGTGATTGGCGGCAATATTATTTTATTAGGCACTCTGTCTTACTTTACGCCAGTGTTTTCAACAATATTTGCCTCTGTTTACTTATCTATCTCTCTTACTGGAACGTTTTGGCAAGGTGTAGCATTAGTGACGCTAGGCTCACTGATGTGCTTTTGGGTGACACGTAATAAAAAATCACTAACAATCGCTGACAATCCCTGACAAATGACCAATAAATACTAAAAAGCACGCTTTTGAGCGTGCTTTTTCATTTATACCAATTCTATTAATTATGTGACCAATCAGAGCCACTCAGATTGTTCAGTTTGAGGCGCATTGTTGAAATAATGGTTATTCCCTTTTAAGACAATGCAACAAAGAAATGAACGGTCTGAGTGTCTCCTGCAAGGCGGGTTTCTGTGCCTTCTATGCTGCTTAATAGCATTTTGACGTAGAACAACTATGCCTACAATACTATTACTTGCCTAGAAGACACAGAACTCCCGCTGAATGACCAGATAATTAATGGAATTGGTATTACCTAAATTGTCATTTCAATGACTCATTTATTCAGCTTATTGATCCTGTACCGCTGGAGCAATATCACTGCCGCCAAGAGCTTGATACAACGTAGCTTGTGCACTAAATAGGTTGTAGCGATTGGCTAACAGAAAGACTTCGGCGCTGCGCTGTGTTTCTAGTGCATTTAACCAATCTTGAATACTGACTGCACCATTACGATACTGGCTGGCGTATATGCGCTCCGCAGACGTTGCCGCTTGATATTGTTCAGAGAGTTTTAATCCTTGATATTGGTAATGTTGCCGTGCAGAAATCGCGTTATCGACTTCTTTAAAGGCGTTGTATAACGTTTGCCTATATGTCACTACAGCGGATTGCACATCAACTGTGGCAAGCTCTTTATACAATTGCATTTCATTCCATTGTACAAATGGCAACAGTAAATTGGCTCCCAGCGTACCAATGGGATTTTGTAATAATTCTTTCAGCTCGGTTGATGATGTCCCTAAAGAACCTGACAGCGACAACGTAGGTAAATACCCAGCAAACGTGGCATCTTTTACTGAATAAGCAGATTTAAGTTCATACAGTGCTGATTTCACATCAGGCCTGCGAATTAACACATCTGCAGGAATACCTGCTGCAATACTGGGCAGTTCAGCATCTGGCAGCTGATTAATGTTTATGGCCATTTTAGCGGGTGGCTGATTAAATAAAATAGCTAGCGCATTTTGCGCTTCAACGAGTTGCTGCTCAAGTTCGCTATGGCTCGCCTGTTGCCCTGCTAAGCTACGTTTTGCTTCAAATACATTCAGTTGTGACACAGCACCTGAACGGTATTGTTGTTCAGCAAGATCATAGGTTTGCTGTGCATAATCAATACTATTTTGGCTAAGGGTAATACTTTGTTTAAGGTATCCAATTTGCCAATACAATATTGCCGTGGTGGACACTAAACTTTGTGCAGTGCTTTCTCTGTCTTGTTCACTGGCTAAACTGGTCCATTTAGCTGCATCCATATCGGCAGAAACTCGGCCCCATAAATCCAGTTCGTAACTGAGCGATAATTTAGTGCCATATTCGCTTGTGCTAGCTCCACCCTCTAGAGGCTTTGTTGTAGCACCATTTACGTTAGCATTAATTTGTGGGTAACTTTGTGTATCGGTTAAGCCAGCTTGCAGCCTTGCGCGACGTAATGTTAACGTCGCGAGCGCTAAATCATTATTGGTTAATAGCACTTGCTCTATGAGTTGATTGAGCTCTGGATTATTAAAACGTTGCCACCAAGGATCGAGTTTGACTTGTTGATTAACGCTAACACTTTGCCAACTATCAGGTATCGTCACGTCGGGTTGTGTAAAATCAGTGTGAGTCAGGCTACTGCAGGCGCTGGTGAGCGATAGGCACAATGCAATGCTAGTCAGTTTGAGTGTAAAACTTGGGGTTATCATTATTATTCTCTCGCTAAAGCATCTACAGGGTCGAGTTGTGCGGCATTGCGGGCCGGTAAAAAGCCAAACAAAATACCAATTAAGGTTGAACAGGCAAACGCAGCGACAATCGATGCTGTAGAGTAAATCATTTGAAAACTCCCCCCGCTAATGGCAAATATTTGGCCAATTAAGTAGGCAAGCCCGATCCCAACAGCACCACCACACAAACACACCAAAACAGCCTCAATTAAAAATTGAAGTAATATATCGCTTTGCCTTGCTCCCACGGCCATACGCACACCGATTTCTCGAGTACGTTCGGTAACAGACACCAACATAATGTTCATTACTCCAATACCACCTACGATAAGCGAAATCACTGCAATTGCTGAAATCAGTAGTGTCATAGTTTGCGAGGTTTTTTCGATACTTTCTCGAATTGTATCCGTATTAATGGTGTAAAAGTCTTCGGTTCCATGGCGCATTTTTAATAATGCAATTATGCCTTGCTCTGCAGCACTACTTGACGCTGATTCATTGATTCTCACAGTAATACTGTCAAGATATTGTTGACCGACCATACGAGCAGATACCGTTGTATAAGGTACCCAAACATTGAGTGAGTCACTGCTACCAAACGCACTTTCTTGGGGTTTGGTTACACCAATTATACGAACCGGTAAGTCATTGAGAAAAATCACTTCACCGATGGCTGAACTATCAGAAAACAACGACTTACGTGTATTATCGTCAATCACCGCTTGCTGTGCCATGTCAGTTTCGCTGGTGTCATCCCAAAATTGGCCGTCCGCTAATGAATATCCACGTACTCTAAAGTAGTCAACCCCCACACCACTGAAACTCGCTGAAACGGCTTGATTGCCATAACGAATAGTGCCCGCGCTACTAATTGAAGGTGTCACACTGTCTACATAGGGCAATACTTTAAGTGATTCACTGTCTTGAGCCGTTAAGGTTCTGATTTTGGCCGCAAGTCTGTCGCCAAAACCGCTACCAGATCGAACATCGATAGTGTTGGTTCCCATCGCGCTGATGTTTTCAAGCACGGATTGTTGCGAACCTGCTCCAAGTGCCACCACAGAAACCACAGATGCAATACCAATAATAATGCCAAGCATGGTTAAAAAAGTACGTAATCGATGCGATAACATGGCGATTAATGCCATTTTAAAGGCTTCGATGTAACGGTCCCAGTTTAACCATGAGGTAATGGTCGTGCTTACCTCTGGCAACACTTTATGTGTTGTTGACTGGTTATTTACAACATCACGAATAATAACACCATCTTTAAGTTCAATTATTCGGTCGGCAAAATTGGCAACGTCCATGTCGTGGGTCACTAAGATAATAGTGTGACCATCTTGATGAAGCTCTTGCAGCAAGTTCATCATCTCTTTACCGCTATGGCTATCAAGTGCCCCCGTGGGTTCGTCGGCTAAGATAACGTCGCCACCATTCATCAGTGCTCGCGCCACACTGACACGTTGTTGCTGCCCGCCACTGAGTTGGCCGGGTTTATGGTCAAGTCGATCAGCAAGGCCTAAACGAGACAATAAACCTTTGGCACGTTCGGTGCGCTGTTTTTTATCTTTACCGGCATAAATTGCGGGGATTTCAACGTTACCGACGGCATCAAGATCGCCCAATAAATGATAACGCTGAAAGATAAAACCAAAATGTTCGCGGCGTAATTGCGCTAATTGGTCAGCATCCATGGTGGAAGTATCTTGGCCATTAATGAAATATTGACCTTTAGACGGTTTGTCTAAACAGCCTAAAATATTCATTAAAGTGGATTTCCCCGAACCAGAGGCTCCTACGATGGCCACCATTTCGCCACGTTTAATGTCGAGATTAATGTCATTGAGTACGGTGAGTTGTTGCTCGCCCGCACTAAAAGAGCGGTAAACACCTGAGATATTAAGTAAAGAAGATTCATTCATAACTTAAAATCCCATCGGTGAACGGCGATTGCCTCTACGGGCACTAACAGTATCGGTTGAACCTCCTGTTCCGAGTATAATTTGATCGCCTTCTTCAAGCCCTTTCGTAATTTCAGCATTCACTTTATTGTTGATCCCAACAGTGACATTACGATATTCAATTTCATCATTAACTAAAACCGGTACTCTAAAGCCAGGTCTTTTCCCATGATTAGGTTGCAGTATTTGTGATGGCACTAAAATCACATCTTCGCCCTGCTCAAGAATAATAGAGACTTGCGCGGTCATACCAATACGCAAAATACCGTCAGGGTTTTCTACATCAAACAGCCCATTATAATAAATAGCATCTGTATCACTTGAGGTCATATTGCTATCGTCGCCATCCATAATGGTTGGCCCTGGTTCAATGGCGCGTAAGGTCGCGTTGAAGCGTTTTTGTGGCTGACCCAAAATGGTAAAGTAGACCGCTTGCCCTGGCTTAACTTTAATCACATCGGCTTCAGAAATTTTTGCTTTTACCGTCATTTTAGTTAAGTCAGCTAGCTCAACGATGGTTGGAGTTGATTGAGTTGAGTTAACAGTTTGCCCCACTGTGACAGCGGTATAGACCACCATGCCGTCCATTGGCGCTTTAATTGTGGTATAGCCAAGGTTTAGTTGTGCGCTTTCTACACTGAGTTTGACCTGTTCTTGTTGAGCCTTTAGCTGGTCGAGTTCAGCTAGATATACCAATAGCGTAGCTTGTGCTGACTCATAATCTGCTTTTGAGCTCGCATTGTCAGCTAACATCGATTTTTGGCGATTAAATTCTTGTTGAGCTAGGTTTATCTGCGCTTGCTTTGCTCGGTATTGAGCTTCATTACTTGTGAGTGAGGCAATGGCTTCTTTCAATTTATTTTGCTGAGTTAAACTGTCAATTTGAGCAATTAACTCACCTTGTTTTACCTGTTGACCTAATGCGACAGGTAAATTGATAATTTGGCCAGAAGCCTGCGCGCCTACACTCACGAATTTAGACGCTTGAAGCATGCCGTTAGCCAACACACTGCTTTCAATATTGCCACGTTGGACCGACTCTGTCGCATAATTAGGCGCAGAGCTATCGCTGTCAAAAACAAAATATGCGCCACCTGCGATAATGAGTATTATGACAACGATCAGGAGAGTCAGTTTTTTTATACTGGTTTTTTTCATGTTTTAATTACATCCACAGATACAACAATAAAAGTGAGTATGTTAATTAATCATGTTGTAAAACATGGTTAAATGACAATAAGTTATCTTGGTATTTAAAGGGAGAAAAGGTTAACGCCCAAAGTGATGCTTCAATTTTTAAGTATTTAACACACTAGCTACTGAATCATTTTACATGGGGTGCTGTAAAGCTATGTCATCGCAATGTAATTTAATGTAAACACCTATATAACAACATTTTTTAATCTATAAAAGTGAGTGATTGCTTGCCAAGTATCTTCGACGCCTTAACCTTCCTTAACCCATTCTGAAGCAAAATAAATGTTCAACGTTAATTGTTGATATTAAATAAATTGTAATCAATTGGAGTGTAAGATTCGTTGCACCCAGATAATTTAATTCACAGCTTAGGGATTATTCAATTTAGCATTGGCGCGTTAGCCAGCATTATGTGGTTTATGGCTAAAAACAAAGCGTACGTTGTTGATCATCTTACAACACCATAAGCATGAGTGAGATAAGGAGCCGATTTGCATCTATGCTGTGGCCACATTCTGCTAGAATGTGGTTAAATTAACTATCACTCTATAATTACACACCATTATGCAGCGCCCGCCACTTCGACAAGCCAAAACTATCGATAATGTATTCAACAGTGCGTATTGGCACCTTGGACAACAAGATTTCACCATTAATGAAATCCGCAACAAACTTGAGCGCAAAACGGACAATCAACAATGGATTGATACGGTATTAGCCAGGCTGATAGAAGGTGGCTATTTAAAACAAGACACCGAATTTGCCATCCGTTATTGCGAGTTAGCGTTTAGCAATGAAATTGGTTCTGGTGCGATAAAACGTAAGTTACAACAGCGAGGCATTGCGATGGCAGAAATAGATAGCGCCATCGAACATGTTATGCATGCACAAAATGTCGACCCGTTGGAAATGGCGAGCGCGAGATTACAAAACAAATTTGAACACTTTGATGCCACCAGCAAAGAGAAAGTTTACGCACAAATGACCACTAAAGGATTTTCGCGATCAGAAATTGATCACGCCTTAGCCCAACATCCCGAGCGTGATGGCTTGCGATCAAAATTGGCCATCAAAGCAGACAAAGCCGATTTGAGCAGAGAAATCGTTAAGCTGTTTAATAAAGGCAAAGGCAAAACCCTGATTTTGCAAGAACTCAAACAACGGCTCATTGATGTGACTGAGTTTGAAGAAACCGTGTATCAACTTAGCCTATCTGATGATATCGATTTTTACCTAAGCTGTAAAAACGAGCTGGCTAAAAAACGCTATAACCTGGCTGATTACAAAGAAAAATCGAAAGCTTACGCTTATTTGTCACGTAAGGGATTTAGCAGTGATGAGATTAAAGAAGCGATGATCATTGACGATGAATAATCATTATAAAAGCCTAACGCCATGACCTGCCTGTTACGATAATTTGATTAGTATCGATAACAAAAAATGATTAAATTGATAAGTTATCATACTTTAACAGTCTCATTTATTGGGTGAAAATATCAGAAGTTCAAAAAACGTTCACGATCTCACCCTGCTTAACAGATTACCCTGAGTACAGCCCAAGTTAATAATGCAATGAAAATAAGCGACTCATGTGAGTCGCTTATCGATATTTTAGCTATCACTAAATCAGACGTATTTGCTACTATTGACCACTGTTTATTGGCATATTGCAAAAGCCTGCCTGTGTATTGGAAGTCATATTGTGTTAAACACACCCTCTTACCGTGGCGAGTTATTCATTTTACTGTCGACGATATTGGCCGGTGTGGGGTGGATTGCCTCTAAATTTGTGATTTTAGAAGTGCCTGGTGTCAGCTTTGTCACGGCGCGCTTTTTACTCGCCAGTATTATTTTATTGCCCTTTTGCTATAAACAAGTCTTCGCCTTGAGGCTCAAACAAGTATTGTCGCTTTGTGCTGTCGGCGTAGTATTGGCCGCTTCAATTGAGGTGTGGGTCTATGCTATTTCAATTTCTAATACATTGTCGGTAGGTGCATTTATCATGAGCCTGGCAATGATTATTGCGCCGTTTATTTCGTGGATACTGTTTAAAGTCAAGCCTCCGCGCATTTTCTGGCTCACCTTACCCGTAACATGCATTGGCATTATGTTACTCACCTTAACTAACGGTTGGGTTATTGATAAAAGCCAATGGTTTTTCTTGTTATCGTCGGCGTTATTGTCGCTGCATTTTGTATTAAACAAACAAGTGTTGAACAAGACTAAACCGCTCACGTCAATTTGCGTGCAACTGTTTATGATAGGCGTTGCCGGTTTGATTGTGATGCTGATTGTTAATCCTGAGAGTGTCGAGTTAAATAGCCATATTGTGTTTTGGTTTGCAGTGTCGACACTCATCGCCACCTGTTTACGTTACTTAGCGCAAACCGTGGGACAATTTAGCGTTAAGATTGAGAAAGCGTCGTTGATTATGATCCTTGAACCCATCTGGACGTTATTACTCTCTGTCAGTTTACTCGGTGAAGTCGTTGAACCACAAAAGCTGATTGGCGGCGGGATAATTTTGTTGTCACTGTTTATCTATATCAAGTTTGCGAAAAAGACCCTTACTCAATAACTTATTATCGCTTTACCATCTTAATTGCCTAAAAATGAAAACGGGTATGCATGAGTTAATCATACATACCCGCTGAATTTTTCTGGGTTATTTGTCAAAGCGATTAGCCTGAGCTATTAACCTGAACTATTAACCTGAACTATTAACCTGAGTTACTAGCTTGAGTGACTCACCTTTGCTATTAGCGTGATGTGATTGACATGACGGTCTAGCCTTTAGGTTGTGCGTGAAACCGTTGCTGGAACGCTTCCATAAAATCTTGTCTTATTTGGTAATCTAATTCGATTGCCCGCTCTGTTGGGCAAAAAATCATGATATTGACGTTTTGTTCACCTGTAGCGCCACTGGTAACGTGAATATGCGGTTCACTACCGGGTAAATCTACACCTGCATGTTTTTCTATCACGCCGTTGTAACGACGAGCGACTTCGATAAAGTCTTCACAATAAGCGTCAATTTTGGTGGTTAATTCAGGGAACAAAGGATACAGATTGACAAATTCTGCAACGGTAATAGTGATATGGTGATACACATATCGCTTCATAAAATTATGATTTTTAACGGCATAAGTAAAAAACATGCTGTTGGGTAATGTGGCCGTTTTACCCGTGAAATGGTATTGGCCATTTTCTAAATCAATTTCTTGGATAACGGTCGCCATTAAATTATGTTCAATAACCTGGCCGTAAATATTACCCACTTCAATCCAATCACCAATGACAAACGACCGTGAACTCGCGCGTTGTATTGAGCCGGTAAAACACAAAATGATTTCTTTGGATGCAATCACAAACGCGATGGCGATAGCGGTGACTGATAACGCAAATTTGCTCACCTCAGTTTGCCAAAGCATGAACAAAATCATGATGGTTAAAATAAAAATGCCATTTTTGGTACGCGACATCCATTTGCGCTGCACGTCTGACAAAAAGGCGACATCACCGCGTATGGTTGAAATGATGAATTGTTTAATCAATGAGATAAGCACAATGATCAATGCGGTGAATAATAATTTGTGATTGAGAAGAAAATCGATGGCTAACATTATTTTATCTATCAAACCTGCTACCTATTTGTGCTTGTTTTATACGTGTCATTGGATCGTTATCGATACAAGCCGACACTTTAGGGTTAATACCCTGAGAAAACAAGGTTAATGGCGGATAACTTAACCTCGTGTAATTCTTCGAAACAATATCAATTCAAATTGAGTGAATCAAACTTGGCTAACAAGTGCGCGATCACAGTATTGAATATTTTCTAATTGAGACAATTTGTCCGCTTTGATTTTTGTTAACTTGATCAACATCATGAATTCGACGTAATTACCATACTTATGGTAAGGGGATTTCTCACAATTTGATTTACATCAAAGAGGTTTTTTAACCGAGTTTTAATATTGATACTGATGGAATGCAACTATTTATTAGCCCCGCGCTAAATTAAGCAGAAGGTATCAACATGGACACACATGCAGCCCTTTATAAGCAAGGCCAAGAGCGCCTTGACTATTTACGCCAATTTGCCCAGCGTCAGCCCAAGACATTACAACAAAAAATGGCCGACATTGGCATATCTCGCCGAGACTTCATTAAGTGGACCGCTTCGGTCACCGCAATGTTTGCCTTGCCCTTACCCTTTAGTAATTTGGTCGCTGAAGCTGCTGAGTTAGCCGACAGAGTGCCGTTAATTTGGCTGCACTTGGCTGAATGTACCGGTTGCTCTGAGTCGCTCATTCGCACCGACTCCCCTAACCTCGACAGCCTTATTTTTGATCATATCTCGCTTGAGTATCACGAAACCTTAATGGCCGCCTCGGGTTGGCAAGCTGAAGAAAACCTTGAGCATGCACTTGAAACCTACAAAGGCCGTTACTTACTCGCCGTTGAAGGCGCGGTACCAACCGCCAATAACGGTGCGTATTTAACCGTGGGCTGTAAAGGCCACACCGGATTACACATCGTTAAAGAAGCCGCTGAAAATGCTGCCGCAATTATTTCGGTCGGCACATGTGCTGCATTTGGTGGCGTACAAGCTGCGGCGCCAAACCCAACGGGCGCAAAAGGCCTGCATGAAGTGGTCAACAAAACCGTGATTAACCTGGGCGGTTGTCCACCCAGCGAAAAGAACATTGTGGGTACGCTAATGTATTTCATTATGTTTGGTAAGTTACCTGCACTGGACATGTTTAATCGTCCTAAATGGGCTTATGGGGCAAGGGTGCATGACAACTGCGAACGTCGTGGCCGCTTTGATGCTGGTGAGTTTGTTGAAGAATTTGGCGATGAAGGTGCCAAAGAAGGTTACTGCTTATACAAAGTGGGTTGTAAAGGCCCTTATACCTATAACAATTGCCCTACCGAGCGTTTTAATCATCACACCAGTTGGCCGGTATTAGCGGGTCACGGCTGTATGGGCTGTTCTGAACCGAATTTTTGGGATGACATGGCGGATTTTGAAAAACCGCTAGGACGTCAACTTTTACATGGCATTGATGCCACCGCAGACACGATTGGAGCGGTCATTTTAGGTGCGACCGTTGTTGGTATTGGCGCCCATGCAGTTGCTAGCGTATTTGCTAAGCCTTTGGAGGATTAATCATGAGTAAACGTGTCGTAATCGACCCTATCACCCGTATCGAAGGCCATTTACGCGTAGAAGTGGAAGTGGATGACAATAATGTCATCACTAAAGCCTGGTCATCATCGACCTTGTGGCGCGGTATTGAAGTGATATTAAAAGGTCGCACACCTATGGATGTGGGCTTAATTGTGCAGCGTATTTGTGGCGTGTGTACCTATTCGCATTATCGCTGTGGTACTGAAGCGGTTGAGAATGCCCTCGGCGTTAAGATCCCGCTGAATGCAAAATACTTACGCAGTTTGATGCAATCATCTTTGTATATGCATGATCATATTGTGCATTTTTATCATTTACACGGATTAGATTGGGTTGATGTGGTCTCGGCCTTAAGTGCCGACCCAGCTCTTGCAGCCAAAGTGGCAATGAATTATTCAGACGCCCCGATTGCAGCCGGTGAAGGCGAATTAAAGGCCGTGCAAGCCAGAGTGAAAGGCCTGGTCGAAACCGGAAAACTGGGGCCATTTGCCAATGCATATTGGGGTAATGGCACGTATCGCTTTAGCCCTGAACAAAACTTAATTGCGTTATCGCATTACTTAAAAGCATTAGAAGTACAACGTGTTGCAGCCGAAATGCTGGCTATTTTTGGCGGAAAATCGCCACATCCACAGTCTATTGTGGTGGGCGGCGTAACCTCAGTACGCGACATGTTAAGCCCGGCTCGTTTGCAAGAATGGAAACAAAAACACGCGATAGTACAAGACTTTATTGAGCGCGCTTACCAGGCAGATATTGTTATGGCGGCTGAAGCCTTTGGCACCGAAGCCAGTGTACTTGGCGGCGTGAACGTGAACAGCTTCTTGTGTGGCGATGACTTTATCATGGCTGACGGTGAATTCTTGTTTAATCAAGGGGTCATCATCAAAGGTGATTTAGCCAATGTGATGGACATAAACCCAGACCTTATTCGCGAGGATGTAACCCACGCCTGGTATAAAGCTGACGGTCCACAACATCCTTATGAAGGCACCACCATTCCTGATTACACGGGGTTTGTGGAACGCGACACGGTTTACGGCAAATTACCAACCTTAGACGGTGACGGAAAATACTCGTGGGTTAAGTCGCCTCGCTATCAAGACGAGCCGATTGAAGTAGGCCCACTTGCCTGTTTATTAGTGAACTACGCTCGTGGCAATCAAACCGTGGTGAATGCAGTTGATGGCTTACTGGCTCGCACCGGTCTGCCGTTAGATGCGCTGTTTACCACTTTGGGCCGCACCGCTGCACGCATGTTGCAAACTGTATTAGTCGGTCAAGCCAGTTTAACCACTTTTGATGCCCTGTTGACCAATATTCAATCTGACGAATCCACCTACGTAAAACCAGAAATTGACTCAAGCAAAGTCTACGAAGGTTATTCGATGATTGAAGCGCCGCGCGGCATGTTAAGTCACTGGATCCGCATTAAAGATGGCAAGGTTGAAAACTATCAAGCTGTGGTACCGACGACCTGGAATGCAGGCCCTGTTGATGCTAATGGCAAAATGGGACCTTATGAAGCATCACTTATTGGCCTAAAACTGGAAGATCCAACCAGGCCACTTGAGGTGATCCGTATTATCCACTCGTTTGACCCTTGTATGGCGTGTTCTGTCCACGTGATGGATTACAAAAAACACACTTTAGGTCAATTTAAAATTGATCCAAATGGGTTCTAATTAAGGTGATGGATTAGGAGGGACAACAGTATGGAACATATCGCAACCCATAATCGGCAGCTGATATTTACGCCAGCGATTCGAATATTTCACTGGCTTAGGGCATTAGCTATTTTGGTATTAGTGATCACCGGGTTTTATATCTCGTGGCCATTTTTAGTGGCGCCTGAAAACACTGATGTATTGGTACAAGGTTGGATCCGCTTTGCCCATATCATTTTTGGCTTTTTGTTAACCAGTATTACCTTAGTGCGTTTTTACTTGTTTTTCTTTAGTCGTATTGACCATGAAAGACGATCATTTAAAGATGTGCTATCGCCTCGAAGTTGGATTAAGCAAGTAAAGTCTTATTTTTGGATGGGCAGTTTACACAAAGCTGGGGTTTACGGGCCATTACAATTTATGACTTACGTGGCCATTTCGTTTGTCGCTTTGATTATGTGTATCACTGGCTTAGTGCTGTACGCCAATGTGTATCATTTGGGTATTGGTGGAATGTTAGGTGATGTATCTGCCTGGATAACCGGCCTGTGTGGTGGTTTAGCCCCCTTGCGGATTTACCATCACTACTTAACATGGGCGTTCGTCATCTTTGTGGTGATCCATATGTATATGGCGGTGTGGTCTGGTATTCGCTTTAAGCATAATTCAGTCGATTCGATTGTGTCTGGTTATGACTATCACAAAGTTCATAAATAAGGTGAATCTATTATTGTGAAAAAAATATTGCTGTTAGGTATAGGCAATGTATTGTACGCCGACGAGGGTGTCGGCGTACATTTTGTCAATTATATCAAAGATAAATATCAATTTAACCACACGCAATATCAACTGGATATTATGGATGGTGGCACCCTGGCACAGGGGCTTATTCCTATAATCTGTCAGTATGATCATTTAATCGTGGTGGATACCGTCAATAGCGTGGGCGTCGGCCCCGGTGAAGTTTACTTTTTTGATTTTGACCATGCGCCAGCCGAAATAGACTGGCAAGGCAGTGCCCACGAAGTGGAAATGCTGCAAACTCTCAATATGATGGACATTGTTGGCGACCGGCCACACACCTTTGTGTTAGGCGTAACACCAACTGTTATTGAACCTATGGTGCTCGGGCTCACCACTCACCTGCTTAACGCAATCCCGACCATGGAAAAAGCGTTACTCGCGCACATCACATCCCTTGGCTTTACCTATGACTGTGTGGCTGATATTGCTATCGGCCAAGTGATCCCCGACGCCTATAAGCGAGGTTGCTATGTCGATGCATAACCTTAGGTTCGATTTTATCTGTCAGCGTCCTGTGACGTTATATGAGCACTTATGTAATGACTATCTTCAACGTACTGAACTGGCCATATCGATTGGCATGGAGCATCAACAAGATAACGATTCGATTTGTTATTTTATAGAAGCGTATGCAACCCAGGCTGAACTTGAAGCATTAGCGGATGATATCGCGAGTGATTTTTTATTGTCAGTTTGGCTGCAAAAAACTGAAATTAAACGTATAGAGGCTAAAACGGGCCAAACTAAACCGTTTGATGTTAAACAACATCAAGGTTTACCGCTGTACTTTTGTCAGCATTGTCAGCCTCAATTTGGCGATAATCAACACCCCCATTTTGGCGACATTAACCTCGCGTGTGAACACTGCAAAGGCCATTACAAGTTAAGCCGCGAGTTAAAATCGTTAACTCATTTAGACATCGCCGCAATGGCCAATAATTTACTGAGCGAAAAAACCTTAACGTTACCTATGCTCGGTATCACCTTGGCGCTCTCGCCCAGCAACAAGCAAGCCCGGTACCAAAGGCCGCGGATATTAGTGTGTAATCCCAACTCGCTTAACAGCCAATTTTGCGTCACCGACAGCCAGGTATTGGCGTTGTCCAGCATAGAAAAACCACTGTTACGCGTTCGGCCTTGTAGCGATCACCCTAGCCTCCATGCGCCTTTGTACGAGATCCAATTTGCTGAAAACCGTTTATTGGTGATATTAACAGAAATGCTTCGTCAAAAAGGCGTGCACTGGTTGTATGTTAACCAGGACACCGTAGACAATACCAAAATGGATCTGCCTTTACGCTTAGCCAGTATCAGCCATTACTGGTTACCCATAACCAGTTTAACCGATGGTCATATACCGCTACCCAATAACTTAACCTGCTTACACGACGAAAATAATTACAAGACAAGTCAATACAAGTTTTTGGTTAAAAGCACTAAACGCCTGCTTGAATGGCATGTGGTGACGTTACCCAAACTATCTCAGACTAATCTCTCTCAGGCTAAACTGTCTCTCGCTAAAGAGGCACAGGATAAACCTGCCAATGCCTTAATGGAGTCTGAACATTACAACACGCTTGAACATGCCATTGATAAAGGCGAACCGGGCGAAGACATCAGTATGAGCTTATGTGCGTTATCTGCGGGTTTATTACGTCATCATAGCAACGAGCATCATACTAAAGCGCAGTTTGTGAAAAATGCGGCGATATTGTATTTCAATAAACACCATCCCAGCCAAATTGTCACCGTAGATGGACACAGCGAGGCCGAGTTATTTTTTGAACTGCCTATGCTACCAGGCAGTGGTTACGAGGTGTGTCACAGTTTGTCGGACTCACCGCAAAAGAATGTACTCGATAAATTTAAGCAATTGCACCCGCGAGAATACAATCAATTACTGGATTTACAGCTGTTGCCAAGCGATGGTGCATTGAGTCAATTAATGGCTGTCGCGGCATTAATTATTGGCGCGGGCCCAAGCCAGGACAAACACAGCCAACAAAAATGCGTAAGTGAACTAGCCGATAAATTTATCGCGCTAGCAATGTCTTACCAAGGCAATAATGCACCACGAATTGATTTTCCGTTAACTAAAGGCATGGCACACCGTAGCCTCAACTGGTGTAAAACCTTAGGTTCATTGATGAGCTTTAAATTGGCGGGTGATACCAATTTAGCCAAGCTTGCTTTTGCGTTTCATGATTCGTTTGCCGATTACTTAAGCCACTGGATTGAGCATGTCGATCAAAACATCGGGATTAAGAAACTCGTGGTCGCCGGTAATGAATTTGCAAACCCGGTATTGGCAGAACGAGTACAGCTGCGCATTGGTAAAAACTTTCCGCTGGTGGTCAATCCGTTACTCGATCTCGATGGGGTTAATATCGCAATTGGTGGCCTATATCTCAAACAACGTCGCGGATAAACGCTAAAATAGCACTGTCTAATTTAACCTCAATTCGGGATAATAAACGCCTTTCAAGCAGTCCTTTGCCCAGCTAACTGCGTTGAATCGACTTGCAATAGGCTAGCTATTGACGCGTCAATTCGCCTTGTTAGCAGAACAAATGACAAGCATGAAAGCGAGGTAGATTAACCTGATGATTTTAAATAGTATAAGTTCATCTCTTATCCCGAACTTAGGTTAATTTAACAGCGGAATGTGAATGAAAACAGTGCAACAAGTGATCATTGTGGTGAAAGGAATTGTACAAGGGGTCGGATTTAGGCCCTTTGTATATCGCTTGGCCAAAGACCTCAATTTGCTTGGCTCTGTGCTCAATAATCACCTTGGTGTGACCATTGAATTACAAGGCGATGAAGCCACTATAAACGCCTTTATAGCAACCTTACAGCACAACCCACCACCACTTGCTCGCATCGATTCCATTGAACAAAACCCTATCTCAACGCTGTCTGCGTTTAGTGAATTTAGTATTATTGAAAGCCAGACATTAGCGGGCGAACATGCCAATGTGGCCATATCGGCCGACAAAAGCATTTGCCAGGATTGTGTAGACGAAATACAAGACCCCAGTAATCGACACTTTCAATATCCCTTCACTAACTGCACCAATTGCGGCCCGCGCTACACCATCATTAAGGCGTTACCCTACGACCGCTGTAACACGGCCATGTCGGGTTTTGATATGTGCGTGCATTGCCATAATGCTTATACGAATCCACTGGATCGCCGCTACCATGCGCAACCCGTCAGTTGCCCGCAATGTGGGCCACAGTTGCAATTAAGTATATTGAATCCCACATTCAGCGCATTAAATAATGACGATGCTTTATCGCAAACCGCTGAGCTAATTAAACGTGGGGCCATTGTGGCCATTAAGGGATTAGGCGGGTTTCATTTAGTGTGCGATGCGAGTAATGATGACGCGGTACGCGAGCTGCGTAAACGCAAACAACGCCCAGCTAAGCCTCTTGCGATTATGGTCAAAGACCTTAGTCAGGCACATGAGTGTGTCTATGGAAATGACACTGAGTGGACTGTGTTAAACAGTGCAGAAAAACCGATCACCTTGATGTACAAACACACCCAAAATTCACTGGGCTTAAGTGAACAGTTAGCGCCGGGGATTGATAGGCTAGGGGTATTTTTGCCTTATACACCGCTACACCACTTGCTGATGAACAAATTAGATAACCCAATCGTCGCCACTAGTGCTAATCGCAGTGGTGAACCCATTATTGGCAATAAAGCACAGATAGAACAGCATTTAGGCCATGTGGTTGATGCCATATTGGATCATAATCGAGGGATTATTAACGCCTGTGACGACAGTGTGGTGCAGGTGATTGACCAGCAATTGCAAGTGATCCGCTTAGCTCGAGGCTACGCACCATTAACCATTAATATTTCAGATCCAGTAAAGATTAATGCCGGTACACATTCGTTATTAGCCGTGGGCGCACAGCAAAAAAACGCGGTCGCTTTTGGGGTTGATCATTGCATGATGTTATCGCCGCACATTGGTGATTTATTTAGCCTTGAAGCACAGCAATACTTTCATCAAAGCTTAGCCACGTTTAAGCGTTTATATGATTTTAGCCCGAGTCATATTATCCATGATAAACACCCGCAATATGCGCCAAGCCAATGGGCAATGGATTACCAACAGCGCCATGCGATGCCTGCCGAACAATGCGTGGGCATTCAGCATCATTATGCTCACGTATTAGCGGTAATGGCGGTGCATCAACAGACGGCACCGGTGTTTGGTGTGAGCTTTGATGGAACGGGGTTGGGCGACGACGGTGTGTTATGGGGCAGCGAAGTGATGCTCGCCGATATTAACGGCTTTACTACCCTAGCCCATTTTAGTGAGTTCAAATTAATCGGCGGTGAGCAAGCCATTAAACAGCCAGTACGCATTTTGTTGGCACTGTTATTTGAACAGTTATCGCTTGAGCAAGTGTTGGCATTGCCCATTAAGGCAATTATTAATTTAGGCGAGCAAACCGTGACCAATTTGCACCGATTATGGCGTAACAACAGTCATTGTATTGCGTGTCGTTCGGTTGGGCGCTTGTTTGATGCATTGGCTGTCGGGCTTAATTTACTTGAACATAATGACTATGAAGGCCAGGCCGGCATGATGATTGAAACGGCGGCTAATCAATATTTACAACTACACACCGCCAAAGACAGTGGGATCCATAATGCATTAAATCAGATTAGCTTAGCGCAACATCCCGCCTCTACAGCGCAAGGCAGCCAGGTTATTCAATGGCATAGCAGTCAATTTATTACTCAACTGGTGCTAGCAGCGCATCAACAAGATTCCGCGTTAACAACACCTTACCTCACTCAACAACTATGCTGGCAATTTATGGCTGAAATAGCAGATAAGATTGATAGTGTCGCTCAAGAATATCGTGACTACCCGCAAGTATTTTGTGGCGGTGTATTTCAAAATAAAACCTTACTCAGTCAATGTTTAACCCTAAGTAAACGCGCTAATCATCAGGTATTAACCAGCCAACATGTACCCATTAATGACGGCGGCATTGCACTTGGCCAATTGTGGTATGGCGTGCATTTATTTGCGCCTAAAACATCAACAAATTCAGCAGAGACATCGCTTACTTAGGGGGATTACTTTTGCTGTTAAGGCTGTGGCGCAGATCACATTATCGCGCAGATACTGCGCTTGTTCTCTTTGTTTTTATCAAAAGCTGACGTGCATCAAAGAATCGTTATCTAACTTAACCGACACTAGCTAAAAGATAAGTCATATTAGGGAAAAAACATGTGCAAAGATTGCGGTTGTTCTATCACACACGATCATGCTGATCATCAGCATACTCATGGCGAACATCATCACAGCCAACTTCACAGTAATCCTCAATTAAACGACAAAAAAACCTTAGCGGTTATTCATAAAATATTGGATAAAAATGATGTTGAAGCGCAGCATAACCGTGATCATTTTAAGTCCCATCATGTCACGGCATTTAATTTGATGAGTAGCCCTGGCAGTGGAAAAACCACACTGCTCGAACATTTACCACAATACCTTGAACAACAATACGCTGTGATTGAAGGCGATTTAGAAACCTCACGCGATGCAGACCGCTTAATCGCTAAAGGGATTAATGCCTACCAAATTCAAACTGGCTCAGCTTGTCATTTAGATGCCTTTATGGTGCATGGGGCGTTGCATCACATCGACCTTAATCCCATCGATATTTGTTTTGTTGAGAACGTCGGCAATTTAGTGTGCCCAGCCAGTTATGATGTTGGGACGCATAAAAATATCGTGTTGTTGTCGGTGCCAGAAGGCGACGATAAAATCGAGAAGTATCCGGTGATGTTTCGCCGCGCTGACGTGGTCGTCATTACCAAATCTGATCTGTTGCCCCACTTTGATTTTAGTATTGAACAAGCCAAACAACAGTTACACAAACTCAACCCTAACGTTGAAATCTTCGTTTTATCAGTGAAAAATCCTGACTCAATGAAAACCTTTGCTCATTGGATTACCCATAATCTGGAGCATTAATTATGTGCTTATCCGTTCCTTCAAAAATTGTTGAAATACATGATGATGCAAGCGTTACTGTCGATACGCTAGGCGTGCGGCGGCGAGTTAGCAGTCATTTAATGGCTGAACCATTAGCATTAGGAGACTTTGTACTGATCCACATTGGTTTTGTGATGAATAAAATTGATGAGAAAGATGCGCAACTCAGTCTTGATTTATACCAAGAGATTGTTGAAAAGATGCAAATGGAGTCAATGTGATGCTCACCCTTAATGACTTTTATCAAGGGTTTCGAGACCCAAAAACGATTGGTCATTTGGCGGCGCTTATCAAACAAACTGCCGCTAAAACCACTCAACAAATCAATATAATGGAAGTGTGTGGCGGCCACACCCACACCATTATGAAATACGGTTTATTGCAATTACTGCCTGACAATATTCGCTTTATTCATGGTCCAGGTTGCCCTGTGTGTGTTATGCCCAAAGAGCGTATTGACCATGCCGCGGTACTCGCAAGTCAGGACAATGTTATTTTAGTCACCCTGGGTGACATGATCCGTGTGCCCGGCTCAATGGGCAGTTTGGCGCAGTTTCGATCCAAAGGTTGCGACATTAGGCCGATTTACGACCCACTTGATACGTTAACCATTGCCCGAGACAACCCGGATAAAACCGTGATTTTTTTTGCTATCGGTTTTGAAACCTCAACGCCGATGACCGCAGCATTAATTGCCCAGGCTGAAGCACAAAACATCCCTAACCTGCTGTTTCATATCAATCATGTGTTAGTGCCACCTGCAATTGATGCGGTGATGGCAGACAGCCGTGCTCAGGTAAATGCGTTTATTGGCCCTGCACATGTGAGCGTCATCAGTGGCGCTAAAATCTATCAAGCAGCGGTCGACACTTACCACACACCTGTTGTCGTGTCAGGCTTTGAGCCTGTGGATGTGATGGAATCTATTTTACGCATTGTGAAACAAAAAGTGGCTGGCGAAGCCGTTTTAGACAATCAATACAGCCGCTCGGTGACCTATGACGGCAACCTGGCTGCGCAACAGCTCGTCGATACCTATTTTACCGTGCGTGATAGCTTTCGCTGGCGCGGCCTCGGCCCAATACCTAAATCAGCACTGGCCTTAAAACCTGATTATCAGCATCGCGATGCAGAGCGCATCTATGTTGACGTATTACCCACAACCGAAATTGATGATCATAAGGCGTGTCAGTGCGGCGATATCTTACGTGGATTAGCCAATCCCAAAGACTGCAAAGTGTTTGGTCGAGGGTGTACACCGCAAACGCCTTTAGGCAGTTGTATGGTGAGCTCAGAAGGCGCTTGTAACGCTTATTATCGCTATGGAGAGGTGCAACATGCCAACTAAAAAGACCGTGCAACTAAGCCATGGTGGTGGCGGTAAAGAAATGAATCAATTAATCACCGATTTATTCTTTACAGCATTTAATAACCCAATCTTAGCCTCGCAAGAAGACGCGGCCAAGTTGAACATGTGTGGCCATATTGCCTTCACCACTGACTCGTTTACCGTATCGCCGATATTTTTTGCTGGTGGCGACATCGGTAAATTGGCTGTCGCAGGTACGGTGAATGATCTGGCAATGATGGCTGCGCAACCAGAATACTTAAGTTGCAGCTTTATTATTGAAGAAGGCTTTGCCATCGATGACCTCAAAACCATCGTTAACAGCATGGCTGAAGAGTTACATAAATCGGGAGCAAGAATTGTCTGCGGTGACACCAAGGTGGTACCAAAAGGCTGTGCTGATGGCATATTTATCAATACCTCAGGGATCGGACGCATTCTCAATCCCGATATTTCAGCTCGGAATTTACAGATAGGTGATGCCATTATTGTCTCTAGAGACATAGGCCGACATGGCGCGACAATATTAATGGCCCGTGATGGCCTAACCCTTGAGTCTTCCCTGTGCAGTGACTGCGATACCCTATGGCCTATTGTTGAACAGTTATTGGCTGCCAATGTTAAAGTCCACGCCATGCGCGATGCGACCCGTGGCGGAATTTCAGCAGTATTAAATGAATGGGCGGTGGCTTCTAATGTGGGTATTACCGTCGATGAAGCTCATATCCCAGTCTGTGATGAAGTCAAAGGCTTGTGCGAGCTATTTGGCTTCGAACCTTATGATTTAGCCAATGAAGGCACCTTTTTATTGTCGGTCCCTAAAGACATTGCAAAGGGTGTCATTGAAGTGATGCAACGTTATGGTCATTGCGAACAGGCAGCCATTATTGGTCATGTGACTGACAATCAAATAGGCAAAGTGATTTTAAACACCCCGTGGGGCAGCAGCCGTTATTTAGATTTACCTCAGGGTGAATTACTCCCCAGGATTTGTTAATGCACGAATATTCGATAGTCATGTCGTTAATGGAACAATGTGAAGCACTTGCCTTGCAAAACAATGCCAAAGGCATTGAGCAAGTCGAGCTTAAAATTGGTATTTTGAGCGGTGTTGAACCGGCATTGTTAGCTCAAGCATTTGAGACCTTTAAGCTTGAAACCATTTGCCATAACGCCAAGCTAATTATGAATATTCAGCCATTAGTGTTGCAGTGCCGCGATTGCGAGCAACACTCTGAGGTAAATGAGCGCACCATTATCTGCCCTGCTTGTGGTGGCAATAACACCTTAGTGACGGACGGTGAAGACATGATGCTAATGCAATTGATTTTAGAGACATAAAGACGGGTTTGTAAGCGACTCACGCGACACAGAACAAGTAATGTTAAAACACACAATAACGACAAAAGTGAACACAATAAAAGGACTACACCATGAAATACTTATCACTTGCCTTTATCCTTGCCACTACTCCATCTCTTGCTATGGCACATGAGGGACACGGTGGTGTTGGATTATTTCATCACTTAATGGATCTGTCGCCTGCCATTGCACTGGTTGCGATTGTGGCGTTTATCTATTGGAAACGCAGCAAATAAATAACGCGATTGGCAACATTAACAACGCCATAAGTACAAAAGCCTTCCATTACTAATGGAAGGCTTATTGTGTTGTCTATTATCCACGAAAGTGGTTTAGAACATCTCTGCTGGCATGGCCATAATAGATTTATCACCTTGATTAACTTGTGATAAATGGTATTGAGATTTAGACAACAATTTGTCCATATAGAAATCTGCAACATATTGCTTTTGCGCAGCAAAGGTTGCATCTTCATGGCTTGAAGCTTTATCGGCCATTAATAACCAGAAGTAGCCATAAAGTGCGTAACCAAACGCATCTAAGAAATCAACGGCACATGAATTCACTAGTGCTGGTTGGGTTTTCTTATTGTCATTGATGTAATTGGCTGTCACTAATAACTCAGCAAATACCGCACTCACCTTAGCTTTATGTTCAGGGTTCGCTTGAATTAATTCAACAAGACTGGCATTCACTTCAGCAACAAATTCAGTCAAGGTGGCCACATTATCGTAAGTGATTTTACGGCCTAAAAAGTCAATGGCTTGAATACCATTAGTGCCTTCGTAAATTTGGGCAATACGGGTATCACGTACGAACTGTTCTATACCGGTTTCACGAATATAACCATGACCACCAAACACTTGCTGGCCCATTACGGTTGAATCTAAGCCGCGATCGGTTAAAAACGCTTTTGAAACTGGCGTCAGCAAACCAACATAACGTGCCGCTTTTGCTTGTACATCGCCACTGGCGTACTTGGCTAAATCCAGTTGCTTACCGGTATACACAGACAACGCGCGACCGGCTTCAGTCATGGCGCGAATAGTAAGTAACATACGACGCACATCGCCATGGACAATAATAGGATCAGATACTGCGCCAGTTGCAGAACCCGCTGCTGCAACGCCTTGTAAACGCTCTTTGGCGTAATCACTGGCCATTTGATAAGCGGCTTGACCGTTACCTAAGCCTTGTAAACCAATGGCTAAACGCTCGTAGTTCATCATGGTGAACATGCACACTAAACCACGATCGGGCTCGCCGACTAAGAACCCTTTGGCATTATCATAATTCATGACACATGTGGCAGACGCTTTAAGGCCCATTTTGTGCTCAATTGAACCCACAGTAACTCCGTTGGCGTCACCTAGGCTACCGTCAGTATTAACACTGATTTTTGGCACGAGGAATAACGAAATACCTTTCGAGTTTGGCAGTTTAGCCAGAACTAAGTGAATGACGTTTTCAGTTAAATCCTGGTCGCCGCCGGTAATGAAAATCTTGTTGCCGGTAATAGAATAACTGCCGTCATCTAAAGGCTCTGCTTTAGTACGGATGCCTTTTAGATCAGAACCTGCGTGTGGCTCGGTCATGTCCATTGCGCCAGCCCATTGGCCAGAATATAAATTCGGTAAGTAAGTTTGCTTTAATTCATCGTTTGCGTGCGCATGAATACACAATGCTGCACCGGCTGTTAGCGAGTTGTAAAGTGTGAAAGAGTTACAGGTGCTGTAGCCCATTTCGTCAACCAACACGCCTAACATTTTAGGCATGCCCATGCCGCCAAACTCAGCTTCACCGCATAAACCTACCCAACCGCCTTCGGCGAACTGGTTATAGGCTTCTTTAAAACCATCTGGGGTAATAATGTTATTACCACTGTGAACCACGCCCTGTTCATCGCCATTGCGATTTAGAGGTTGTAGTAGATCACGGCTAATTTTGGCTGATTCATCTAAAATGGCCAATGCTGTATCCATGTCAACAGTCTCTGCCATTGCAGGAAGTTGTTCCCACGTTGTTGGCGCATCAAAAACCTGTTCTAACAAGAATTGCATGTCTTTTAATGGGGCTTGATATGGGTACATAAAGTTCTCTTAAACGAATAATTAAAACAGTTGTTTTAATTTATACTAAAGCGTAACAAAATGGAATGGTTTTTTAACCAAATACCAATCCGCATTAAATAAGTGTGACCTTTTACGATTTCATTAAGTTATTCGACATTAGGCCAGATCAATGAGTTACAATTGCTCGCTCAGCAGTGTCATTGAGCTTAAGCGATAATGAACACGCCATGATGTCGAAACGTTAAAAGTGAACTTGAAATAATGCCTTCTTCTGATAACCCCGTCGCAACTGAATCGCAAAATATTCTGCCTTACCAAAACGTGACCATTATTGGTAATGGTCAAGGACAGTGGCAACCTGCCATAGAGGGTCACACCTTTGTGTTTAATGCGACCCAACATCAAGCGCCCAATGTGATCAATATTTGCAATGGACCTTATGCTGAATCAAGCCATGCTTTTGTCGTTAACAACGACCCTGATAATGGCCAATTAGTGTCATTATTAACGCAAGTTGCAGAGACACTTAACCCGCAACTTAAATGTTGGCCATCTTCTGGTTTAGTGACTAGCTTTTTAATGACAATAGTCGCAGCACAAGTATCCGTACAACGTATGTCGTTAATGCCATCATTAAGGCGTTCATCATCATTGGCAGCTGATGAGTATTTACCTTGCATGGTGCATAATTGGCTTGGGGAACGTCGTCTTGCATTAGGATTAACCTTAACGCATAACACTATTGTGTGGCCGGAGTTGTTAATTGATCAAGCAAGCATTCCTGCAGAGCTTGATACCCGAGTTGAGCAGCCTGATATCAATCCATTTGCAGTGTTATTGAGTGATTATGTGCGTCGCAGTAAACAAGATACTCAGCCAGCATTTAGCTTGGTAACGGCGCAATCGTTAGCATTACAAGTCACCACAAAGCGCCCAGTACAGCCCGAATTACAATACGCGCTGTTAGCTGCGTTGAGCAATTTACCCAGCGTGCATTGGTTATCGTATGCAACTCAAGATGATTTAATCACCGCTGAAGCCCTTTTTTATAATGAAACCCCGCAAACGCAAGCCAGTTATTGGTATTTAGTGGATTACCAGGCCTCACAGTTTTTGGATAACATTCGCCATCATTTAGCGTACTGCCAGCAAGTCTTTGCGTTAACGGCAAAACCCACGGCAGAAAACGAATCGTAACCTGTATTGATGAACGGTCACAGCTAAGTGAGTTCAACTCGGGTTAATACCATTCTGAGTTATTCAGTGATGACTCAGCGAGAGTTTAAAAGGGCTTAAACAAGGCGCATGACTGAATGAATAGTGGTTCTTTTTCGATGTCATCTACTCTGGCTTAACCATACTAAAATGGTCATACGCCCGTTGCGTTGCAATTCGGCCTCTTGGCGTGCGTTGAATAAAGCCTTGTTGAATTAAAAACGGCTCAAGTACATCTTCAATCGTTTCTCTGTCTTCGCCAATGGCTGCTGCAACGTTATCTAATCCTACTGGGCCGCCCATAAACTTATCGATAATCGCTAATAAGAGTTTACGGTCTAAGTAATCAAAACCTTGTTCATCAACATCAAGTAAATCAAGGGCATATTCAGCCACTTCTTGAGTCACAATGCCGTCATGTTTAACTTCAGCATAATCGCGAACACGGCGCAGTAATCGGTTAGCAATACGTGGCGTTCCGCGTGAACGGGTAGCAATTTCGATTGCACCTTGATGATCAATTTCTAATCCCATCACTTTGGCAGAGCGAGTTACAATGGTGGTGAGATCTTTAACATTATAAAATTCTAACCGCAGAGGAATGCCAAAACGCGCCCGCAGTGGTGAAGTTAACGCCCCAGCTCGAGTTGTCGCGCCGACTAACGTAAATGCCGGTAAATCGAGTTTAATGGAACGTGCAGCGGGGCCTTCACCAATCATAATGTCGAGTTGGTAATCTTCCATTGCGGGATACAGAATTTCTTCTACGACGGGACTTAATCGGTGAATTTCATCAATAAAGAGAACATCGCCTTGTTCAAGGTTGGTTAATAACGCCGCTAAGTCACCCGCTTTTTCAAGCACGGGACCTGATGTCGATTTAATATTCACGCCCATTTCATTCGCCACAATCATGGCTAACGTGGTTTTACCTAAACCTGGCGGGCCAAAAATAAGCATATGATCTAATGCTTCACCTCGATTGATTGCCGCTTGAATAAACACTTTAAGCTGGGCGCGAGTATCGTCCTGCCCGGTGTACTCATCCAACATTTTCGGTCGCATTGCACGGTCAATTTGTTCATCTTGACCTTGTACTTGCGGTTGGATCAGGCGATCAGCTTCAATCATTATGTAGATACCCTAGTCTGTATATTCAACGTGTTATAACATCGACTTTAATGCCGCTTTAATCAGCGTTTCAGAACTCATGCCATCAGCATATGCCGCAGAAACCGCTTTACTGGCCTGGGCGGGTTTATAGCCTAATGACAATAACGCTGATATGGCATCTTCTTCTGCACTGTCTGCAACTGGTGTTGGTTTATAGTTGCTTTGCAACATAAATTCACGTTCCGAGCCAACAGAAGCTTCAAGCAAGCTTTTGAGTTTGTCGCGCATTTCAATCACTAAACGTTCAGCAGTTTTCTTACCCACGCCCGGTAACTTCACTAACGTCACAATATCGTCACGTTCAACACAAGAGACAAACTCTGAAGCGGTCATTCCCGACAAAATAGTTAACGCCAATTTAGGACCTACTCCGTTGGTTTTAATCAATAACCGAAATAATGCCCGTTCTTGTTTGGTAATAAAGCCATACAGTAGCTGCGCGTCTTCACGCACAACAAAGTGAGTGAACAACATCACCTGCTGGTTTAGTTCGGGGAGTTCATAAAAACTGGTCATGGGCACTTGTAGCTCATAACCCACACCATTTACGTCTAACACCACTTCAGGTGCTTGTTTTTCCGCTAATATCCCACTGAGTCGACCAATCATTTGTATCTTCCGTAAGTTCTGCTACTCGCCTTACCGCCCATAGCAATAAGACTTTGATAAGTATGAAAATGACACACTGCGACCCCTAACGCATCCGCTGCATCTGCTTGTGGCGCGGCGGGCAATTTTAACAGTTGTTTTATCATGTGCTGTACTTGTGTTTTTTGAGCACGTCCGGTACCCACTACGGCACTCTTAATTTGGGTCGCGCTGTATTCGGCCACCGGTAAATTAGCGCAGGTAGCAGCAACAATGGCGGCGCCACGTGCCTGCCCCAGTTTTAATGCCGAGTCGGCGTTTTTTGCCATAAAAACTCGCTCAATCGCAAATTCATTAGGCTGATATTGGGTAATAATCTCGCTTAAACCTGCATAAATCTGCTGTAAGCGCTGGGGTAAATCATCGGCTGAAGTGCGGATACACCCACTGCCTAAATAAATTTGTTGTCTACCATGGCATTGGATCACGCCATAACCAGTAATACGTGAGCCGGGATCGACCCCTAATATGATCATAGATTATCTAATGCTTCCATGACGTCATCTGAAATCTCAGCGTTATGATATACCTCTTGTACATCATCGTGATCTTCTAACGTGTCAATTAATCGTAAAAATTTCTCTGCGGTATCGATATCTAATTCCGCTTTAATTGAAGCAACCATGGTCACTTCTGCGTTAATAGCTTCAAGTTCGCCACTGTCGAGTGCATCTTTTACTTTGCCAAATGTTTCTGGGCTGGTAAATACATCCATTGCACCGTCATCATGAGTAACCACATCTTCGGCGCCCGCTTCTAGCGCTAGCTCCATCAATGTGTCTTCGTCGGTGTTACTGTCATATGAAATCACACCTGATTTGGTGAATAAATACGCCACTGAACCGTCGGTACCTAAATTGCCACCCGATTTATTAAAGGCATTACGTACACCAGATACTGTCCGGTTACGATTATCTGTCATAGTTTCGACCATCACGGCAGTGCCGCCTGGGCCATAGCCCTCATAAATGATGGTTTCAAGTTGTTGGCCGTCGACTTCACCTGCGCCACGTTTAATGGCACGCTCTACGGTATCGCGAGTCATGTTATTTGATAAGGCTTTATCGATGGCGGCGCGTAATCTTGGATTCGCATCGGGATCTGAACCACCTTCTCGAGCCGCAACGGTGAGTTCACGGATAAATTTAGTAAATAATTTACCACGCTTAGCGTCTTGGGCTGCTTTGCGGTGTTTAATGTTGGCCCATTTACTGTGTCCTGCCATATTAAGCTCCCTTTTCGTTCAAGTACAAAATCATACTTGTAAAAAACAGACCGAGGCAGCAGCCTCGGTATGTGGTGCCCTTTAAGAGCGAGTGAAGTTGAACAGTAAAACTATTCTTCCGTTTTTGCCTTTTCAATCACGGCAATGCCTAACTCAGTTAACTGAACTGGATTAGCAAAGCCTGGCGCGTTAGTGAGCGGACAAGCTGCTGTGGTTGTTTTAGGGAATGCCATCACATCGCGAATCGAGGTAGCACCCGTCATAAGCATAATAATACGGTCTAAACCAAATGCTAAACCCGCATGTGGCGGCGTACCATAACGTAATGCTTCAAGTAAGAAGCCAAACTTCTCTTTCGCTTCTTCGGCTTCAATACCTAAAATATTAAATACCGTGCTTTGCATTTCAGCATTGTGAATACGTACAGAACCACCGCCTAATTCGCAGCCATTCAATACCATGTCGTATGCATCAGAAATAGCCGCTGCTGGATCGGCAGTTAATTCTGCTGGGCTAATACCGCGTGGTGCTGTAAATGGGTGGTGGACTGCATGGAAACCGCCATTGATTTTCTGAAACATTGGGAAGTCAACAACCCACATTGGGCGCCATTGACCTTCAAGTAAATCAAAGTCTTCACCCGCTTTTAAGCGCAATGCACCCATGGCTTCTGCAACCACGTTGGCTTTGTCGGCACCAAATAAAATGATGTCGCCAGTTTGTGCACCGGTACGGCTAATAATGTCGTTAACAATGTCTTCAGATAAAAACTTAAGTACCGGAGATTGAATCCCGTCCATACCCGCCGTTAAATCGTTAAGCTTCATCCATGCTAAGCCTTTAGCACCATAAATGCCGGCATACTTAGTGTAATCATCAATTTGCTTACGAGACAATGATGCCCCAGTAGGAATACGAAGCGCTGCTACGCGACCTTCTACATCATTAGCTGGGCCGTTAAATACCGCAAACTCTACGTCTTTAACTAGGTCAGCAATATCGACTAATTCAAGTGGGTTACGTAAGTCTGGCTTATCAGAGCCATAACGCTTCATCGCTTCTGCGTAAGACATACGCGGAAACTCACCTAAATCTACATTGAGTAAGTCTTGAAATAAACCGCGCATCATTTGCTCAGTTTTTTCCATCACTTGCTCAGATGACATAAAGGATGTTTCGATATCGATTTGAGTAAATTCAGGCTGACGGTCAGCACGCAAATCTTCATCACGGAAACATTTCACAATTTGATAGTAACGGTCAAAACCCGACATCATCAGTAATTGTTTAAATAGCTGCGGCGATTGCGGTAATGCAAAGAATTGACCTTTATAAGTACGGCTAGGGACTAAGTAGTCACGCGCACCTTCTGGTGTTGCTTTGGTTAAAATAGGGGTTTCGATGTCTAGGAAGCCATTACCATCTAAGAAACGACGCACGGCACTGGTCACTTTAGCGCGGAAGATTAAACGCTCGGCCATTTCTGGGCGACGTAAATCTAGGTAGCGATATTTAAGACGTTGCTCTTCGCTGTTGTTTTGGTAATTGTCCATGCTCAGCGGCAAGGGAGCTGACGCATTGATAATGGTCAGTTGTTTACCCAAGATTTCGATTTCGCCGGTTTTCATTTGTGTATTGATTTGGCTGTCTGGACGAGCACGAACCAATCCTTTTATTTGAACACAAAATTCACTGCGCAGTGTGCTTGCAACGTCAAAGACTTCTTTTAAGTCTGGGTCATAAACAACCTGAACGAGTCCTTCTCTGTCGCGTAAGTCTAAAAACACAACTCCGCCTAAATCACGACTACGGTTTACCCAACCGACTAAAGTAACTTCTTGATCAAGATGAGACTTATTAATGTCTCCACAATAATGACTGCGCATTGAACTCTATCCTTTATCCACAAAGCGGTAGTTTTGGAAATCGAAAACGATAAAAACGGCATTATATACCGTGACTCAAACTTATGCATTGAAGTATCAGTTAGTTTGTGTGAATTAACCATACCTGTCGTACATAAACACGGTTGACTGACTGAAAAACCAACAAAACCTCGGCACTAGTTCATTTTAAATTGATGGCCGCCAATTTTTTTAGCTTGATACATTAGCTGATCCGCGATTTTGAGTAACGACAGTGCGGTATCGGCATCGTCGGCAAATACGGCAATACCGATACTGGCTGAAATACTGATACTAATGCCGTCTATTATTATTGGCTTTTTAAACGCTAATAATATGTTGTCTGCCACTTGTCGCGCGCTGCCTTTACTGTCGATATGGTTGAGTAGTAATACAAACTCATCACCACCGAATCGGGCAACGGTATCAGACTCTCGTGCACATTTAGACAATAACACCCCGACGCGATGCAATAGTTTGTCGCCAACATGATGACCATGAAGGTCGTTAACCACTTTAAAACCATCCAAATCGATAAATAATAATGCAAAGCGTTGATTGTCACGTTGATGCGTCAATACCGCTTGTTCGAGCCTGTCTTCCAGTAAATTACGATTGGGCAAGCCCGTTACGTTATCATGATTGGCCATAAATTTAAGGTTATCTTCGGCTTTAATTCTTTTTTCGATTTCATTATTTAACCGTCGATTCGACATTAAAATAACCAAGGCAATAAGCGCCAAAATAACAAAACCTACCACCGATATTTTTAACCACCGTTGGTATAATAACGAGTCACTATTTAAATCCAGTGCCACCCACTTTTGATACATATTTTGCTGTTCGTTTTCATCCACTGTCGCAATAACACGATCAATCAATGGCACTAAATCTTTAACGCCTGGGAATAAACCTATTCGGCTATGCTGTTCTGTTAATTCAGCGACTAAAGACAATTTTAAACTGGGGTATTGCCCGCCTTTAAGGGTGGCGGCCAATGTGGCAACTTGCTCAACAAACATGTCTGCACGGCCATTAATCACCGCATTGATACCGTCTTTGGTGTCTGCCACGATAACCAGCTCTATTCCCGGATATTGCTGGCGTAATTGATCAATAATATGGTAACCATCGACAACCGCTAAACGTTTACCGGCAACTTGCGAAATATTAAAAATAGGCGGCTGAGTTAACGAGGTAACTATCGCCCAAGGTGATGGCCAATAAGGCGACGAAAATGCAAGCGTATTCTCTCTTGAGGGCGTTTGTGCCATGCTCGCGACTAAATGGATTTCGCCTTTAGTTAAATCATTTACCATTTTACCAAAATCGTCATAGGCAACAGGAATAATGGTGAGATTAAGCTGCTTAACGAGTAAATTTTTAATGTCGGCATTGACCCCTAAAAACTGACCATTTTTGCCTTGAAACTCCATTGGAGCCCAATTTTTAAGGTAACCCATTTTAATGGCACCTAAACTGCTAATGTATTGCTTTTGCTGGGTTGTTAATTTGATTTTACTTGCGCTTCCAGTAAAAAAGCGGTCGTCTGGATTAATAAGCCATTTACGTTCAATTTGTATTTGTTCTTCAACCGAAATTAAATTAAAGCCCGCTTTAATTCGATCGGCTAGTCCGCTGTCATCAATACGCGTTAGCGTATACATGTCTGTAATAAATTCTATATTGGTATATTGGTGAAACTCAGCCCAGAGTTTATTGGCTAATAAATAGTGTGATGTCATCGCTGCAGAAGATACAAAACCGATAATCTCATCGTTCTGTACTGCTTTAATCATTTCATCTAACGTATCGTAAAAACGTAATTGTGCCTTAGGAAATGCGCTTTTAACTTGCCCGATATACGGTGCAGTTGGAAATACACCAATCCTCATGGTCGATTGTTCGATATTTTCAATGTGTTGTTTACGGCTAAAAAAACGACTTTTAACAGAAATAATATGCCACGCTTGTTTCAAACCTGAGCGCATTTCTTTACTTTCTGGGTAGCCAATCTGAACATCCGCCACACCCGTTTTGACATCGTCAATCGTGCTATTCATATCACCTGTGACAAAGTCGATATTGATACCTGTTTTTTTAGACCATAATTTCCATAGGTCCACTAACATCCCTGCCGGTAACCCATCCGTCCCCATATCAACATAGGGCTCTACCCCATTTTGCATGGCAATAACCACACCAGAGGTTTGTTTGTGATACCCAAGCCAGCGACGCTCAATTTGCTTAATCACTTTAGGAGAAATTAATTCAAAACCATGATTAATTTTGTCGATAAGTTGTTGATTACCTTTATTTACAGCAGGAGATAACCCTATTTTTTTGATGAGAATACGAGATGAACTGTAAAAGTTAGCGGCAATATCTTGCTCTAATGCGACATTACGTTGATAACCTTCAATCCCTGCGAAAACAAATAAATCGCCATTGGCGGCTGCTTGCAGTAATTGCTCTCGGTTTTTATAACGCTTAAAACTTAATCTTGGCTCAAGATCTTTAAGCATCACTTCATGAGATGAGCCATCAACGATGCCAATTTGATAAGGAATTAAATCACTAATGCGCTTTTTACTGTTAATGGATTTATGAACATAAAGATAGGCATTTAAGGTAGTAAAAGGGTGTGCAAAATCAAATACGCGTGAGCGTTCTGCCGTTTCAGTCATGCCAATATGAACATCAGCATGCTTTTGTTCAAGTTGCGTTAAAGAGGCCAGCCAATGTCGAGCCACAAATCGTACCTTGGTATTGGTAATCGTTGACCACTCACGCCACAAGTCAACTAATATACCTGCAGCATTACCCTGCTCATCTAAATATTCAAAAGGATAAGTGTCTTCGCCCATGACAATCACTAAGGGCTCAGGAGAATACAGCTTAGCATCCTCATCGGCATGAACGGCAGTGGCAGGCAAGCATAGCGACATCAACATGAATGCCAGCGCCCAAGATATCAATTTCAAGTTTTTTCCCTAATACTTTTAGTTTTGATGAATAAACAAGCTTGTTTTTTTATACGCGATATTCTGTTGTTATTCGCGACATTAGGGCCTGTAGATCTTTCGAGGTTGTTTTTGCAGCAAATTGTTGGCCACTAATCACATATACAACTGCGCGGCAGAGACTTTGAGGTGTAGTTATTCTACATAAAAAAGTCGATAACGCAGTAAAAATGGCCAACAAAAGCTGCCCGTAGGGTTCGGTTAAAAACGTTTTACTCTTTGTTGAATGAACTTTGCTTAGATGACTAGGCATCAATCCATTCGCCTCGATTAAAACGTTTTTAACTCGAACAAAATTCAACCAGAAAAGATCAACAGGCCCTAGAGTGTTAAACAAAGTTAATAAGATGGCGAATACTCGCTTTTCTTGTTGAACACGACCTCGACAATCCAATTGTTATATTTATGTAATGCTGAATAAATAATATCATTATTTTTATGATGATCGCGCTAATTTTATCTTGTTAACATGCCCTGTTGTTGTTTTTATAGTCAATAGCGGAGAGTCGACCAATCAAAATAATTTACTTTGGATGGCGCTGACGTAAGTCAACGAGCATTACTGTACAGATTAACAGCGATAAATAGCAGCCTAAATCAAAAGTATTAACACTATAATGAACTATTTGAAAAAAAACTCACAAAATACTAGCAGGATGCTTGCTGCCATTCACCATGATTAGCTAAAATACACGCAGAATTTTTCCACATAACAGCTCATGAACTCTCAACAAGATACGATTTACGCTCACGCTGCCGATCAGATAGCCGATTTTCAATTTGATCAGCGAGTTGCTGGTGTATTTAATGACATGATCCGTCGTTCTGTCCCTGGTTACGCACAAATAATCAATACGATTGGTGATTTTGCCGATCGCTTCGTAACGCCAAACAGTAATGTCTATGATCTTGGGAGTTCGTTAGGATCTGCTACCTTGAGCATTCGTCGTCAAATTGAAGGTCGAGAATGCCAAATTTATGCCGTTGATAATAGTCAATCGATGATAGACCGCTGCAAGGAAAATCTAGCGGCTTATGTTAGCGATACCCAAGTTAATTTATTATGCGCCGATATAAGAGATATCGAGATTCAAAATGCCTCAATGGTGGTGTTAAACTTTACGCTACAATTTTTACCTATCAACGATCGTGACGCGCTCATCAAGCGTATTTATGACGGTATGCTTCCAGGTGGCATTTTAGTGATATCAGAAAAATTGTATTTTGAAGACGATCAAATTCAAAGCTTGTTAGACAGCCTGCATTTAAATTTTAAGCGGGCTAACGGCTACAGTGAACTTGAAATCAGTCAAAAACGCAGCGCCCTTGAAAATGTAATGCGTCCAGACAGTTTAACGGTGCATCAACAACGGTTAACAGAAAACGGTTTCTCACATTTTTCAGTGTGGTTCCTATGCTTTAATTTTGCATCAATGGTAGCGATTAAATGATTAGTTTTAGTTCTTTTTACAAAGACATTGCCGACTCTAACTTGCAACATTGGTTAGAAAATTTGCCCTCTATTTTAGGCCAATGGCAACGCGACCATAAACACGGTAATTTACCTAAGTGGGAAAAAGTCCTCAATAAACTTAATTACCCACAGCCAGACACCGTTGAATTTACGAGTAGCGTAACCATTGGTTCTGGCGAACAACTGAGCCCAGGACAAACCGAAAAGCTCAGTAACTTACTGGCGGTATTTCAACCTTGGCGTAAAGGTCCGTTTACTGTCCATGGTATTGAAATTGATACAGAATGGCGTAGTGACTGGAAATGGGATAGAGTAAAAGGACATATATCGCCTTTGAAAAACCGTACCGTGCTCGATGTCGGTTGTGGCAGCGGTTACCATATGTGGCGTATGTTAGGTGAAGGCGCAGCAAGGGTGGTGGGTATTGACCCGTCCCCCCTGTTTTTGTGTCAGTTTGAAGCCATTAAACGCTTGGCCGGTAATCAACACCCTGTACACTTATTGCCATTAGGCATTGAAGAATTACCGCCACTGGATGCATTTGACACTGTATTTTCAATGGGGGTGTTATATCATCGTCGTTCACCAATTGATCACTTATTACAACTGCGTGATCAATTAAGAATGGGCGGTGAATTAGTCCTTGAAACACTGGTTATTGATGGCGATGAGAACGCAGTTCTTGTCCCCTTAGACAGATACGGCAAAATGAACAACGTGTGGTTTATCCCCTCTGTTGCGGCCTTAATGTTATGGTTAAAAAAGTGTGAGTTTACCGATATCCGTTGTGTCGATATTGATGTCACCTCACTAAATGAGCAACGTAGCACCCAGTGGATGAAAAATGAATCACTTGTCGATTATCTCGACCCCGATGATGCGAGTTTAACTGTTGAAGGTTACCCCGCCCCCAAACGGGCCATCATTATTGCTACCAAGCATCAACCGAATCACGATTTAGTTTAAATATTACTATTCAACAGGAATTGACATGTTAAAGCAGGTACTTGCTCTATCCGTTGCAGCAGCCCTTATATCGGGTTGTACTGCCACTCAAAAACCAATGACACCACCACTGACTAATGCTGAGTTGAATAGCAGTCTGGTTAATACACAAACTGTCGTTATTGACGCCATTAATGCTCAATGTGCTCAACAAAGTGTAGAAATTAGTGCGCTGTCTGCTGAAATGAGAAAATTAAAAACGCAAGTCAGCACCGCGATGGCCGAACGTCCAAAGACGATTGTGATGCCACGCCCACCAGTAAGACCGATTGCCATTCCAGATCAATGTTCTGAAGCCACCATTGGTGAGAAATTTATTTTAGGTGAAGTTGAAAGCGTTTATGTCGATGAAGTGAAAGCTAAGTTTGCTACCCGTATTGACACTGGGGCTGAGTCGTCTTCTTTAGATGCACGAAATATCGTATTATTTGAGCGTGACGGCGTACAATGGGCTCGTTTTGACGTAATGACCAATGGTATTGACCAACCCGCAAATACCTTTGAATCAAAAGTAGAAAAGTTTGTTCGTATTAAACAAGACGTTGATTCAGATGATGATCGTCGTCCAGTGATCCACGCGCATTTAAAAATAGGTAAATATTCAGCAGAAACAGATTTAAACCTTGTTGATCGAAGCCACCTAGACTATCCATTATTACTAGGTCGCAAGTTTATGAAAGATATTGCTGTTGTTGATGTAGGCCAAATCTATATCCACGGTAAAGCAAAAGACCAAATAACCACGTTAAATAAATAGGATCAGTAATGCATTCTCGTAAACCGTTTTACATCTTTGTTGCGCTGCTATTTATCATCGGCATCAGCACAAGTATTTACCGTGGAATTGAGCACAATGTGCCTTTCTTGCCTGGTGACCAGGTTCAAAGTTGGGCTGTAGACGCTAAAGTCAGTTTTGTTGGTAACAATCAACCGGCTGAAGTCAACTTTTCATTACCGAACGATCCTGCGTTTGATGTGCTCGTTGAAAACGCGACATCACCAGGTTACGGCTTAACCATTTCTAACGATGTGGCTAATCGTCGTGCTGTATGGTCAATTCGTGAAGCTTCAGGCCCACAAGCCTTATATTACCGAGTGACTTTGGTCCCTACAGGTAAATTAAACATCGAAGCCACTGAAGAGCCACTCGCACCCGATACCTACTTATGGCCAGCAACAGAGAAGTCAGCGGCTGAGCAGATCACCGAAGAAGTATGGGGCCGCAGTGCCACTAATCTGTCGTTTGCTCAACAATTGATGAATCTAATTAACGACGCTGATCAAAGCCAAAACATGGCATTGTTATTGTCGGCAAACACTTCAACTAATTTGTTTTTGCATATGCTGCACTCTAAAGGTGTCCCTGCGCGCATTGTCAATGGCTTACAATTAGAAGATCAACGTCGTCGCCAACAACTTTCATCATACGTGCAAGTGTATAATGACGGTGAATGGGTGTTATTTGATGTACCAAATAACAAAAAAGGTCGCGATAACACTCTCGTGTTGTGGGAATATGCTGGCCACTCCGTTCTTGATGTCATGGGCGGCACTAATTCATTAGTTAACTTCTCAATGCTGCAAGACACACGTTCTGCATTAGCAACATCTATTGATATGATGATTAATGATGATGTGTGGGATTTTTCGTTATATCAATTACCCCTTGAAGAACAAAGCACCTTTAAAGGTATTCTCTTAATCCCTATCGGGGTATTAGTTGTAGTATTTTTACGGGTAATTGTAGGGATTAAAACATCAGGTACCTTTATGCCTGTGTTAATCGCCTTAGCCTTTATTCAAACAACGTTACTGACTGGCTTAATTGGTTTCTTACTGATTGTGGCATTTGGCTTAATGATCCGTTCCTATCTGTCCACCCTCAATTTACTGCTCATATCCCGAATATCCGCGGTCATAATTGTGGTGATATTTATCATCGGTTTATTCACGCTGATTTCATTCAAGTTAGGTTTAAGTGAAGGATTAACCATTACATTCTTCCCGATGATCATCCTTGCATGGACTATCGAGCGTATGTCTATCCTGTGGGAAGAAGAAGGCCCTAAAAAGGTATTCGTTTCAGGTGGTGGCAGTTTATTTGTCGCAACCCTTGCCTACTTAGCAATGGATAACCAATTAGTACAACATTGGGTGTTTAACTTTTTAGGTATTCACCTAGTGATTTTGGCTCTGGTATTAGTGATGGGTCAATACACAGGTTACCGCCTAACAGAGTTAAAACGCTTTAAACCATTGGTTGGAGAGAAATAATGAAGTACGCCTGGCCTTGGGAATTGAGCCGTAGCGGTGTACTGAATATGAACAGGCGCAATATTAGCTATATTGGTCGTTATAATCAGCGTAAATTTTATAAACGCGTTGATGATAAGTTGATCACTAAGCAACTTGCGCTTGCTAATAACATTGCGGTTCCTGACCTGATTGGTGTTGTCCACGAACAACATAAAATTCAAGAAATTCCAGCCATGGTCAGTGACCGTACTGGTTTTGTTATCAAGCCAGCTAAAGGTTCTGGCGGTAAAGGTATCATGGTGATTACTAAAGTGAACAATGGCTGTTACTACAAGCCCAATGGTCACGAAGTTACTCACAGTGAAATTTACCGGCATGTGTCTAACATTCTCAGTGGATTATTTTCACTGGGCGGTAAGCCTGATGTGGCGATTGTTGAAGGGTTAATTGAGTTCGACCCGGTATTTGAAGGCTTCAGTTATGAAGGCGTACCAGACATTCGCTTAATCGTTTTTAAGGGCTTCCCAGTCATGGGAATGCTGCGTTTGTCGACGGCGGCATCAGACGGTAAAGCTAACTTGCACCAAGGTGCTGTTGGTGTCGGATTAGATATCGCGACAGGCAAAAGCTTGCATGCGGTGCAATTCGACTTACCTGTTGATAAGCATCCAGATACCCACTTTCCACTGTCGAACATGACTGTGCCACATTGGGAAACCTTACTTCATACAGCTTCGAGTGCTTATGAAATGTGTGAGCTGGGATATCTGGGTACCGACATGGTATTGGATAAATACAAAGGACCATTACTGCTTGAATTGAACGCCCGCCCAGGGTTAACCATTCAAATAGCCAATGGTAGAGGCCTTTTACCTCGACTTAAACACGTTGAAGCCATGAAAGGCCCAGCAATGTCAGTTGAAGAACGCGTGGCTTATGCTAAAAAGCATTTCTCTAGTAATCCTAAGTTTTAGTTTATTGGCCACAGCAAATGCTGTGGCCAATCCGTTGGCACTGTTTGTAGAGCAGTGCCTTCAATATAAACCTGACTTAAGCACTCTCCAGCAAGAACCTGTTTCCTCAAGTGTGTTCAACGCCGTCGAATTCGAAAAACAAACGCTTGCGCTGAATAATATTAACGACCGTATTCAATACTACCGCCCTTTTGCCACTGACTCGTTAAGCAAACAAGGATTATTGTGGTGCCAATTACATTTAGCCGATGAGCTTTATGAGTTAACCGCAGCCAATCAAACTCAACAGCTTATTGATTCATTACACTCTCTATCAGCACCCTATAATCAATTAGCCGAACGCCTTCAAAGTGTAAAAAAAACACAATGGAGTTTGACTGAAAAATCAAAACTGCATAGCGCCCAGGCTACCGTCAATCAAGCGTTGTCCGAACGTCAATTACAGATGCAATTCAACGATGAACAATGCTTATTAGCCAGTCAGCCTGTCGTCGATGAGAATAAGCAACAAGCTAGCACCAACATTGATATCCACATTGCTAAATATTTACTTCAACAACCTAACGCAAAATGTCGTCAACAAGCTTGGTTTGCTTATCAATTGCGCGCTAAATCCAAATTACTTGCCGCTATGGCTTACATTCATGAATTACAGCAGCAAAGAGCAATCGAACAAGGTTATCTAAACGCAGCAGAACTTGCGTTAGCACCCTATGATCTCACGCCTGCAATGCTTAATCGATTTTTGGATACGCAAACCAAGTCAATCGGCATAGCTCCCTGGGATATAGCGCAAGCGTTATTCCTCACTCAAAAAGCGGCCCCGATTGAAGCGGTGTCTAGCCAAGGTTATTTATCGCAATTATTTGATCAGTTAATACCACTGGGAATTCGCATTGAGTATATTGCTCAGCAAGACACTGCAAGTGATTCAAAAATCGATAACATCAATATTATTAGAATATGGCATCAGCAACGTTTGTTAGGTGAGATATACACTTACCCGCTCTCGCAACAGCAACCTCAGCAGTCATCGAAATCAGCCTTATCCGTTAGCGGCCAGCTCATTAAACAAACTGTAATCGGTCATCAATTTGGCCAATACGCTCTGAGTTTCCCTGCTATATTGACGACACAAAAACAACAACAAAAACTGATTACAGCGCTAAGCGATGCCATTGTGTCTTTGGCCCAAGGTGGACAATTTTATTTACTCGCCCATAAAACTCAAAATAAACAACCGCACGCGATTGCAAGCTTATGGTTAAGCCATTATCTGACTCAATTACAACCATTTTCACCCACTTCAGAACGAGAACAACTCGCACTTCAATATCAACAACAAATGAGAGTGTTTAGATCTAAAGTCGCGCTCCATTATTATCAATTTTCAGGTAATTTAGATAACAGTGATTGGCTAGCATTCAACACTGAATTGTCAGCAGCGTTTGCCGACAGTTTTGGCCAATCGTGGCCGAGTGCCACAGATGCAATATATAGCTACCAAGCTATTGCTAATGAAGGAATTAGCCATTATCTTCCACTATGGCAAGATGCTGTGGCACAATTGATCATTACCCAAAGTGCAACCCAACATTCAAGCCAAGATATTTTCAATCTGTTGATTGTTAATGAGGCGTATTTACCTTTTAACGAGCAACTTATACAACTTATCGGCCCACCAATAGACCCTCATTCACTTATTTGGAGATTTAAACATGCTAGAACTGCGCAAGAGTAAAACACTCTCGTATCTAATATTGTCAGCTAGCTTATTAAGTAGTGTGGCGTTTGCGAAAGAGTCGATTGAAACGGTCCCGCACAATTTAACTGCAGACCAAGTTTATCAAGGGATTAAGACAAACTTAGAAAGCAATCTTTATTCGCTGCCTCCTCGAGTGCAAGGACACTATGCGATACGTCAATATCGTATGACCGGTGAAGATAAGTACGCTAATGGTTCGTTAATCGATTTGTTGACCATTGCCGAACAACAAGCTTTTTACAATTGTAATTTAGATAAACCCGGTTTCAGTAAGGCTGAATCACAAAAAGAAGTGGCCAAAATCAAATCGGGTATACGAGGCGATGCGCGCAAGTTAGCCATTGCCCCCTACCCTGAATTTATGTTTTATAGCGACATATTACTGCGCTACGCCAGTCGTGTGGATGAGTTCGGCTTTAAAGGACCATGTCATGATTTAATGATAAAAACCCTTAAAAAAGCTGATTTGGCCCCAGCATTGACAGACAAAAAAATGATTAAAGCCTGGGCTGCACAATTAATTAACTATGTTTTTTGGGCTAAACAAATGGGCGTAGGTGACTATTACTCTGCCTATAAAAAAGCGTTTATCAACGCCTATCCTGATAATGAAGATGCCAGCCTAGACAAGAGCCAGTATAAAAATAAAATATACGGCATGACGCACTTTATTTTTGCCGCCAGCGGGTACTATCAACGCCCAGTGGACGCCAAAGAATATCAATGGATTTTGACTTACTTTGAAAAAAATATTGACCGCATTTTAAAAGACACCACAGAAGATATTATTACTGAAGTAGGGATTGGTTTCTTAATCACCGGCAATGGCAATAACCCTGTCGTTGATAAAGTTAAAAAACACGTGATTGCGGCTTACAATCCCCAGCTGAAGATGATCCCATCACCAAAAGGTGAAGCTATTTTATCGTCTGGTGAACACAGAAACGTATTAGCCATGATGCTTCTGCATTGGCCTGAGACTTTACATAAAGGGCCATATTTAAACGATATTTCAAGCACTAAACGTTATCTGCCTAAGCTTGTAACACCTAATGCAGTAACCACAACACTGGTCACACCTAAAATAACTGCAACCAAAACTAATGCACATTAATCTATCGTGGCCGAAATAGCCTTGTACTCATTAAGAGTCAAAGTGTTAATCACGTTACAGTAATAAATCAAAGGCAAATGCACTGCATTTGCCTTTTTTATATGTCAAAATATTCATTCTTTTATACTATTCGGACACATTAATGAGTAGAGCTAAATCAACATTAGAGCAATGGCGCATCGTGCAAGCAGTCGTTGATTTTGGCGGGTATGCTCAAGCTGCTGAACAATTGAATAAAAGCCAGTCTTCGCTTAACCATGCTGTGGCAAAGTTACAACATCAACTCGGTATTAATTTGCTTGAAGTGAAGGGTCGTAAAGCTTATCTCACCGAGCAAGGCGAAGTGTTGCTTCGCCGTTCACGTCACTTAACTCAGTCAGTTGACGAGCTAGAACAACTTGCGACAAATTTAGGACAAGGTTGGGAGCCGAATTTAACCATTGCTCGTGAAATTATCTACCCAATAGACACGCTCGTTGAAGCGCTGAATGCATTTTTACCACAAAGTCGCGGCACACGAGTCACTATTCTCGATTCAGTCATCACCGGGACTCAGGAGTTGATACAAAATAACCAAGTTGATATCGCCATTTGTGCTGCATCACCCAAAGGTCATATTTCTGAACCTTTATGCGAAGCGGTATTTGAATTAGTCTGCCATCCTGAACACCCTCTTGCGCAACTCAATGACATTGAGGATGACAAACAACTTGCCCAACACTTGCAAATCGTCATTAAAGACACAGGACTTAAATCAAGTAATGATATTGGTTGGCTAAAAGCCGAGCAGCGTTGGACAGTGTCTAACTTTCACGAAGCGAAATCGATTTTACTGCGCAACATTGGTTTTTGCTGGATGCCAAGTTTTGTGATTGCACAGGAATTGGCCACTAAGCAACTGACTCGCTTGCAATTACGTGGCAGCACTCAGCGTAAAGTCATTTTAAATCTTGTCATCCCAAATAGAGATCAACAAGGCCCTGCTTCCAAGTTACTTGAAAATCTCATTTTGCAGCAGCATAAATTACCGATGAATCCACACCAGTAAAATACCAATCCGCATTAATAAGTGACCACTCAGAATTCGTCCAATGATTATTGATTAAGGAGCCGCTCTGAAGTCATGCTTGTTGCCTTCCAAATAGCAAAAACTGCCGGGCATGCCTCAGTAAATGAATAGTCGTATCATACAAGTTTGATTATACGTAAAATTCAAAACCTGGTGGCTGCGCCTGGGAGGAAGTTTGTTGTAAAAGTTGATTTTGATAAGGATTATAACGACTAGCAGAATTGAGTTGTTGATTAATGCCATTTGCCGACATAGATTGTATATCAGCATCCGTCGAGGTAACACTTGATGAGGTTTGCGAAGCTGTGAGTGTTGCGTTAACAATTGGTTTAGAAGCGATTTGGGAGTTTAGCGGCTCAGCAGAGCTGGTATAGGGAGTCGCTGATGCGGCAATGGTATTGTCACTATTCGATTGTTTTTGCATAAAAGGAGCAAGAGGGTCGCGGTTATCTGGTTGTTTAAAGATTTGGCCTAATTCAGTCATATGCTCACTGTCTTGAGCACTCATTACCGACTGTTGACGCTCCACAACTAAAGCTTGTTTAGCCTCGTTCATATACTGTACTGCTTGTGCTGCAACACGAATATCGGCCATAGAGGGTTGAACTGGCGCCATTGCCGCAGCGTAAACTTTTTGCATTTTACTTAAGGTTGCTTGTGGATCGCCACTGATAGGAGCAACATCAATACTGACTTCACCATCAACGGCATAACGTTTGCCATCTGGTCCTTTTTCATATTCGTAACTCGGGCTTTGCGCAAAGCTTCCTCCCACCGCAGCATGAGCTTGTTCGTGAGTTTTAACTTCGATATCTCGTTTACTCAACTCAGAAATCTGTTGCGCTTCAGCTTGATCTATCTGCTGTTGTTTCTGCGCTATTTGTTTATTAATTTGCTCTTTAGCTGCTGCGCTCTCTTGTTCAGATTGCTCATTTACGGCTTGTTCTACTTCGGCGTCATTTGAAGTTACGTTAGCATCCGTGGTTGAGGTTACATTACTGGTAATCGCCTGCCCATTTGCAGGCGTTTCTGATTGAGGCTCAGTTGTGGATATAAAACGGTTTACTGTACTTGGTTGATCATTAACATCAGTAAATACCACAGGTTGAAATGGCGTTGCCGGCTGGGGCTGAGATTCCGTGGTTTCATAAATGGTTGGTGACTGAACCGTATTCGCCTTAACAGTGCTTGTTTGAAAATGGGTCGATTGAGCACTGACTTGAGCAGATGCATTCGATAAACCACTATTGGATACAGACGTTTTTTGTAACACCGCTGCAATATTCATCGGGCCACTTTTTAAGCTATAGCTTGCGTTCACTGGCTGGATAGATGATGCAGATGATGATACTAGTGCTGTATTTGAAAGCGCTGTATTTGAAAGCGGTGTATCTGAAATTGATGTGTTAGATAATACAGGACTTGAACGTAGTGATGTTACCGAATTAACTACGGGAGTGCTTGTTGAAATATTAGCTGATGCATTACGAGATGTTGTATATGAGCTGGTATGTGAACTTGTAGGATTACTATTACTACGACCATAAACGGAAGTGTGGCCACTTCCGCTTTTATGCGTCGCGGGTGTCGCGACGCTCATTGATGCGGGACTGATTACCGCGTTCATTGTTACACTTCGATATCAATCAAACTACCAATCGTTTCAGATGCAGCTTCAATGACTTTGGCAGAAGCTTGCCCTTGATTTACCGATTCAGTAGCCGAAATTAATGCAGAAGCCTGATCGTTAGCTGTTACCGCTTGCGAACTTAAGGTAACAGTATCTTGAGTTGATGTTGGGACTGCGGGTTTTTGTTGATCAGGTATCGCCACAGACGTGGTTGCTTGCGCTAAACCTTGTTGTGCACTTTGCAATCCCTGCATACCTGATGCATACGCTGATTGAACTTGCATAATACGCTCCTGGCTATTAACCGTAATCTAAAGATGTATTGTTACTGTATCAATTTTAGCCTAAAGCTAAAATAAAAAATGACAGTTAAGTCGTAAAAGAACTAATAATTATTATGGCGTAAACACCCATAAATGTACAGTTTTTAAGCAAGGTAAACAGTTAAGGTTATTGATTTATCCAGGCCATCTCCCAATCTTTCCATAAGGGATTGAAACCAAGCTGTTTAAGCCGAGAAACAACTTGTTCAACTGAGCGATCATCACTGATTTCAAATTGATCGAGCTGGGTACTAGGGTTCAAATATCCTCCTGGTTGCGTCGAGCTTCCTGCACTTAAGTGAGTGATCCCCAAGGCCCATAAATTATCGCGTAAACTGGCTAGTTCTCTAGTCGATAAGCTGATTTCGACTTGGGGATTAAATAATCTAAAGGCACAGATAAGCTGAACTAAACCAGCATCACTGAGCTCGACTTTGGGTGTAATACCTCCCGTGCAAGGCCGAAGTCTTGGCAATGAAATACTGTATCGAGTGCGCCAATAGGTTTGTTCGAGATACTGTAAGTGATGTCCCATAAAGAGTGCATCAAGACGCCAATCATCAAGGCCTAATAGCACCCCTAACCCTATTTTATCAATACCCGCCTTAGCAATTCGGTCGGCTGTGGCTAATCGATAGTTAAAATCTTGTTTCTTACCCCGAGTATGATGTTTAGCATAGGTGTGCGGCCGGTACGTTTCCTGGTATACCATGACTGAGTCGAGACCAAGCTTAGCCAAATGCTGATAATGAACCGTTTCCAGTGGCTGCACTTCCATAGCCACGTGACTAAACTTGGCTTTAACCTGCGGTAAAATGGCTGCAAAATAATCGATACCCACTTTGGTTTCATGCTCGCCAGACACCAACAATACTGAATCGAAGCCACGTTGCTTAATAATTGCCATCTCTTGATTTAACTCATCTTGGCTCAATGTTTTACGCTTTACTTTGTTACTCATGCTAAAGCCGCAATAATCACATTCATTTGCACATAAGTTAGATACATACAAAGGTAAAAACAAACCAAGGTTAGCGCCAAAGCGTTGCCGCGTTAATGCCGCGGCTTGTTGTGACATGGGTTCTAAATAGGCCATTGCCGCTGGTGATAATAGCGCCATTAAACTCGATAAATTACCCGTGGGCTGTAATAGTGCTCGCTCAACATCTTGCGCTGTCGTTGAGTACAGTTTCAGTGACATGGCATCGGCATTGAGTGTTACAAATTCATCAACAAATGATGTCATACATTGAGCCCCAAAAAGCCTGTTAGAGGACTGGTCGCTAAAGCTTGACGATTGACATGCCCAAGTCCCGCTTCGTATGCTTGTCGACCCGCGATAACAGCTTGAGCAAAACATTGAGCCATTTTTTCAGGTTGGGCACTGCTGGCAATCGCGGTGTTAACCAATACAGCATCGGCGCCCATTTCCATTGCGCGGCATGCTTGAGAAGGTGAGCCAATACCAGCATCAATAATCACCGGCACTTGTGCCTGCTCAATAATAATGTTTAAAAAGGTTTCTGTTGCCAGCCCTTGATTACTTCCAATTGGGCTACCCAATGGCATAACCGCTGCGCAACCAACATCTTCAAGACGTCGACACAACACAGGGTCTGCATGCACATAAGGCAGCACCACAAAACCGTCATCGCATAACTGCTTTGCTGCCAGTAATGTTTCAATAGGATCGGGCATCAAATATTTAGGATCGGGATGAATTTCTAATTTTATCCATTTAGTGCCGAGCATCTCATAGGCTAAATGCGCCGCAAAAATGGCTTCTTTGGCATTGCGAGCCCCTGCCGTGTTGGGCAGTAATTTCACCCCTAATGATTGCAATGGCGCTAACAGGTTGTCGTGGTTAGCATGTAAATCAATGCGTTTCATCGCTAATGTCACCAACTGTGATTGAGACTGCGCGATTGCGGCTAACATAATGTCTTGATGACTAAACTTACCTGTTCCAGTAAATAACCGAGATGTAAATTGATGACCGGAAATCGTTAACATAGTTACCCTCCTGCCACAGCAGAAAACACACAAATAGAGTCATCATGCTGACACATAACATGGTTCCAGCGGCTACGCGGTAGCACTTCATCATTAACCACGACAGCGATGGCGTTAATCGGCAGCTGCTTTAATATCAACAGTTCTGAGATTGTCACGTGACCCTCCAACGTTTCTGCAACGCCGTTGATCATCACATTGATAGATTGAGATGGTTGATTAGCATTCATTTGCGTACTCCTGCAATTGCGGCTGTTGGCATAATGTACATTGCAGATCACGGTTCATTTTGGCTTGATGCCACTGTAGCGTTAACGCATCAAAGCGCTGTAAAACGCCGTACTGAGTGAAGATATTACAGATATGCTGCAAACCGACTAACGCTTGCATACTGGCCATAACCCCGACCGCTGGGCCAAGTACACCTTGCTGCGAACAAGTTTGCTTAATGTCGATATCTTCAGGGTATAAACAGCGATAACAACCATATTGCTTCTCATGCGTTAATTTAGCGCCAAAATCGATACAGAATAATTGCCCCTGATATGCACTGATCGCCGCGCTAATAAGGGTTAAATCTTGAGTCACACAAAGCTGATTAATCACATGACGAGCTACTAAATTATCGGTGCAATCAAACACCAATGTGTCGGTATTTAACCGCTTGGTAAACTCAATAACGTTAGTTTCGGTTAACTTATCGGTAATCGCATTGACATAGACATCTGAGTACAAACGACTCAATGTGCGTTTGGCGACACTGACTTTATGCTGACCAATATCGGCCTCACTGTATAATAATTGTCTTGGTAAATTATCGAGCGCCACCACATCATGGTCTACTAGCATAAAGTGCTTAACGCCTGCGGCAGCAAGATATTGCACCACCAGCTGACCGAGTCCACCCAAACCAATAATGGCCACCTGACTATTTATAATCGCCAACTGCCCTGTTTCACCAATGTCGTTAAGCAACATGGTGCGCGAATACTGTCGATATTGCTTGTCCGTTAACGCTTTCATATCGCCTCCTTAAACGCACTCATAACCTTAGGCACTTGATGGCCTCGAGTGAGTTGCAGCCAACGTTGATGCATTAAACGATATGCCTCACTGGGATGACTCGCTTGAGTTATCGCTCTGACAACAGCAACATCTCCCACTTTACTGCTCGCCAGTCGCTCAAGACGCTCAACATCAACGCCGCCAATGGCTACAGTGGGATAATGTTTGCCCAACAAATTCACATAATGCGTTAATTTAGTCACCCCTTGAGGCGCTGATGGCATTTGCTTGGTCGTGGTAGGATAAATATGACCTAATGCGATATAAGACGGTTTACATTGGTGGGCTAACAACGCTTCAAAATAGCTATGACTCGATATGCCTAAGGCCAAACCTGCCTCAGCTATTGCCTCCAGATTTGCACTGGCTAAATCTTCCTGGCCAAGATGCACCCCAAATGCACGGTGTTTTATGGCTAATTGCCAGTGATCGTTGATAAACAGTTGCGCGTTAAATTCGCGCCCCAGAGCAATCGCATCAATAATACTTTGCTCTAATGCCTGTAACGTTAACTCGTTAATAGGTTGAGATAATTTAACTCTAAACTGCACGGTACGGCACCCAGCCTCGAGAACAGAGTGCAACTGTGATAACGAGTCCAGCACGGGGTAAACGCCTAATGGCGTCACCACAGGCCGAAAGGTCTTATTGCTGCGATAAGTAATATTATCCTCAACGTTTGAAATGATCGGCATAGCAATTAACTCGTTAGGCCAGCCTGAACGTGCCAATACGCCAGGCCCTGCACCAATAGCATAACTGTCACTTAAGCCTTTATTGACATAAGCTTTTGCCAACACAATCGCGTCATGAATCACAAATTGATGCGCCACAAAACACGCTACTGCCGATGACAGCGTACAACCGCTGCCATGATTATTGTTAGTATTCACTCTGGGGGTGGTGAGTTTAAACACTTGATTATCATGAATATGGCTCGCCCCCACCACACTACGTGTCACATAAACATCTGTGGCTAGCTGCTGTTGCCAAGCAGCATCGCCACCTTTAGCCAGTACATGACAACGATAATGATTAGCAAGCCATTTAGCCGCCATTATCATGCTCAGTTCATCGTTATCTGTGTTGCTATCGGTATTGGTATCGGAAGTTTGTTGATTTGTTAATGTGTGACTAGAATCTCTATGCCTAGGCCTTTTATTACTGGGATCGGCATTACTTGGATTGGTATTTTCCAATAATAATGTCGAGCTTAAACGAAACAATTCATGCTGATTTGGTGTGAGCAAGCTGATTAAGCCTGCAAATGGCGTAAAATTGATAGCTTGCTGACAAAATTGCGCGCCACTGCTGGCTACCATCACAGGATCGAGAACCACAAAAGGTAATGTGCAAAGCCGGCTTAATCGCGATAACCATTTTGCAACGATATCGATTTGTTGTTGATTGGCCAATAAGCCAATTTTAATCGCAACCGGCGTTAAATCAGCCCATAAAGTATCTAACTGCGAAATTAGCATCTGCTCAGAAACGGCTTCAACGAGAGTCACATTCACACTATTTTGCGCAGTAATGCTGCTAATCACGCTGCAACCATGGCATTGAAGATCGTGCATTGTCAGTAGGTCAGCTTGTATACCCGCGCCGCCGCCACTGTCAGAACCCGCAATGGTCCAAACAATGGGTTTAGGCATAAGGTTATCGATTTTAGCGTGCGTACCTGTCGCCATTACTCCACCCCTTCTTTAGCCTTTGCCGCAGAGACTTCATGATAAATAGCCGAACCCGATGCTTTAAATTCAGCCGATTTTTGCTTCATAGCCAAGGTGTTATAATCAGTCGCCGTGGTTAATTCAATGTGTTGCACTTTGGCATGAGTGTTAGCATCTTCAAGAGATTTAGCGTAATCACGCACTTCCTGGGTGATTTTCATTGAACAAAATTTAGGCCCGCACATAGAGCAAAAGTGAGCCACTTTTGCTGATTCTTGCGGTAGGGATTCATCGTGATACGCACGTGCGGTGTCGGGATCTAAGCCTAGGTTATATTGATCTTCCCAACGAAACTCAAAGCGCGCCTTAGATAACGCATTGTCACGCACTTGTGCCCCGGGATGCCCTTTGGCAACATCCGCGGCATGAGCTGCAATTTTGTAAGCAATTAGCCCTTGTTTTACATCGTTTTTATTGGGTAAGCCTAAATGCTCTTTTGGAGTGACATAACACAGCATCGCCACGCCATACCAGGCCATCATTGCCGCACCAATACCAGATGTGAAGTGATCGTAACCGGGAGCAATATCCGTCGTTTGTGGGCCTAATGTGTAAAATGGCGCTTCATCGCACAGGCTAAGCTGTTTTTCCATATTGACTTTAATCAGTTGCATTGGCACATGGCCGGGACCCTCGATTATGGTCTGTACATCATATTGCCAGGCTATTTTGACTAACTCACCTAGGGTGGCTAACTCAGCAAATTGCGCTTCATCATTGGCATCAGCAATAGAGCCTGGGCGCATACCATCACCGAGTGATAACGACACATCGTATTGGGCACAAATTTGGCAAATGTCTTCAAAGTGTTCATACAAAAAACTTTCTTTGTGATGGCTTAAGCACCACTTGGCCATAATGGAACCACCACGAGAAACAATGCCCGTTAGACGCTTGGCCGTCATCGGCACATAGCGTAATAACACGCCGGCATGGATGGTAAAGTAATCAACGCCCTGCTCAGCTTGTTCTATGAGTGTGTCGCGAAATATTTCCCAATTAAGATCTTCAGCAACCCCATTAACCTTCTCAAGTGCTTGATAAATAGGCACAGTACCAATAGGCACGGGAGAGTTACGAATGATCCACTCGCGGGTTTCATGAATATAACGCCCCGTAGATAAGTCCATTACGGTGTCGGCGCCCCAACGCGTTGACCAGACTAACTTCTCTACCTCTTCTTCAATAGATGACGTTACGGCTGAATTACCAATATTGGCATTCACTTTAACCAAAAAATTACGCCCTATAATCATGGGTTCAGCTTCAGGATGATTAATATTAAGTGGAATAATAGCCCTACCTCTTGCCACTTCATCACGCACGAATTCTGGGGTGATCAGTTGGCCAATGTGCGCACCAAACGCTTCACCGGGAGCGTGTTGTGTGAGTACGGTGTCATGCACATCGGCGCGCGCCATATTTTCACGAATGGCAATGTATTCCATTTCTAGGGTAATAATCCCTTGCCTAGCGTAGTGCATTTGCGTGACGCGTTTGCCGGCTTTGGCGCGTCGTGGTGCATTAAGTCCGTCAAATCGTAAATGATCTAAACCATCATCAGCTAAACGTTGCTGAGTAAAGCCAGAACTTGCATGGGTTAATTGCTCAGTGTCTTGACGCTCTTCAATCCAGGTTCGACGTAATGGAGCTAAACCACGACGGACATCAATATCAGCATGGGGATCGGAATAAGGCCCTGCGCAGTCGTACACCATAATGGCAGGGTTTGCCTCGGTGATAGGAAGCTTATCTGTGCCCCCCGTTCGAGTGCTGGATTGATGGATTTGCCTCATGGCCACCAGCAGATCGGGACGGCTGCCTTGCAGATAGACTTTTTCAGAATTTGGGTGTTGTAACGGTTTAAGGGTATCGATAAATTGTTGAGCTTTCGCTCGTGTCTGACGACGGTTTGAATGTGACATTAGCAACCTCATTTATAAGAGTAGAGTTGCTTGTCAGGAGAGGTGTTGAGCAAAGCTATGAGCCACAAAGAGATCGTGACGCATATAAATAACCAATCATTACAATGACACTGTCTGTATCGATTTAGGCTTAGGTTAAGTAAATAAATGGATGTAAAAAACCATCAACCAAAGCGCTAAATTATCAACATGATGCCGTAATAAAAACGATTATTACGCTTGTTTCCTTCGCAGGTTCTAGCCTGATCAGGTTCAACGGATCCCGAATAAACGGTCTCAGCCATAATGGCACTCCGACAAGATGTTCAGCAGTATAAGCAAGCTTACAATAAAAAAACAAGCATTAAATTTCGCACGCATTTCACTTTATTCACTCTAAAACAGAGCAGTCATATCCAAAACCATGATGCTGCGGCTGAGTTCACACAAGCTGATTCACACTGCAGAAAAGTCATCATTCTAGGTGCGGCAATATGTCGCATTCCATCGATTTATTAGTAGGTTATAATTTTCTAATACAAACAACTAGCGATGAAAAATATTCATCCTAATTTATAATAGAATAAATACGGTGATGATTTTGACCACATTAAAAACACAAAGCATTAAATCCAATCATAATTTTAACACTGCTTACTCATCAATATCTTTCGCCATAATGGTAGTGTTGTCTACGCCTGTTACAGCACAGCCATCCACACAAGACACACATTCAGACATTGAAAGAGTTGAAGTCCACGGTCAACAAAACGGCAATAAAGATTTATTAGGTTCAGCGGAACGCTTACTGTCAAAACAAGGTGTTGAGTTTTCACAAGCGGGCGGTGTTTCAGCCTTACCTATTTTGAACGGCATGATGGGCGATCGCATTAAAGTACTTATCGACGGTAATGACATTACTTCATCATGTGCCAATTACATGAATCCACCACTATCTTACGTGGCAGCAAGTCAAATTACCTCAGCTCAAGTGGTTGCAGGTGTGTCGCCGGTCAGTGCTGGTGGAGATAACATTGCCGGTGTGATTAAAATCAATAGTTTTAACCCAGAGTTTTCCTTAACAGACCAACTTACATGGCATAGAGGTAATGTGTCTGCTGGTTATCGAAGTGTTAGCGATACTACTTTAGCTAGTGTCAATGCCACCGTCGCCAGTAAAGCACTGAGCTTTAGCTACCAAGGCGCTTTTGAAGACGCCAACAGTTATACCGATGGTAATGGCGACACCGTGTTAGACACGCTATATCAAGCACAAAACCATGCCTTAATTGCAGCATGGCATGATGATACCCAACAACTTGCCATTAAATTAACCCATCAACATATTCCATATCAGGGGTTCGCCAATCAGTATATGGATATGACCAACAACGACAGTTATGGTGCAATACTGCGTTATCAATTAGCACTTGAAAATGAGGGTCTATTTAGTGCTCAAGCCAATTGGCACAGTGTCGAACATGATATGGGTTTCTTCACGCCAGAAAAAACCGGCATGATGCCGATGGAAACCACAGGTAAAGATTTTAGCTACCTATTGCATTGGCAACTCCCTATGAGTAATGACAATACGTTATTGCTTGGACAAGAATATTATCTTTATCAACTTGATGATACTTGGCCTGCTATTGAAGGTTCATCCATGATGGGCCCAAATGATTACGTCAATATTAATGACGGTAAACGCAAACGCGCTGCGGTTTACGGTGAATGGCAACAAACGCTAAATACACAATGGTGGATATCTGCGGGTGTTCGCTATGAATATGTCACGACCACTACTGGTGAGGTGCAACCTTATAACAGCATGAGTATGATGGGCATGAGTAACGTTAATGCGTTGGCAGCAGATGAATTTAATCAGCTTTATCGACCACGACATGACCATATTATTGATGCCACATTATTAGCACGATATCAATTAAGCGATACCGAAATCATCGAATTTGGTTTAGCTCAAAAAGGCCGTGCACCAAACTTATATGAACGCTACAGTTGGGGCCAAAGTACGATGGCGACAACCATGATAGGTTGGTATGGCGATGCTAATGGCTATGTAGGTAATCCCGATTTAAACCATGAAACGGCTCGCACTCTTAGCGCCGCATATACCTTAGTGCAAACTGATTTCACGGCCTCAGTTACCGCCTGGTATAGCGATATCAATGACTATATTGATGCTGATGTTATTGGTAGCGTTAATAGCACGAGCATCGAGCTAAACCGCCGTAATATTTTACAATTTACCAATGTCGATGCGACAATTTATGGCTCGCGCGCAGATGCGAGTTACCTGTTAACAGAAAACGATAATGGTAAGTGGGTTGTTGCAGCCAATATCAGTGCCACTCATGGCGAAAGAAACGATACCCATACGCCTCTATATCAAATCAAACCATTACAGAGCGAGTTAACACTTCAACATCAACGAGGAGATTGGAACAATAGTATTAGCTGGCAATGGGTGGCGACAAAAGATCGGGTCGACAATAATCGCCTTGAAAACACCACTGACAGTTATTCACTACTGAACATCTCAAGCAGTATTGAATGGCAAGGTGCAACCATGACTCTGGCAGTAAACAACTTACTTGATGAATATTACCAACTGCCTTTAGGTGGGGTGAGTATTGCGCAATATAAACAAGATAACACCCAAGGCTTCACCCAAATGAATGGCGCCGGCCGTTCAGTAGAGCTCAGCGTCAACTATGCGTTTTAACGCGACCTACCCAGCCTAGGGAACATTGTTTTTCTGTACTGACATAAGCACACATAATTGAATAAAAAGCCCTTACATTGCTGTAAGGGCTTAATTGTTTGGCACAGCGGGCGGTACCTTGTATGAGTGAACCCGCGAGACTAGGCATGACAGTCTTTGTTTAGAATCTCATATGTACAAGTGCTTTGATGCTTTGAGAATAGAAATCTTAAGCAATAAAAAAGCCCTTACATTACTGTAAGGGCTTATCTATTTGGCGGAGCGGACGCTGACCTTGAATGAGTGAACTCGCGACCAGTGTCGTGATCGAATGTTGAAGATATTTAAGATACTGGAAATTAAAAATAATAAAAAAGCCCTTACATTACTGTAAGGGCTTAATTATTTGGCACAGCGGACGCTGACCTTGAATGAGTGAACTCGCGACCAGTGTCGTGATCGAATGTTGAAGAAGTTGAAGATGCTGGAAATTAAAAATAATAAAAAAGCCCTTACATTACTGTAAGGGCTTATCTATTTGGCGGAGCGGACGGGACTCGAACCCGCGACCCCCGGCGTGACAGGCCGGTATTCTAACCAACTGAACTACCGCTCCAAAACGGTTTGTTTACACTTAATAAAATTAAACTTGAAAAAATAATCGCATAAATATTAATTTTATTAAATGTAAACAGTCACTTGAATGGCGGAGCGGACGGGACTCGAACCCGCGACCCCCGGCGTGACAGGCCGGTATTCTAACCAACTGAACTACCGCTCCACACAAGTGCGTTGAATAATAAAGTTGTGATAATTAATCGTCAACTATTTTTTAACGGTTTTAACTCGTTTAGCTAAAAAATGCACAATTATTGTATTTAATACCATTCCGCGTTAGTAAATGCTCTCTCAGCGAGAATTTAAAAGGGCTTAAACAAGGCGAATGACTGAATGAATAGTTGTTCTCTTTCGAAGTCATGCAACGCAGTGTAAGCCCTTTTAAAACTCGCCTGAAAGGAATGCCCCAGCCGCTTTTGCTCTGCGTTCTCGCTATTTGAAAGGGAACAACCATTACTACATAGCGACGCCTTAATCAAAAACCGCTGGATGTATTCTGAGTGGTCACTTATTAATGCGGAATGGTATAAGGACCACATTCAAGTATTAATCGACTTTAAAAACAATCAATTAGCTTTTATCATCTGGCATGGTTAAATCAATGTCATCCAAATCTAGGCTTTCAAGTTCATTCTCGGGGTGTTTCTCTTCTTTAGGTGGATTTTGCTTTAAACGCTCTTCTGCCGCCGCCATCGCTTTCGCTAACGCTTGTCTTTTACGCCACACAATAATGCCTACAATCCCAAACAGGAATAGCACACCATTAACGGTAACAATCCAAAATATCGCATCATCTTTAGCGAGTTGCTCTTCAATCGCCGCTTGGGCTGCAGCTTGCTCTGCGAGCTCCTCAGCTGTAGGGCCAGGCTTTGGTGGCTCAATTAAATTGAAAAACATCTCAGGTAAATTCAACACAATTTCACGTCCACCTACCGCGGTAGACACCACAGTCCCCTTCACTCGGTAGCTACCAAATTCAGTCACTTTCGGTAAATATAAAATTTGATCAGCACTGGTGAGTTCTTGCAAAATTATTGGTAGTTGTAACCCGGCGGGGCCAACTAATTCAAATTCAAAATGAGTTTCTGCAAGCAAGACTTGAGTTTCATCTACGGACAACTGGATTTGCCAAATGCCTTTTAACGGATCGTTGTTGGGCACCATTTCTGCTTTTATGGGCTGTTTAGACAACTCAAATGGCATCACAAACTCACGTTCAAACACGTTATTACGTGCTGAGACGTTTAATATATAATGCCCACTGGGTTGTTCTAAGTTTTGAGCCCCTGTGAAGATACCATCATCTGGGGCTTCGTCTAAATCTTCGCCATTATCTTTGTAGGCACCAACAATAATGGTGCCTGTCGCAAAATTGTCATCACCCACGATATGCTGGCTGGTAAAACGCGAGGTCCACTCAACCATGTATTCCAATCCGGGCATTCTCATGGTTAAGTTGTCGCCCAAAAGGCGCGCTGTCACTTTGAGACGTTCACCTTGAAACAGCGGTTGTGGTAAAGGTTGCACTTCTATGTCGAGTTTAGAGAGCTTCTGAATAGTAGAACCTTCAGTAACTTGCCCGAGTAACTGCCACGGGCCCGCCATTGGTTTTTCTATGTGGAGCATGTCAGCAGCGATACCATCAACCCACTTTACCGATTGTGGGTGTCGATTTGAATACCATTTACTGCCATCGGGTAGCACCACTACGACCGGCGCGGAGCCATAATCTCGTTGGATAACCAAGGTTAGGTTATCCACCATGTAATCAATACGAAATCGATTCTTAAGCTCTGCAGCTTGTGAGGCTTTAACCGGCGCTGAGAATGCAGAAGATTGCCACGCCATAATAGGGCATAGCAATAGAAAACAAGCAATGGTGGCGCGACGTGAAAGGCTAACAGTCATAAAGGTGGGTTTACCCTCTCCAGAGACATTTTCCAGACTTGGCAATGAGGTCAAGTCGTTGTTCGTGTAATACTATTTCATCGGCCGATGCCCCGACGACTTTAAGGTTAAACGCGGATGTGTCGATCTTTTTTATCCCGCCACCTTCTTGACCCGCTTTTTCATTAGACAAATTAAACTTAATTTGTCCGCCAGTCATAATTAAGTAAACGTCAGCCAGGATTTCAGCATCGAGTAACGCGCCATGATAGGTTCGACGGCCATTATCAATACCATAACGACGGCATAAGGCATCAAGGTTGTTCTTTTGCCCAGGGTGTAATCGCTTGGCAATGGCTAAGCTGTCTAAAATACTGCAAATGTCTTTGGTTTTCGGCCCGATCGGATTGAGTTTTGAAAACTCATGGTCCATAAAGCTCACATCAAAGTTTGCGTTATGTGCAACAATCTCAGCGCCGTCAATAAAGTTGATAAATTCTGATGCAATTTGATGAAACCGCGGCTCATTGGCCACGCGTTCATTGGTAATGCCGTGAACCTCAATGGCCTCGGGATCGATTGATTGGCCTGGATTGATGTATTGGTGATACGTCCTGCCCGTTAAACGGCGGTTTATCACTTCGACACAACCGATTTCAATGATCCTGTGCCCAACATAAATAGGGCCACCCGCTTGGTTCATACCTGTGGTTTCGGTATCGAGAATGACTTGACGACTCGCACTTGAAATAATGTTCATAATTTTTACTCTTTAAGCCCTCGCCCCTAGTTAAATTGAGTATACTGGCGCGAATATTTTGCTATGGTAACAACTTGATGGCCGAACTCAAACAGCTGTATATTTTTACTGATGGATCTTGTTTAGGCAACCCGGGTCCTGGCGGCTATGGCGTGGTAATGAAATATCAACATCAAACGCATGAAATAGCCGACGGCTTTGCCCTTACCACCAATAATCGCATGGAATTACTTGCCCCCATTATCGCACTTGAAGCGTTATTTGAACCTTGTAATATTATCTTAACCAGCGACAGCCAATACATGCGCCAAGGTATCACATCTTGGATCCATGGTTGGAAAAAGAAAGGTTGGATAACGTCAACCAAGCAGCCGGTTAAAAATGTCGACTTATGGAAACGCTTAGATGCGGTAAGCCAACAACACACTATAGATTGGCGTTGGGTTAAAGGTCACGCTGGGCATGTAGAAAACGAACGTTGCGATACTCTAGCCAGAAAAGCCGCAGAAGCAAAACCCAAACAAATCGACGAAGGTTACCAGGCTGAATAGTCATCTCTGATTTAAAAACTGAGTATTCATCCTCACTCATCAACATCTTTGTAGCTATTTGGTTTTTGACAAACCGGTACGTCCGGCACTCGGGGCGGTAGACCAATTAGGTGCGCTAATTTTAGATTTATCTTTAATTGGCGTAAACGGTACCGTAAGTTTACGGGCCACAATCACATAAACACTACCTGTGCTGGGTAACCAATGGGCTAAACTTTTTTGCCACCATGGTTGATGCTCTGCCTGACGGCCAACCGGCCCTAATAATGAATGGTGCATTAAACGCTCGTCTGCCAGCACTTGATATCCTAATAAACCCAGCCAATCCTTGACCCTTGAAGGCATAAAAAACTGTCCATTCCACGGAATGTTACTTTGGTACTTAGGTAAGATTTTCCCAGCAAAAATCGGACTTACCGGGTTAAATCCGACAATGAATACATAGCCACTATTAATGAGTACACGATCAAACTCACGTAAAATTTGATAAGGATTTTGTTCAAACTCGAGTAAAAAGCAACTTACCACAGCATCAATAGCGTTTTGTTGTAATGGCAAATAATGTGGATCCGCTTGTATATTGGCGTCATGACCGTCAAACAATGAAAAGTGACGAGCAATAGAACAATGTAAACTGTTGATTTGACTACTGAGCGCACCCACCTTTAATAAATGATAACCAAAGATACGCGGCCACCAAGGCGCAAGGGTCGCTTCAATCTCGGCTTGCAATATTTCGCCAAATGGTAAGTCATGCCAATGTTGTGGTACTAACGTTGAGTTTGCCACGTCTTACTCCTCAATCTCAATGACCTTACCGACTTTCACAGCGTTGCACTTGATGTGATTCGGTTTTATCCGTTACCCTAACAGATAATTCAATATCACTCGAGCCAGATTATGCTTAACGTTCATACCATTCCCGCTTTTAATGATAACTACCTTTGGTTAGTGCATCACACTGACAGCCTTGACGCTTACGTCGTTGACCCCGGTTGCGCCACAAGCGTTATCGACTATTTGGCTACCACTGAATTAAATTTAGTGGGTATTTTAATCACTCACCATCACAGTGATCACACCGGCGGTATTAAGCAACTGCAAGAGTATTTTGATCACAAACTTGAAGTTTACGGCCCAAGTAATGAGCGTATTGATGGGATCACTATGCCACTGACCCTCGACGCGGTATCAACAATTGACATCCCTCACTTAGGGGCAACAAGAGTGATGGAGGTTCCGGGTCATACGTTAGGCCATATCGCATATTATATTGATAACAAGCTATTTTGTGGTGACACGTTATTCAGTGGTGGCTGCGGTCGATTATTTGAAGGTACACCAACTCAAATGCTGCAATCGTTGAAAATGCTGGCCAACTTACCCGACAACACTCAAGTATTTTGTGCTCACGAATATACTCGTGCTAATCTCGATTTCGCTCAACACGTGACCCCACACAATCATAAATTGAACGAATACGCGGCAAAAGTAGACCAATTACGCTCACGAAACATCCCGACTATCCCTAGCACAATCGCGACAGAAAAAGCGATAAACCCTTTCTTACGTTGTCATCTAAATGAGACACAAGTCGCAATTTCGAACCATTATAACATTGTTAATATTGATGAAATTCAGACATTTACTTTATTAAGAGAATGGAAAAACCAGTTTTAGGTGAACATGAAAACACTTTAATAAGACAAGCCAAATGATTTAATCTACAATGCAAAACTGAACTAAAGCATGACCAAAAGAGTCTCATAGGCATTTGGTGTGTTCGATCCTTATTTTAAGGCCTGAGAACTTGAGGAAGTGTATCTTCAATGAACGTAAATTTATTCATTATTGCCGGCAGCTTATTGGCGGTAACGGGGTGCCAGACGCTCCAGTCCACTGAGCCGCAATCAGACAATGACCAACACAGTGTTGCTATCAAAGCTAAAAGCAAAAAATCTGCAACCGTTACCCTCGATGAAATAGAAGAGCAAGTTGCCGAAGTTAATAACTTATGGTTGCGGATCAGCAATAAAATGCAGCTCCCCGTTACCGACAATGCGCTGGTAGCCCAATATCGACAATGGTATTTAGACAACCCAAAGCATTTAGAAATTGTAACTCAACGTGCTGGCCCTTTCTTATATTACATTGTTGAACAACTCGAAGCGCGTAAACTCCCTATTGAACTGGCTTTACTGCCTATCGTTGAAAGTGGTTTTGACCCTTTAGCGTATTCTAGCGGCCATGCTTCAGGTTTATGGCAATTAACACCGCCTACGGCACAATCATTTGGGGTTAAAACCAACTGGTGGTATGACGGGCGACAAGATGTTGCATCATCGACTAAAGCTGCGCTTGATCTATTGCAATACCTGTATCCTAAAATGGACAATAACTGGTTTTATACCATCGCAGCTTACAACTCAGGTGAAGGCCGTGTGTTAAATGCCGTGAAGCATAACCAAAACCGAGGTAAGCCAACTGATTTTTGGTCTTTATCATTACCAAAAGAAACCGCACATTACGTACCGCAATTACTTGCACTAGCAGATGTGATTAAGCATGCAGATAAATATGGTATTACTTTAACCCCTATTGCAAATTCACCACAAATTGAAGTGGTGAATATTGAAAGTCAGCTCGACATTAATTTAGCCGCTGACTTAGCTCAAATCGACATTGTCGATTTAAAAGCGATTAATCCAGGTTTAAAGCGTTGGGCCACTGCGCCACAAGGCCCGCATCAGCTCGTTGTACCGAGCGACAAAGCCGCTAGCTTTAAACGTGCATTAGCCACTGTTGAGCCTGACTCACGGATTAACTGGGTACGCTATAAAATTAAATCAGGCGACAGTATTAGCCGCATTGCTGATCAGTTTGAAACAACGGCGACGTTAATTCGCAGCAGTAACGGTATTAAAGGTAACAATATTGTTGCCGGCAGATTCCTTATTATCCCTGTTGCGGCAAAAGATCCTGATTTAGCGACCATGACAGCTGATCAAATCCTTGCTCGTAAGGCTGTGATTAAATCGAGCCCGAATAAACAGGCTTACACTATTAAGTCTGGCGATTCATTATGGAAAATTGCCCAATCTCAGCAAGTATCCGTAGCACAATTAATGAAGTGGAATAATCTTAAGCAGCAATCAACTTTGACTGTGGGCAAAAATCTGGTTATTTATCCTAACGAAGTGGCTATCAACAATGCCAGTAAAGAGAAAACGGTCAACTACCGAGTTCAGTCTGGTGATTCATTAGCACGTATTGCAACGAAATATAATGTGACCGTTGCAGAGTTAATTGAGTGGAACAGTTTACAAAACAGTAAGCTTATCCAACCAGGGCAAATCTTGAAATTGATCGTCACTAACAGCTAATTGCTATTAGTAAATACGCAATAAAAAACGGACAAGTTATCACTTGTCCGTTTTTGTTTGTAGTCACTATTTATTTGTAACGACTATTTTATTTACTATGACTAGGAATAATTCCTAGTCATTTTTCTCTTACCTTTAAATCACTGTGGCTTAAGCATCTCGCGTTGAATCACTGGATTAAATACCCAGCTTTTTAAATAAGCCCTCTTTGAGCTTTTCTTTGGCTTTATCTGCTTCATCTTTGAATTGGCCTTCCAATAACGCTTTTGTATCAATACCAAATTTAGGCTTTTGGAACGTTCCTTTGATGGTTAAGGGTATATCAACCCCTTTAAGAGACTCATCAACCGCATCACCTTGTCCAGATAGCGAGCCGACAACACTGGTGGTTAATGTGTAATCTAATGCTTCAGAGGCAATATTCGCAGTCCCCTTTCCTTTTAAACGGATTAAAGGAGCAGCCATCGCTAAATCTGGATTGGTCACTACGGCGTCTTTCATGGTGAAGCTACCAGTTAAACTGGTAAAATCGGTTTTCAACTCTTCTTTACTGTCGGCAGATAAATCGCCTTTTAGCTTTTGTTGAGCGCTGCGGATCATTTGCGGAATGTTAACGCCATAAAGCGAGCCGTCGGCAACTTCAAATTGACCTACTGCATCAAGATTCTTTTTCAAGTTATCGGGGATCAAACTTGCACCACTGCCTTTGACTTCAAAACTCGCTTGACCAGAAAGTAAATCAATTTCAGCAGCATCCATTAATAATGGTCTAATGTTTACCCCTGTTAGCTTCTTATCAAATTGATAAGTAGGTACAGATTTGCGTCCATCGAGTTTGGCACTCAACGCGAGCTTACCCTCATACAAATCGGCCGTTAATGACGACAGCGTTAGCACACCTTTTTTAACAGCCATAGTTAACTGCCAATTTTGTGTCAGCATATTACTGACTTTAATCGACTTTGCCGTCAGTTTTACGCTTAAATCAATTGTGTTAAGCGCAGACAAATCTGGCTCGGCACTTGGCACTGTTGCAGTGTCACTCGTGCTATTTTCTGCTTGGCTTTCTTGTTTAGGAAAGAGTGCATCAACATCAATGTCACCGACATCTAAGGTCATCGCAATCTTAGGAATACTGTTTGCGTAATTGACTTTTATGTCACCGGTGGCGGCAATATCCATTGCCGAAAGTTTTGTGAGCTGTAACTCAACAGTTTTAGTCTCTAACGCCATGACCATTTGAGTTGTCATTTCAGCACTCACCGACTTGTTGGGTAAACTGTCGCCTTGCGCAGAATGGCTCATGGTAAAATCATTAATCGTAATATGCTTTAACATTTGGTCAATTTTAAGCTGACCTTGACCCGAAGATGCTACAGACATGTCTGGTAAAGTAGCAGAAAACTCATAAGCAAAATCAGCAAATTGCCCTAAACTGAATTGCCCTAATGTAAAGCTTTTTAAACTGAATGTTTGAGTGGTATTGCTCGCCATATCAATTAAGTTGATATTAGTATTGGTGAGTTCAATTCCGCCGATATCTAATGTTTGTAACGCTATTGCTTGTGCGTCACTGGGTTGAGTTGTTGCAGGCGTCTTTGCTGCGTCATCAGTTAAGCCATCACCCGATAAGCCATCAAAGCTGGTTTGACCATTTTTCTGAGTGACTAAATTTAACGTTAAGCCATCGAGTGTTAATAAATCCACTTCAATTTGCTGACTAAATAAAGGCATTAGCGCCACATTAGCCACAGCTTCGTTTACATCTAACATGGATGCGGGGGTAAAATTTTCTGGGTTAGAAAGTGAAATACCGCCCAGTTTAATCCCTAATGAAGGAAAGACACTCCAACTAAGATCATCTGTTATGACTAAATCGCGACCCGTTTGTTTTTTCACGGCGTCGACAATTTGTGGCTTAAAATGATTAAGGTCAAAAAACATTGTTAAGTAGACGGTAATGCCTACAACGAGTGTTAGCGCAATTGCTAATAACCACTTTACTACTTTCATTGTTGCTTCCTTGTCTGTATTTTTTCTATTGTAAAATAGACAAATCTAACGACTGCTGACTCACGGCAATACCATTGAGATCGGCATAAATCATCATGCCAGGTACAACGCTGACACCCGCTATATCGATAGTAACATTGACTTCGCCAACATCTTTCTTGTCTGTTTTAATCGGATTAGTCCCTAATGCCTGCACACCAATTTGCATTGCACTGATTGCACCTGCATCACGTACGCATCCATTGATGATAATGCCTTCCCATCCGTTGTTATATGCATTAAGGGCTATCATGTCGCCCAGCAATGCACGCCGAGTTGAACCACCACCATCTACGACTAAAACTTTGCCATGGCCCGGTTTTGCGAGCTCAGATTTAACCATTGAATTATCTTCAAAACATTTAACCGTTACCACCTCACCAAAAAATATCGGCTTTGCGCCAAAGGAGCGCCACGGCGAAGACAATAAAGTCAATTGTTCAGGATAATGATCAAATAAATCAGGTAATAGATCTAACATGAGTCCTCCTTGAGAATCAAAACCTTAGGTTACTGATAATTATGCTGTTCAACAACGTTTGTTAATTATCGATAATCTAATGAATGCTTTTTACACAATTTAACAATGCGAAAGGTGACTTAATCATCAAATATGAATATAATCCTAAAAAATAGCGTAGACAATCATACTTATGAGCAACGATTTAAATTTACAACAAATGATGAATGCGTTTGATGAATTAGATTTTGAACAACGCACAACGTCAAATCTTGAAAATGCCCGTAATAAGCAACAGATGTCGGCATACATCAATTCGTTAGATTACAGCTTGCGCCGTTTATTGATTTTACAAGAATCTGTCAATGAGATTGTAGAGCAAAAGCAATCGGATCTGGTTAAACAAGAATATATCCAAACCTATAAAACCAAAATCATTAATTTGTCTCGTCAATATAATATTTCATATCAAGACGTCATTAATATTATGGTACAGCTATCTCAATAATCATTAACCTGTTATTGAGATTATTTAAGTCGTCAAATTAACAACGTTGACGACTTACCCCTCATGTAGGAAAACAGATAACCCCCTTCAATTAGCAATCTTATTTAGACTTTAAATTGCTCAATAAGAGTATCAAGTCGCTCTGATCCCCGTTCAATAGCCATACTGCTTTTATTGATCTGTTCATTTTGGGTTCTGTTGTCTAACGACATATCGCTAATGCGGGTGATATTCATATTGAGTTCAGCAATCACTGCATGTTGCTCTTCAGTCGCGGTCGCAATTTGAATGTTCATTTGTGAAATCTGTCCAATAGATGATTTTATATTACTCAGGGCACCAACCACTTGTTGGGTATCATTCACAGTCTCGGTTGATTTGGTTTTAGCACGAGCCACAGAGGCATTGACGGTATTAATGGCAGTGCGAATAGCATCAATAATTTGGTTGATTTCGTTGGTTGATGCCTGAGTACGACTCGCCAGTGTACGAACCTCATCTGCGACAACGGCAAAGCCTCGACCTGCCTCACCTGCTCTGGCGGCCTCAATTGCAGCATTTAAAGCCAATAAATTAGTTTGATCAGCAATGCCTACTATCACATCTAATATCTGGCCAATTTTACTAGAACTGACTTGCAGCCCTTTTGCCACTTCCTCTGTTGAGATAAGTTCATTTGATAATTCAGTAATTTTTTTCATTGCCTTATCGACCACATCCGCTGAGATATCAGCTTCACTGTCTGCTTCATGTGTGCTGTCTGCTGCCAACTTAGCATTTGATGCAACCTCTGCCGCCGTCATCGACATTTGATTAATCGCCGTGGCGACATTTTCTGTCTCAGCTTGCACATTAACCGATATTTGATTCGCCTTTTCGGCAACAATAGCCATTTCCTTTGCTAATCGGCCCGATTCGTTGACTGACTCACCGACTGATTTAATGACCTTTTGAATTTTGCTGGTAAATACGTTGAAATGATGGGCGATTTGCTTCAACTCATCATCGCCCTCTTCTGATAGACGTAATGTTAAGTCTCCTTCACCTTTGGCGATGTTTTCAAATGCGTTAATAGTTTCTCGCATTGGGACTGAAACACTGCGAATGATAAAATACAACAACGCAATAACAGGTAACCAAACCAACACAAGTAATAGTAAATAATCACTAATAAATTGTTGTTTATCCGTTTGAATATCATCAACATAAATCCCTGTCCCAATAATCCATCCCCAGGGTCTAAAACGCTTAACTACAGACATTTTAGGGCTGGGTTGTTCTTGCTGAGGTTTATTCCACATATAATCAACACGAACAGCATCCTGGTTTTCAGTTCCTTGTATCATCAATTCAAATAAAGCTACCCCGTCCGGATCTTTCATTCCTCTTACCGTGGTATTTACTAATTGTTTGGCAAATGCATGTTGGATCATGGTGCCTTGGGTATCAATACTAAAATAATATTCATTGCCCGAATAACGAAGTTTATCGATAGCAGCTAATGCCATCGTTTTAGCTGCGGGTTCTGTTAACAGATTTGATTGGCTATCTTGGTAAAATTTATCCGCAATGGTGACCGCTGCATCAACAAGCGCATGCAACTTGGCTTCTTTTTCCCCCACTAAAACAGACTCGACTCTATTTAGTGAGAACCAGAACACAATCACTGTGGCAATTATGGCTAATGCCAACATGCCCATTAGCCTATTGGCAATGGTTGTCTTACGGAACAACTGATTAAACGTATTCATACATGCACCATCTCTTTGTGATTTATAATTATTTTTATGGATCAATCAACACAATTGTTTCTTTAACACGCATATTGTTTAAGCATTAATAACTGTTGTGCCTAAGTGTCTTTTTGTCAATCAAGGTGGTTAATTTATATCGGATAATGTGGTGATAACTGAACGTTCACAACTGGATGTTTTTTAAACTATTCGTATTGGCTTGCGAACAGCAGTGATGCATGGACTGGATTTTAGCTAGCATGCAATAAGGTAGGTTAAAGTTCAGTACTCCATGGCAAAATGAATAACTAAACATGACGGACTATTTATGGAAAAGAATGACTTAGAAGTAAAGTCTCAACAGTCAGTTTATTTTTACTTGCAGGCTTGTCATGGCACACGCTAAACTCATGTTTTTATTAAATACCACCTCTTTTCGTTTAGCTTGGAGCAAGACCAACAAACAACATCACGGTTAACTTATTTATTGGCCAAATATATTAAGCAAACACATTACACATATCATCGGCAAATCTTCGTTCTGACATGCGTTAATACTAACGATAGCTAAGTCTTTTCTTGTCTATATGTATATGTTTGGTGTGCATTTAAACTTCTTACTGCGAAATAGTATTCATTATTCATTTTCAACGCTAACTAAATTTGATCGTTCGACTGCGATTTCAATTTGTTGCCTAAGCCAGATAAGCGCATGATCTGACTGAGTATTACTGTGCCAATATAAATGGGTATCAATGTCGGTTAATGCAAATGGTATCTGGATTACTTTTAAATCAGAGTCCAAAAACTGTAAAGCAATTGAACGTGGTAACGTTAGCATCAGTGCCGTGTTACTGACTATTTTTACTGCGGTTTGATAGGTTTGACATCGGTATTTAATGTGTCGATTAATCCCTTGTTGCTGCAGCAATAAATCTTCCATCACTCTGCCTGTCGGACGACTTGACACCGCAACGTGTTGCGCCAGCAAATAGTCATCCTGGGTTAATGTGCCGTTGTCTAAATGATGATGTTGCGGATCAATGAGTACACAAAATGGATCCGACACTAATTGTGTGTGCATTAAAGGAGCATTGACTGCTCTGGCAACGTCAATGGCTAAATCAACCTCGCCATTGGCAAGTTGACGTGCGATGTGCTCTCTAGAGAGTGCAATACTGGCAATGTTAGCTTGCGGGATTAACTCAACAACGTGATTAATGAGCGCCGGCATAATTTGGCTTTCTAATGCTTCATGAATAGCAATGGTGAATGTTTGCTCTGTTGTTAATGGGTCAAACTCGCCGCATTGTTGCAACACCTCCCGAATCCGATTCAACGCATTAATCAATTGTGGTGCCATACGCTGACAAGCTGCAGTGGGTTGCATTTGTTGGCCTTGCCGTACAAATAAAGGGTCATTTAATACTAAACGTAAGCGTTTTATGGCGTGACTGACCGCAGATGGTGTAACAAATAACGATTTCGCTGCCGTTGTCATATTCTGCTCAAAGTACAGCGCTTCAAAAATCTTCAGTAGATTTAAATCAAGTTGTTGAATTGCTTTTGTATCCGCCATATAAACCTCAAGAATAACAACTAATGTGTTATGCCAATACTATGAGTATTATTCATCACAAGCTAACATATTTTTTCATTTCATTCATATTAATTACTACGTTATGCTGACAACATATGCTTAACAGATCACATTATTAGTGGCTTTTAGACTAAGAATACAAAGGTATAAAGATGAATATTTACGCTACAGAAAAATCACAACAATATTTAGCGAAAGTGAAATCGTTTATAAATGAGCAGATTTTACCTATAGAAGCAGAGTTACTCGCCGAAAACAGACGCATTAATCACAGTAGTGATTGGACTCAATGGCAGTTATTACCTCAAATAGAAGCACTAAAAGCACAAGCAAAAGCGGCTGGATTATGGAATTTATTTTTACCCAATGCCACTCTCGGCCAAGGTTTAACCTGTGTTGAATACGCACCATTAGCTGAAGAAATGGGAAGATCCATTTTAGCACCCGAAATTTTTAACTGTAATGCACCCGACACCGGCAATATGGAGGTGCTCTATCATTTTGGGGATGAACAACAACAAAAACAATGGCTCACACCTCTACTTGCTGGAGATATTCGTTCTGTGTTTGCCATGACAGAACCTGATGTAGCGTCATCTGATGCCACAAACATGCAGGCAACCATCATTGAAGATGGCGACGATGTTATCGTTAATGGCCGAAAATGGTGGTCTACGGGATTAGGTCATCCAAACAGTAATGTCATGATATTTATGGGGCTATCTCATCCAGATGCACCTAAGCATCAACGTCACAGTATGGTATTAGTGCCTATCAATACTCCTGGTGTCAGTATCACTCGAATGTTAACCGCTTATGGCGACTACGATGCGCCTTATGGGCACGGTGAAATGGAGCTCGTGAATGTTCGTGTACCTAAAAGCAATGTCATAATGGGACTCGGAAAAGGTTTTGAAATTGCACAAGGCCGCTTAGGTCCTGGGCGAATTCACCATTGTATGCGAGCTATCGGCGCTGCAGAACGCGCTTTAGCCTTAGCAATTGAACGTGGATTATCTCGCGTTGCTTTCGGCCAGCCCATTATAAAACTTGGGGGAAATTTAGAGCGAATTGCTCAAGCCCGTATGAACATTGAACAAGCACGATTATTAACCCTTAATGCCGCGTGGAAAATCGATAATCTGGGTGTAAAGCACGCCATGACGGATATCTCTGCGATAAAAGTGGTCGTACCCAATATGTTAACCCAAGTGGTTGATATGGCCATTCAACTCTATGGCGGTGCAGGGATGAATCATGACTCGCCATTGGCCGGTTTTGCCACTATGGCACGCAGTTTACGATTAGCTGACGGCCCCGATGAAGTGCACATAGCCATGGTGTCGCGCCTAGAATTAGCAAAATACAAATAACGGTGATGACGATGAAAACAAAACAACAACATGTGCTCATTACCGGTGCGGCATCAGGTTTAGGCAAAGCATTGGCGCTTAAATGGGCCAGTCAACATGCTGAGGTGTGCGTTGCCGATATTAATCAGCACGCTGGCGAACAAGTCTGTCAGGAAATACAAGCGTTAGGTGGAAAGGCATTTTTTGTGCCTTGCGATATCACCAAAACAGACAGCATTACCGCACTGCTGGAAAGCGTGCAATCACGTTGGCAGCATATTGATTTATTGGTCAACAATGCCGGCGTAGCAACAGCAGATAAAATAGAAACGGAGCCTATGTCGCAATGGCGCTGGGTAATGGAAATCAATGTGTTTGGTATGGTGAATATGTGCCAGCAATTTGTGCCTATTTTTAAGCAACAAGGTTATGGCAGCATACTCAATGTTGCCTCGCAAGCAGGCTTGACTCCCATTCCGTTTATGTCGAGCTATAACGCCTCAAAAGCGGCGGTGGTGTCATTGTCAGAAACATTACGACTTGAACTTGCCGATGACAATATTAATGTCAGCGTATTATGTCCAGGATTTTTTAAAACCAATCTCGGGAGTAGTTTACGGACACAACTGCCTACAATGGAAAAGCTGTTGGGTAAACTCTTTGATAAGTCTCCCATCAATGCAGCTCAAGTCGCCGATATTGCTTATCAAGGTGAGACAAATAAACAGTTTCTGTTATTAACGCACCAACAGGGCAAGCGTTTATATCAGTTAAAATGTTTACTGCCACTTAGCTGGTATTTTAAATTAGTATTAAAACAAACACTTAAATTAAGACAATTGTTAGGGAATGAGCAAACTAAATGAACCAACAGTATTTAGATAAAGCGAAATCCGTTCGCACGGGTGAAGAACTCGACCCTAACGTTATTGGCCCTTGGTTAACACAACATATCGGCGGACTTGAAGGCGATCTCAAAATAACCCAATACACAGGCGGTGCGTCAAACTGGACTTATTGCTTAACGTACAGCAATTGTGAACTCATCTTGCGCCGAGCACCCATGGGCACCAAAGCCAAAGGCGCTCACGACATGGGCCGTGAATACCGCTTACAGCAAGCGCTAAAACCTGTGTACCCTTATGTGCCCGCCATGCTGGCACATTGCGAAGACGAAAGCGTATTGGGTACTGAGTTTTATGTCATGGAAAAATTGAATGGCATTATTCCAAGACAAAATTTACCCAAAGGCTTACACCTTGATAAACAACAGGCCAACACGCTTTGTACTAATGTCATTGACTGCTTAATTGAATTGCATAAAGTGAATCTTGATGCTGCGAACCTCAATCACCTTGGTAAGGGTGAAGGTTACACACAGCGCCAAATTGACGGTTGGAGCCTTCGCTACACTCAAGCTAAAACCTGGAATGTGCCCTCGGGCAAAAAAGTCATGGCTTGGCTGCAGCAACATAAACCATCGCAAGAAACGATTTGCTTAACCCACAATGACTTTCGCTTTGATAATGTGGTACTCGATCCAGATGACATCAGTAAGGTTAATGGCGTGCTCGATTGGGAATTGGCAACTTTGGGTAATCCCTTAATGGATTTAGGCAATACCCTCGCCTATTGGGTTGAAGCCGATGATGACTTTTTAGCCCAAATGACCCGCCGCCAACCCACACACCTTGATGGCATGTTGACTCGTAAGCAAGTGGTCGAATATTACTGTGACAAAATGGACATCACTATTGATGATTTTCGTTTTTATGAAGTGTTTGGTTTATTCCGTTTAGCAGGCATTGTGCAACAAATTTATTATCGCTATCACCACAAGCAAACGCGTAACCCGGCCTTCAAACAATTTTGGATTTTCTCACATTACTTAATGTGGCGATGTCATCGCGCAATGAAACAACAAGGATAACCATGGCTAACATCTATTTAATCCGTCATGGTCAAGCGAGTTTTGGCAGTGATAATTACGACAATTTGTCGACACTTGGTCATAGCCAGGCTCGGCATTTAGCGGAACACTTTAACCAACGCAGTATTCAACCAAATCATGTTATTTGTGGCAATATGGCCCGCCATCAACAGACGCGTAATGCCTGTTTAGCGGCATTGTCACCTCCGTTATTACACGACTCGCTACAGATTTGCGCCGATTGGAATGAATTTAATCATGAAGAAGTGATTGCCGTTTATCGACCGGATTTAGCTCATCCAGACACGATGAAGCAATACCTCAGCCAACAACCCTCGCCGACCAGAGCCTTTATTGAACTCTTTAGCCAAGCAATTAATCAGTGGCAACATGCCGACAATAGCGCTCAATATAGTGAGTCATGGCGACAATTTAGCCAACGGATTGCAAACGGGTTAACTCAGCTTATTGAACAAACCGACGATGATGACACGGTTTTTGTGTACACCTCTGGTGGCGTAATTAGTGCGGCAGTGATGCAAATATTATCGATACCTGAATCACAATTTTTCAATATTAATAAACAGTTAGTAAATTGCAGCGTGACAAAATTGCACATTAAACGACAACGACTGAGTGTGATAACCTTAAATGAGCATGGGTACTTTGAGGGTACACAGCAACATTTGTACAGTTTAATTTAACGTTAATAGACACTCAAAGAGATACAATCACTCATGAGTATTTAACACCTAAGAATAATAAAGAGTAGATGATGAAACGGACCAATATATTAATCACTGGGGCAAGTTCTGGTTTAGGACGCGGTATGGCCATTGAGTTTGCTCAACAAAATCATAATTTAGCTTTGTGCGCTAGACGAATAGACCGCCTTGAAGAATTAAAACAACACTTATTAAGTATCAACCCTAATATTACCGTGCTGATTAAATCACTTGATGTAAACGACCATCCGCAAGTGTTTGAAGTCTTTAGCCAATTTAAACAAGAAATGGGACAACTTGACAGAGTCATCGTCAACGCGGGCATGGGTAAAGGCGCATCGATTGGAACCGGCTTTTTTGCGGCTAATTTACAAACTGCGCAAACTAATTTTATTGCCGCAATAGCCCAATGTGAAGCGGCAATGGCTATTTTTCGTGAACAAAATAGTGGCCATTTAGTGACTATTTCATCCATTAGTGCCGTGCGTGGATTTAGACGAGCAATGACCGTTTACGCGGCGACTAAAGCAGCCCTAACCTCGTTAACAGAGGGTATTCGTATCGATGTAATGAATACTCCGATTAAAGTCACTTGTGTTCATCCGGGCTTTATTCGCAGTGAAATTAACGAAAAAGTCAAAACAGTACCGTTTATAGTTGATACCGAAACAGGTTGTAAAGCCATGGTCAATGCGATTCAAAAAGAGAAAGCTAATGCCTTTGTGCCCAGTTATCCATGGGCATTTTTACATTGGGTATTGCGTATCGCACCGATTAGCATTATTCGAAAGATGAGTTAACTCTGCACTAAAATTGACACTCGTTATTTTATTCATCACCGCTTCTCACTTGCGAGTTATCATTTAAGATAACTCGCAAAATGTAGCCTAGCGCTACCCTATACCACCCAAAGATTGACTTTTTTATCATTGAGTATGTTGTTCGATGAGTAACGCTTCGAAATCGACAACAGAAAGCGGCTTTGCAAACAAATAACCTTGTCCAAAAGTACAGCCTGCATTAATGAGCAACTGCTTTTGTTGTTCGGTTTCTATCCCTTCAGCAATCACGCTCATTTTCAATTTACTGGCCATCACAATAATCGCTTCACACAGTGCCGTGTCTTTATTATCGGCTGACATGTTTTGCACAAACCGTTGATCGATTTTTAAGTAATCAAAATCAAAGTCTTTAAGGTATGCAAAAGAGCTATAGCCCGTGCCAAAGTCGTCGATGGCAACAGACATCCCATGAAGGCGAACTTTATCAAGCGCTTCAACAGCTTCAAGTTGATTTTCCATTAATAAATGTTCGGTTATTTCAAGCGAAATAGCCTCACAAGGAATACCGCGTAAAATAAGCGAATCTGCCCAGGCATTAATTTGTGCACCATTATTTTTATATTGCACAGGGGAAGTATTAATACTAATGCATAAATCAGGGCAATAGGCTTTACGCCAGATATTTACCTGTTGTGAAACTTCGTTAAAAATCCACTCACTTATTTCAACAATCAAGCCGATTTCTTCAGCGACCTGAATAAACTCTAATGGCGAAATCATTCCTTTTTGAGGATGTTGCCAACGAATTAACGCTTCAGCTTTGGTAATACGCGACGTTGTTAAGTTAACGATAGGTTGATAAACCATGTAAAACTGCTTTTGCTCAACGGCAATACGCAAATCGCGCATGATTTCCATACGTTTAAGGAAATCAGTACTCATGTTCTCAGTAAAATAATGAATGCTATTACGGCCGCGAGATTTAGCACGGTACATCGCTTGGTCTGCATTTCTGAGTAATTCTTCGATGGTTATGGCATCACTTGGGTAAAATGCCAACCCAATACTGGCAGTACAATAGACATTTTTATGATCAATGATATAGGGCTGAGCAAGTGTAATTAAGAGTTTTTGACCTATTTTATCAATGTCCTCAGGGACCGTTGTGCCCACAAAGGCAATAATAAACTCATCTCCGCCTAAACGAGCCACAATATCATTTTTTCTTATGGTGTTTTTGATTCGATTTGCACACTCAATTAACACCGAATCACCAGCACCATGCCCTAAGGAATCATTGACGTCTTTAAAGTTATCTAAATCTAACATCGCGATCACTAATTGCTTTTTATCGCGCTCTGCATTAACTATCGCATTGGTTAAATGCTCATGTAATAAATGTCGATTTGGTAAATTGGTTAGATTATCAAAGTTAGCTTGATGCCAAATAATGTTATCGGCTTTGTCTCGCTCAATCGCAATTCGGGTAAGATTGACAAATTGCTCAACCAAATTGATTTCATTATCTGTCGGTTTTGAAAGCCTATCAAAATATATTGCAATCGTGCCCAACACGTTACCATGATGACTAATAATGGGTTCAGACCAACATGAGACCAATTTAGCTTGGTTGGCTAAATGCGCTAAAGGCAACCAGTTAGGGTGGCGAGCAATATCAGCAACAATGATTCTTTTACCGAGTGTTACAGATTGAGTGCAAGTACCGGTTCCGTCAGCAATATTGACCATGTCGATTGCCTCATTATAAAACGCGGGTAAACTGGGTGCTGCGGCTAATCTTAACTGTTTACCTGTGTCATCTAATAATGAAATACTGCACATCGCCCGTGGCAGCTCGTTTTCAATCCCTTCGACAACTGCTGATAACACTTTGGACAGTTTGCTCGAACTGGCTATCAATTCCAAAATATTGTTACGTAGCTGACTTATTTTATCTTTTTCTGATAATTGGCGGTTTTTGCGTTGCATAAATATTGAAAAAATTAACGAGAAAATACCGGTTACTACCAAAGAGGCCAAAATGAGCGGTAAGGAAAACTCATCAAATTGTTGGTAAGTTAATACTCCGGCAATTGAAATAAGTAAGGCATTGAGAAGACACGCAATAAACGTCGGTAATAAATAAAAACTGGCGATGATAATCGGAAACAACCAAAAAATTAAATCGCTACCGACGATATAAATACCAAATAAAATATTCACATGGGCGATAATAGCAAACAGTCCACTAAAGAGCTTAACCCTGCTGGTAAACCAAACACCAATAAAAATCACTGAAATCCCGCCAACAGCGACAAGATCGACGAGGGTGCGTAAATGATTGTGTTCAAATACACTTTTAATCAAAAATGGCGATAAAATTAATATTGCGGCGGCTGTCACAGCCAATAATATTTTCTCTTCAATTGTACGGTCTTCAATTTTTACCGTCATAATAGATGACTGTCCTATTCGCGTTGAGTCACTGGCACTATTGAGGTAATACCATTATCTTAACAATGTGCTTTACACTAAGAATCGATGAAGTTTTGGCACATATTTGAGCCATAAACATAAGTTAACATAACAATAAAAGAGAATATGCATTCGGTTAACCGTATTGAGTAAAGTAACGTAAAGTTATCAAGTTATACAAGCATTTCCGTATTTTTAGCCGATGATTTTGGACAATGATTTTAACCTATGATTTAGACAATGATGTTGTGCTACAGAATACTAAAACACCCCACATGATACTCGGTATTATACCATTCCGCGTTAAGTAAGTGATGACACTGCGAGAGTTTAAAGGATTTAAACAAAACGCATGACCAAATAAATAGTGGTTCTCTTTCGAAGTCATACAACACAGCGTAAGCCCTCTTAACACTCGCCTTTTAAGTATTCATCAGCAGTTTGCTCTGCATTCTCGCTATTTGAAAGTGAACACCATGACGACATAACGACGCCTTAATCAAAAACCGCTGGACGCATTCTGTAATGGTCTAATGAAACTGTGTAATGGTCACTTATTAATGCGGATTGGTATTAATCATAGCCTAAAGAATATCTATGAGGATAAGCAGTTGAAGCGAAATCGTGGTAAGCGATGTGTATAACATCAATGTGGAATAGACTTTCTTGTTGATTAACTGGTCGTGCGAGTAGCCGGAAGTGTGATTATCTGGTCGTACGGGTACGAGTGTAAGCAAGGGCATACTGAAAGCGTAAAATAAATCTAAAAAACGCTCAATGGCACTTGTTCTCTATTAAGCCGCGACGACTTGTCTTGCTTTACGTAAAGGATGTAAGCGGTTATGCATCACTTTAATGGTGTCAAATTGGACTAACGATTTGCTGTCTGAAAGCTGGCAATACTGCGATAAAATCATCACTGTTGCAGCTTGTAAGCCATTATCAATCACCAAGGCTAATACTTTTGAATAACCACAGTTTAATTGGAATAACTTACCCACTTCGCAATAAACACATTCATCACTGACATCAAAAAACCACGACTTAGGCATTTGTGATTGTAAAAGAAAGTGAGCAGCGGTGGCATTTAACGCAGTTTGCACAATACCAGCATCGGATATGTGAAGTACTCTAGGAAGGGTATCTAGCATTTTGATATAGAATTTAGCGTGTTCAATACTGAATTCAGCGGCAGTAAGTGCATCTGGAATGAGTTGTTTAGCTTTATATGGGGTTAAGAACTCCATCTCGGAACCCAATGAAATACTCAGCTGTTTGCAAGTCTCATTGTATTCCCAATGCCAGTCCTTGTTTGGCATTAATAACATGGCTGTCTGCACCTAAATTAAAATGAACACCAGTGCATAATAGATGAAATTTCACGCAATATCAAAATTTAATTATAAATTATAACATATGTATCATAGTGTTAGCGCGATCGAACGATCTACAATTCGATCGCGGCATGATTTTTGATCAATAACTTGGTAATTTCGCTGCTATTTTACACAATAAGCGTTGACGATCTGATCAATCAATTTTGGACCTTGATATATAAAACCAGAGTATATCTGCACCATCGTTGAGCCAGCGTCAAATTTGGCAAGCGCATCTTCAGCACTATTGATCCCGCCGACACCGATGATCGGGATCTTACCTTGCAAACAGATCGATAATTGTTTGATCACTTGGGTCGATAAATCAGTCAAAGGTTTACCACTCAAGCCGCCCATCTCTTCAGCATGCAACAATCCTGTTACAGCATCACGGTTTAAGGTGGTATTAGTTGCGATAACACCGTCAAATTGATTGGTAATTAACGAGTCCGCAATAGCTTGAATTTCATCGGCGGACAAATCCGGTGCTATTTTTAACGCGATAGGAACATATTTGCCGAACTTTTCGGCTAATTGTGTTTGTTTGGCTTTAATTGAACTGAGCAAATCATCTAATAACTCACCGTATTGCATTGCACGCAAACCAGGCGTATTAGGAGAAGAGATATTGACGGCGATGTAACTGGCATATTGGTAGACTTTTTCCATGCAGATAAGGTAATCATCTTTACCCTGCTCTACTGGCGTATCTTTATTTTTACCAATATTAACTCCCACCATAATATCGGATTTTTTGGCGATGAGATTACGCACTAAGTTATCAACACCTTTGTTATTAAAGCCCATGCGGTTAATGATCCCTTGGGCAGGCTTTAACCTAAATAATCGTGGTTGGTCATTACCCGGCTGTGGGCGTGGGGTAACGGTGCCCACTTCAACATGACCAAATCCCATCGCATGAAATGCATCCATAGACTCACCGTCTTTATCCATTCCAGCGGCTAACCCTACCGGATTGGGAAAAGTAATTCCCATACAGGTCACGGGTGCTGATTTTACATGTTGGCGATAAAAACAATTTAACGGCGTATTCCCCGTCATTTTCAAACTACTAATAGCCACATTATGGGCTAACTCTGGGTCCATCTGAAACATGACTTTTTGTGCGATTTTGTAAAACATGGTTTCTCCTAGACCTAAAAAAAGCCCCGGCAATCGCCAGGGCTTGTTTACATTATATACCCAAACTACTTGAAGATACGTGTTTCAAAGCTTCACCGTGTTTTCAATACTAGGCGCGTTAATACGGTAATGTAGGTACCTTATGAATTAACGCAACAACGTAGTGGGAACACGGTGAAACTCCCAATGGGCAAGTTTTACACACGTTTATGCTGCGTTATTGATTTTGGAAAGGGAACAACCATTAACCGCAATCAATGCCTTGCTTAAACGTGTGTAAATTCTTGCTGAAATCGAACATCTCCAGGTTGTTTGGGTATAAAACTACTTCTGACCTTCGCAATGCAAAATCAGCAAGTTCAGTTCTCTAAGGGCGACTGAGAACTTAGCAAATTCATGAGTTTGTGAGACCTTGAAGTCTGAAAGCATGTGATACCATCTTTCAAGCAATGGCTTGTTTAATGTCATCCATTCGTTAATCACACTGTCAGCATCGCAGGTATCAGTACAGGTACGTAATACTGCAGAACTTAACGCACGCTGTTGCCAATCTAGCTCTTCTCTAAATGCAGCTCGCGCAAGCGCTTGCCAATGGTTTGCAACGGGTTGAGCACTGATTTGTTCTAAGAACCAATGTAATTCAACTTTTGCACCCAATTTAAAGTAGGTTTCAGAAACTAACTCGAGAGTCTTATTCTCAAGTTGAGCGATTTGCGCAATGTCTAACGCAGAGAATAAGGTACTCATTTTTGCCACAACTTGTGCGACAGCTTTAGGTACATTCTGGTTAGTTAGCGCAGTGATTTCAGCAGAAATGGCTTTCACTTCAGCAGCAATCATATATTGGTCAACGTTGGCTTTAAGCTGTTCAAATACTGGCTTAAAGAAGGCCACTGTTTGCACAATATCCTGAGCACGATTGCGATGACGAATGAACCAGCGACAGGCACGGCGCATATTACGACGTAACTGATGCAGCATCTCACCTTGCACGTGTGCAGGAATAACGCCATTTAAGTCTGTAATTGATGTTGTTAACTCATCAAGGCCAAACACTTCACGCGCCATAGTGTAGCAAATGGCCGCTTCGGCAACTGTTGCACCGGTCTCATCTTGCATGCGTTGTACAAAATTAAAGCCCATATCATTAACTAATTCATTAGCTAAAGAGGTGGCAATAATTTCGCCACGCAGTGGATGAGCCGTCATTCTGTCAGCATATTTAGCTTGTAACTTCTTAGGGAAATAAGCCACTAACAATTTACTTAAATAGGCATCTTCAGTGATTTCTGGCGTCACTAATTGCTCTTTAAGCACCATCTTAGCGTAAGCGACTAATACAGACAGCTCTGGACGTGTTAATGCTCGGCCGTTGGCTAAACGTTCAGCTAAGTCATCATCTGTCGGTAAAAACTCCAGAGCACGGTCAAGCTTGCCGTCTTTTTCAAGGTACTGAATAAAACGAATTTGCTCTTTAAGCTGTGATACACCATGTACTTGAGTTACCGAAATAGTACGAGTTTGGTCTTTACAGTCTTGAATCACAATGTCGCTGACTTCATCTGTCATTTCTTCCAGTAAGCGGTTACGTTGTTTAACCGTTAACTCACCTTCTGCAACCAAGGTGTTCAAGAAAATCTTAATGTTCACTTCGTTGTCTGAGCAATCGACTCCACCAACGTTGTCAACAAAATCGGTGTTCATGCGGCCACCGTTAGCACAGTATTCAATACGGCCTAACTGGGTACAACCTAGGTTACCCCCTTCGCCAATGATTTTCGCGCGAACTTCTTTACCATTAACACGTAAAGCATCATTAGCACGGTCACCCACTTCTGCATGGGTTTCTTTGCTCGACTTAACATAAGTACCGATACCACCGTTCCAAATCAGATCTACTGGCATTTTCAGTAGTTCTTTCATCAGCTCTGTTGGGTTCATGGTGTCTTTGTCGGTAGCAAGCATCTGCTTGATTTCTGGAGTCAATTTAATTGACTTAGCAGAACGCAAGAATATTCCGCCGCCTTTAGAAATCAATTTTGCGTTGTAGTCTTCCCAGCTTGAGCGCGGTAATACAAACAATCGCTGACGTTCAGCATAGCTTTCTGGAATGTTTGGCGTCGGGTCAATAAAGATGTGCATATGGTTAAATGCGGCGACCAATTGAGTTTGCTCAGATAGCAGCATACCGTTACCAAATACGTCACCCGCCATGTCACCGATAGCCACACAGCTAAATGGTGTAGTTTGACAATCTACGCCAATTTCACGGAAGTGACGTTTAACCGATTCCCATGCACCGCGGGCAGTAATACCCATTTTCTTATGGTCATAACCGTTACTGCCGCCTGATGCAAACGCATCACCTAACCAGAAGTTGTACTCAACTGCGATGGCATTGGCAATATCAGAGAAGGTTGCGGTACCTTTATCAGCTGCAACAACAAGGTATGCGTCGTCTTCATCGTGGCGAACCACATCAACAGGTGGAACCACTTCACCGTTAATAATGTTGTCAGAAATATCTAACAATGCACGGATGAAGATACGGTAACACTCTTGACCTTCAGTAAAGTAAGCCTCGCGGCCACCTTCTGTCGGTAATTGTTTACAGACAAAGCCACCTTTGGCACCAACAGGCACAATAACGGTGTTTTTAACTTGTTGGGCTTTGACAAGACCTAATACTTCTGTACGGAAGTCTTCACGACGATCAGACCAACGTAAGCCACCACGCGCAACTTTACCGCCACGCAAATGCACGCCTTCAACACGAGGTGAATAAACAAATATTTCAAACTTCGGTAACGGTTTAGGCATCTCAGGAATGAGGCCAGGTGCGAACTTAAATGAAATATAGTCTTTCGCTAAACCACCCACAGCGGTTTGGTAAAAGTTAGTCCGTAATGTCGCGTTAATTAAATCTAAGTAACGACGAATAATACGGTCATCATCTAAGCTTGAAACGTCATCGAGCTGGATATTGATTTGTTCTAGGAACTTACTCAAAGTACGAGTTTTTAACTTTGGATTGAATTTACGGATGAACATTTTCACCAGTAAATCAGCTAATTTTGGATAACGACTGAACGTTTCTTCAATGTATGACTGACTAAATGTTGCATCGATTTGACGCATATATTTAGCATATGCACGCAAAATAGAGACTTCACGACCACTAAGGCCTGTCGACAATACCATGCGGTTAAAGCCATCATCTTCAAGTTTCTTTTGCCACACTTGTAACAATGACGTTTGGAAACGGTCTTGGCTGTCAGCAAGATTCTCTGTAGCAGCACCTTGTACTGTCATTAAGAAGTCTAAAATCCAGAACGTGGCCCCGTCATTTGTTTTCACTTCATAAGGACGTTCATTAATCACGCGTAGACCAAAGTTTTCAAGCATTGGTAATACGTCAGATAGATGAATTGGTTCGTCTTTATGGAACAATTTTAAACGAACTTTGTTGTCGTTTAATGCTGACTCTTGCGGCTGATAAAACAACATACCTAATTTATGGTCGTCGTCTAATGCTTCTAAGTGCTGCATGTCGACTACGGCAGAGCTTGGTAATACGTCATCTTTATAGCTCGGCGGGAACGCATTTAAATAACGTTTCGTTAAGCCAGTACCCGCTTGCTCACCAAGGGCATTATTTAATGCCGTGTGTAATTTATCATCCCACGAACGAGCAGCTTCGATAAGATTTTTTTCAATCGCGGCCACATCAACATCCATATCGTTATTATCAACTTTGATAATGTAATGAGTTCGAGCCAAAGTCGACTCGGAGAAATACGTGGTGAACTCAACATCTTCATTACTTTTGAAGTGTTGTGCCAAAATACGCTGTGTGTCTTGACGTAACTTAGTGTTGTAACGGTCTTTTGATACATAAACTAAGCACGATAAGAAGCGACCAAAACCGTCTTTGCGAACAAATAACTTAAGCTTATCGCGATCTTGCATTTCTAATACGCCATGGGCCATATTAGCAAGCTGATGATCTTTAGCCTGGATTAGTTCGTCACGAGGTAAATTCTCAAGAATGTTCATTAACGCTTTATAATCGTGCGAGCGCGGTGTTAACCCTGAGTTATCAAGGATACGTTGCACTTTCTCACCCAATAAAGGGATTTCACGCGGGCTGCGGTTATAAAGATTAGAAGCGTATAAACCGATAAAACGGTCTTCACCAATCACGTTGCCTTTTTTGTCAAAACGCTTAACGCCGACATAATCGACATAAGCAGGGCGATGAACACGGCTTTTGGCTGAACTCTTAGTCAACACTAATAACGTTTCATCTAAGGCTTCTTTACGCGCTGAGTCAGACAAGGTTGACAGTAAAAGGCCACGCTCACTGTGAGTAGCTTTAGAGCGATGCATTAAACCAAGACTTGAGTCTAAATCAGGTACAAGCTCTACATCGCCTTCAACGCGCTTTAAGTCGTAATAACGGTAGCCAAGCAAAGTAAAATGGTGATTGTTTAAATAATTTAAAAAATCAATCGACTCTTGTAACTCGGCCTTGTTGCCCGGAAATGGCCGTGAAGGCAATTGTTTAATCGTGTCAGTTAATTTATCTGTCATTAACTGCCAGTCATTGACTGAGGCTGCAACATCTGCAAGTACCGACTGTATTTCTTTTTCTATAATTTTAATGTCGGCATCGCTGTTTTGCTTATCAATCTCAATCAAAAATACCGCAACATTGCCGCTGTCTTCTGCTGCATCATTTAAAAATGACACATCGGTGACAGCATTATTGTCGCGGATCACAGCCAATGGCGTATGTAACATCACATGAGCCGTTATGCCCATACGGTTTAGCGCCATGGTTAATGAGTCAACCAAGAACGGCATATCAGATTGAATCACTTCAATCACAGAATGTGTTGACTGCCAGCCGTGTTTTGCTTGGCTTGGATTAAACACCCGGATATGGGTTTTATCTGGTAATGTTTTATTAAGGGCATTCCACAGGCTAACAACTGCACCATATAAATCACTGTCATTTCGCGCATTGAGATCGTCTTTTGACATATGGGCATAGAGACAATTAGCAAATTGCTCCACTTGTTTGGCTTGAGAATTAGGGATTTTTGTGTGAATTAAGTTGACTACGTTTTCAAGTAGTACAGAAGGCATTGCATCTTTCAAGGCCATGTTGCAGATTCCTTAAGCGTCTATGGCAGCGCTTTTATCATTATATGGATGCTTCGGCTTGTTGATTCGGTCGGTCCGAGTCATTTGTATTTATCACGTAAACTACTGTTTTGCGTTTTACAAAAGAAACTCATATCTGAGATCTGGTGCAAAGTTTATTACTAAATTGCTGCTATATCGAGGAAAATTTTAGTGGTACATCCTCTATAAATCCAGTCGTCAGCATAGATTAGCGTTTAAAATGACATTTAAGTCGTTTGCATAGAGTAACTATGCAAAATAAAAAAGGGAGCTAAGCTCCCTTTTTTATTTAATTACATGTTTTATTTACTTTTTTCGCCAGAACATAGCCGAAAGTGCTGGAAGAATAATAATTGCCCCTAACATATTTACTAAAAACATAAAGGTAAGCAAAATTCCCATGTCCATTTGGAATTTAAGGTCTGAAAAGAACCAAGTGCTCACACCAATAGCTAACGTTAACCCGGTAAATATCACCGCACTACCGCGCTCGACTAATGCTTCAAAGTAAGCTTGTTGTACTGGCATACCATTTGTCAGTTTATTGGACATTGTCGATAAGATATAAATACCGTAATCAACACCAATTCCGACACCAAGTGCAATAACCGGTAAAGTACTTACCGCTAGGCCAATGTCGAGTAAGGTCATTAACGCCTGTGCTAACGTCGACACTACGTACAACGGTATAATAACTGCAACAGTGGCTTTAAGTGATTTAAAGCTAATTAAACACAATACAAACACCGCGCCATAAACGTACAACATCATTGGAAGCTGTGCTTCGCTGACTGCTTCGTTCGTCGCCGCCATAACACCAACAGGACCCGAAGCCAGTTTAAACTGTAATGTGTCGCTATTAAGCTCGGCCGCAACGGCTTTTACTTTCTTGACCACTACTTCAATGGTTTCCGCCTTGTGATCTTTTAGGAAAAGATACACAGGCATGACTGAACAATTACCGTTTAACAAACCTGAGGTTGTCGGCACCTGTCCCACAGCTTGCACCAAGCTTGCAGTAGTGCGCGGTAATATTTCCCAACGAGGATTGCCTTCGTTAAAGCCTGCATTCACCTTTTTGGCCACGGAAGCCAAACTTGCGGTAGATTCAACACCAGGAGTATTGGCAACCATCCATTCAAATTGGTCAATTTGAGTTAATACAGAGTGGTAAGTACAGGCTTCAGGTGTTGCTTCAACAATCACGGTCATCACATCGGTAGTGATAGAAAAATGATCGGTGATGAAGAACGTGTCTAGGTTATAGCGAGAGTCTTGATGAAGTGCGGGTGCTCCGCCTTGCAAATCGCCAATCTTCATCTTAGTCGCTTGCTGAAAACCAATCCCGTACAACACCGCAGTTGAAATCAACACAATGACAGCATATTTCGGCGTGGCAAAGTTTGATAACCAACGCCACATATTTTCAATCTTCTGCCGCTTCTCTGGGTTTTCTTGCTTGTTAGGTAATTCAAAATATGAAATCACCAATGGTAATAAAATAAGGTTGGTTAAAATGATCACTGCCACACCTAACGAGGCAGAAATAGCAAGCTCACGAATAATGCCGATGTCAATCGCTAGCAGGGTTAAAAAACCAACCGTATCGGATAAAAGCGCGACGCCACCGGGCACCAGTAAACTGCGAAATGCTGACGCTGAGGCCGCTTTTGTGCTCTGACCGTCAAGTACACGGCGACGCACAGCGTTGATCATCTGTACACCGTGACTCACACCAATTGCAAATACCAAAAAGGGCACCAAAATCGACATGGGATCAAGGCCAAACCCAACCACAGTTAATAAGCCTAACTGCCAACACACCGCCACTAAACTACACACTAAAGGTAAAATGGTTAACATGATGGATTTAGAGAACAGATAGACCATGACCGCTGTGATGACGATGGCAATTAAGAAAAACAGCAGTACGCCTTTGGCGCCCTCTGCAACATCCCCAGCCATCTTGGCAAAACCGATAATATGGATTTTTATCTTATCGTTTTCAAACTTGCCGCGCAGTTCTTGTTCTAATTGGTTGGCAAACGCAATGGTATCAATGGCCTTCCCCGTTTGTGGGTCAAACTCCATCAACTGTGCAGACACCATTGCAGAAGTGTAATCGTTACCGATCAGCCGACCGACAATGCCTGCTTTTTCAATGTTGTCGCGAACAATTTGTAAGCTGTAATCATCATTACGAAAATCAGCTGGTATCACTGGACCACCGGCAAAGCCGTCTTCTACCACTTCGGTGAAACGGGTAGAGGGTGAAAAAAGCGATTTAACTTGTGAACGTTCTACACCAGGAATAAAAAATAATTGATCATGCACATTTTTAAGTGCATCAAAAAATACCGGGTTGAAGATATTGCCACTCGTATCTTCAACCGCCACCATGATGCTGTTAGCACCACCAAAATCTTTTTGGTGTTTGGTGTAAGTTTGCATATACGAATGGTTAAGCGGAATATTTTTACTAAAAGCCGCATCCATTTTTAATTGGCTGGCTTGGTAACCTAAAAAAAAGGTAATAAAAATAAATGAAATAATGACCCATTTCCGATTACGGAATAAATGAGATTCGAATCCATTGACCAGTTTTTCTAACATCTTATCGGCCCTATTATTGTTGTTTTATAATCCAATCTAACCGTAAGGTTAGTTAAGCTGGAACAGTCCCTTAGAACCGGCAAACCATAACTGGCCTTTACTGTCCTTCGCAATTGCCACAATGTTTTCACCTTGGCGTCGAGTGACGATTTCTGCTTTGGTATCATCAATAGACAATACAACCCCAGCATTTCCCACAAGGTATAGTTCATTATTTGCAGTAACAAGCGCCCCATTGATTGACGATTCAACGGGTAAGTCAACTTGTTGCCACTCTGATAAGCTTAAATCTGATTTGAACACATGGCCACGCAGCCCCATCACGTAGATGTTGTCACCCACCTGAATGGCATTAAACATCGATCCATCATAATCAAAATCAACTTTACTAAAGGTGTGGCCATTATCTTCTGAAACGGCAACCATCCCTAATTCACCTACCAATAATAAACGTTGATCAGCTAGGCGGATCAAGCGATTAAAATGCGGCAATAAGGCAGAACGTTCAGATAAATAAAGAGCCTCATCTTCAGCTTTCAGCTCATTTAAGTAAGCAATATCTTCTTCAAAGAGTAACTCTTGAAGAAATTCGTCTTGCCAGGTTTTACCGCCATCGGCAGTACGGTAAAATAATCCGTAGGCCCCTACAGCAATACCGTCATTAGCCGAATAGAAACGCACATCTAAAAGGGGTTTTTCAATCTCCGTTGATTGCATTTGTAACGACCAAGTTTCACCACCGTCCTCGGTATGAATAATTGTCGCATCATGACCAACAGCCCAGCCTTTCTTAGCATCGAAGAAAAACACTTTAGTTAGCTGAGTTAATACAGGTGTAGCAACTTGCTGCCATTGACCATTTTTAAGTAATAGCACATTACCACGTTGCCCTACGGCAACGAGATGGTCGCCCGCATTGGCAATATCAAGTAATAATGAGGATTGAGCTAAAGGCTGAATTTGAACAGTTAGTGGGTCTAATTGGGCATTGACTGAAGCAGTATATAAACATGCACTAATCCCAATCGCCACTGCACTGCGAAGCATGCTAAACGTCATACAAACTTCCTTAACAATGAAGGGGCGCTAAGCGCCCCAATTTTACGGCTAATTAACGAATACCGGCACGTCTTAACGCATCTGGGGTAAAGTTAGATTCAGAAAGTGACGCATCAAAGTTGTACATGCGGCCTTCGTTATCTAATCCCATTGCTAAGTAACGACGTGATTGTAAATCATGGAATACTTCTAACGTACTCCAATTCGTTAATGCATCATAGTAGTTAATGGTATGTGCAACACCAACACGATATAACTCATCGCGGTTGTCGTACATATCCGTTAATGATACCTGCCATGAATCTTCGTCAATATAAAACACGCGAGATTTATAGATGTGACGCATACCGTCTTTCAACGTTGCTTTCACTTCCCAAACACGATGTTTTTCATAACGTGCATATTCAGGATTGATATGACCAGGTTTTAAAATTTGGTCATACTTTAATTTGTCTGAATGCAGCTTGTAATCATTGTAAGGAATATAAACTTCTTTTTTACCCACGAGTTCCCAGTTATAACGTGAAGGAGAACCGTTAAACATATCGAAGTCATCTGTAGTTCTTAATCCATCTGATACTGTACCTGGCGTATCAAATGCTACATTTGGTGCTTTACGAACACGGCGTTGCCCAGTGTTGTAAGTCCATGCTTGACGAGGTAATGCCTCTTGGTCCATGGTTTCTTTTACTAGCAAAGCAGTACCCGCTAAACGAGCCGGTTGTGTAACCACTTGTTTAAAATAAAACAAGGTATTGGTTTCTTTAAGTTTATCCAACGTGATGTCTGGACGAGTGTACTCAAAACGAATTTCTTCAGCATTTTCAACAAGCGTATAAGAACCGCTAGACGTTGGTGCTGCTTGGCTACGATAAGTCTCTACATCCACACCACGATAACGCAAAATATGGTTCCAAATCACTTCTAAACCCGTTGCTGGAATAGGAAAAGGGACGCCAATTGTTGCACCAGAAATACCATTACCTTGTGAAACTAATTCAGCATTAACGGCATTCTTTTTGGTTGCATCGTAAACATACTGAGGTACAGATGCACTACGACGTGTTTGATACACATTCATTTTGTACGTATCAGGATAAAGCTCTAATAGCTTATTTTGGCCTGGTGTTAAAAATTCAGCATATTGCGCTTTATTCGCGTTAGATATGGTGAATAGTATTTTATCTTCAGGAAATGGATCAGGATGATGCATTCCTTTGGTATAACCCGCAACAGGCTTAGTAATACCACCGTCCCAAGCGGGGATTGAACCATCGGCATTCGCCGCTTTTTCAGCCCCTAAAGGAGTTAAGGTTGTGCCTAATTTGTCAGCGTCAGCTTGTGATACTTTCGCCAGCGCAGCAGGTGCACCGAGTGCCATAATCACTGCTGCCGATAATATCGTCAGTTTCTTCATTATAATTATCCTTTTAAATCGAATACTTGACGTTTAAAGAGATGTAATCTCTGTCAGTCATCGCATTTGTTGTTCCTACACCACCAAAGAAGTTGTTGTAAGAAATGTCCGCGCCCCAACGACTTTGATAATCAAAGTTTAGACCTATCGCTACTGACTTTCTGTCCTCTGTAAATAAGAACATAGGATCAGGCGTGATACCCTTAACATCATGAGAGAAAATGATGCGTGGATACATGTTTACCCCAGCAAACACGTTGTTAAAGTCAGCTTTAGCCACTAGACGGTAACCCCAAGCAAAATCTGTTGGGAATGGATTCGTTTCTGGGCCATTGTGTAACGCTTCAATAATGCCAGGCATATCTGGATTACCACCAGAACGTGCCGTACCTGGGCCGCTTAAACGCAACTCATCAAACCCTGGCATATCATGGATCCAAACACCGCCCACTTCTGCAAGCATGGTTAAGTTATCTAAACCTAATGTTGGGCCAAATAAATGAGTGAACGTCATTTGTGCCTGAGTGGTATCACGAGTGATATACCCATCAACAGTTTCTCCTGGTGGATAAACATCCATTTGAGAAATGCCGTCTAAATCTGGACGTAAACCCGCATTTGCTAGCTGTTGAGGCATTGCAGCAAACAGTAATTCGACATCATCGATTTGTAATGGTTCGTCTACACGATGCGCAATTTCACCCGCAACAGATGTATCACCGACCAAGGTGTTGAAGCTGAAACCATATAATTGAATGTCTTCAGGATAAACAATTTGTGATTTAGTGAACGTTTCCATACTCAGCAGTAAATCGCGGTCGATGTTTCCACCACTCGCGGCTAAACGACCGTAATCACGACCAATTGCTTCAGCAGTAAAGTTAGAGGCTGTACCACTGATGATTGGACGACGGCTATGGTAGTTCATGTAGTACAAACCGAACTCAGTTTCGCCTAATTCTGGAGAGTAATAACCTAATTTAATACCATATTGGCCATCATCACTTGGATCTGCAGCATCTTGTACCAACGCAACTTTAGTTGAATATGCCGTCATATAAGCCGCATATGCAGGGTTAAACCCTGTCGCAGCTGCCGCTTCGTATAAACGAGAATATTCTGATATTAAGAAGTCTTGATTAATATCAGGGTTAGAGTTAAACCCTAACTGTGCATTTTGACTGTAGCCACCAAAACCGGCAAAGTCATTGGTTGCAAAGTTGGAGCCTGGTGTAGGAACCCAAATACCCTGCCACTCATATTGATAGAAAGCTTCAACGTTGAGGTTTTCAGTTAACCCTAAAGAAGCCCATACCATCCCTTGAGGACGAAATGCTTCTTTAAGCTCTGAACCTGGCGCATTAAGGATGTTTAAATCAACTGCGTTGATTTCAGCAATACCATGAGAAATCAGCGCACTTTCACCCCATGACACTACCTGGCTACCGACGCGAACACTTAATGGATTAGCACCGTCATTTAAATCCCAGTTACCATAAACAAACGCATCTAATAAGCGAATGTCTTTACATTGCACTTCTGATGCTTCGCTATCTTCACATGGGTCAAACTTTTGGCCTGTTAACGGGTCATTAAAATCGTAAGTGCCGTCATTTAATTTACGGTCATAAAAATACATTCCACGAAGGAATACACCGTAATTTTCGTATTTCAGTGATAACTCATGCAGACCTTTTACAATCTCAGAGGTAGTATCACCTTTGGCATACAATAAGTTACTTAAATCGTTGTTGCTCGAGTATGAACCAGACTGGTCCCAAATTTGAGCCGATGTGTATTTGGTTGAACCAAACGCACCACCAAAAGCAGAATAGCCAGACCAATCAAATTGGGGTTGGTTTACCTTGCCAATTTGACCACTCCAATCGCGGTCAGATACGCGCCAACTTGCACCTGCTGTCCATGTTGAGTCAAATGTTCCTTGAACATCACCCCAATCAAACGAAACTGCTGAGGCTGAAGTGCTCATACCCAAACATAATGCCGACACCACCCCCAAAGCGAGAGCCGACTTGTTAAATCTTTTTTTAACAATATTCATTTTAGTTCATCTCCGTAACCTGTTGGATTAGTTGTTATAGGAATTAAAACCAACATCTTGTTAGCCCACAGGCAACACCATTGTTACAGCATTTAACTATATTGAGCAAGGTCAAAAAAAAGAAAATGTTTAAGAAAATGAACGATGTCCGGTTCAATAGCATCGAAAAAAACACGCTTATATTTGAATTGAGATAATAGAAATGTTTACAAAGAATGAACCACTAATGAAAAAAGTTTATTTTCATACACTTATAAATAATCATCTTATTCACTTTACCATAACATGAATCAATCAAACGTTTGGAGTATATGCTCTAAACTTTATTCAGTGATTTAAAGCTCCCATCATTATTTAACAATAATTTGAACTTACCTTGTATCCCTTGAGGGGTTAGAAATGTTCTAAAATACTTACCATTGATGTGCAACACTCTTCCATGCTGATCACGCACTTCTACTTTTTCAGCAAGCCCTTGGTAGTACGGTAAAAAAGCGTCGTAACTTACATTCAAAGAAAAGTATAATTCCATTGTTTTCTCCACAAAAAAGGAGAGCAAGCTCTCCTTTCTTATTGTCTAATCTGTCATCCGTTAATCTTAATAAGATGACTGTAAAACGACAACTATTAAGCCAACGATTTAGTGACTTTTTCGTATAAATCTTTCGATAAATCGGGCAGACTTTTGAGCTCTTGCAAACACTGCTTCATTAACTCCTGCCTTTTAATGTCAAATTTAGCAAATTGGATTAGCGGAGTAATCATTCGAGAGGCAACTTGTGGGTTACTTTTATTCAATTTAACTAAGATTTTAGTTAAATAGCGGTAACCTTCGCCATCTGCACGATGGAATTGATACGTATTCGCTGCAGCAAACGCACCGATTAATGAACGCACTCTATTGGGATTAGAGAAACTAAAGCTATTGTGTTTAGTTAGCTGTTTAATGTGCTCAATCACATCATCACTATTGATAAGCGCTTGTAAGGTGAGCCATTTATCCATGACTAATGGCGTAGAGTGCCATTTCGATTCAAAGTCACTTAACAAAGCAGGCAAACAAGCTAGTTGCGCGGTGGCCGCAGCCTTTAATGCACCAAGGCAATCAGTCATATTTTGCGCTGCATAATATTGTTTTTCGACCAAGCTCTCATGCACATCAGATACCTGACACAGTAAACTTAGCGCTATATTCTTAAATGCACGAGCACCTGCATCATCGATATTAGCCAGCTCGCGATAGCGTACTAATAATTCATCTTCACATGCGGTGGCTAACTCTTCGACGACAAATTCTCTGGCTTTTGCAAGGGCGTCTAAATCGACAGTATCAACTTGCTCTATTAGCGCTGAAGCAGATGGGATAGATAAGATTTCAGCTACAAGCGCTTGATCAATATTAACATCTAAAATAATACCCCTAAATGCTTCGATAACTCGACTGTCGACGGTCATCACTTGCTGCTGTTGCAACTGGGCAATGTTGGCCCAAATCGTTTGACTGACTAATTGCACCGATGCTTCCCAACGCGCAACTTCACTTGTTGCATAGCGCATTAAATGCACTAGCTTTTCAATGGTAAAGTCATAAACTAATTTAACAGGGGCAGAGAAATCTTGTAACAAAGAAGGCGTTGGTGCAGAACTTATTTCATCGAACACAAATGTTTGAATGGATTTAGTGACATCCAATACTTTATTAACTAACGAGTTCCCTGCACTGTCTAACAACTCAATACTAAATGGGATGTGTAACGTTTGACCTTTTACCCCTTTAGAGACAACCTTTTGAGCAACCGTTAAATGATATTCACCTTTATCAGCGTCAAACTTATCGGTAACCGTCACCACAGGTGTACCCGCTTGACTATACCAACGTCTAAATAGGGTTAAGTCTTTACCGCTGGCATCTTGCATAGCATTGACAAAATCATCGCAAGTGACAGCTTGACCATCATGGCGCTCAAAATAACACTTCATTCCAGCTTGAAAGCCCTCTTCGCCTAGAATGGTGTGCATCATACGGATCACTTCAGCACCTTTATCATATACCGTTACAGTATAAAAGTTGTTCATTTCGATGACACTTTCTGGACGAATGGGGTGCGACATTGGTCCTGCATCTTCAGCAAACTGTTGGTTTTTCATGACACGAATCGCTTGAATACGGTTCACTGCGCGTGAACCAACATCTGAACTGAATTCTTGGTCACGAAATACCGTTAAACCTTCTTTTAAGCTTAATTGAAACCAATCGCGGCAAGTGACACGGTTACCCGTCCAATTGTGAAAATATTCATGACCCACAACCGACTCAATACCGTGATAGTCATCATCCGTGGCACTGGCTTTATCTGCTAATACATATTTAGTATTGAAGACATTTAGGCCTTTATTTTCCATCGCGCCCATATTGAAAAAATCAACAGCGACAATCATGTAAATGTCTAAATCGTATTCTAGGCCAAAGCGAGTTTCATCCCACTTCATCGACTTTTTCAATGATGCCATCGCATGATCTGCTTTGTGTAAGTTGCCTTTATCAACAAAGACTTGTAATTTTACTTCTCGGCCTGATTGCGTGGTAAAACTGTCATTTAATACATCAAAATCGCCCGCGACAAGGGCAAACAAGTAACTCGGTTTCGGAAATGGATCATGCCATTTAACAAAGTGACGTCCTGAGCGCGGCATTTCGCCTTTGTCGACCAAATTACCGTTACTTAATAAAAAAGGAAACGCTGATTTATCGGCCTCAATACGAACGGTATAAATGGCTAGCACGTCAGGACGATCTAAAAAGTAGGTAATGCGGCGGAAGCCTTCAGCTTCACATTGAGTGCAATAAGCGCCATCAGACATGTACAAACCTTCAAGGCTTGAGTTTGCTTCAGGATCTAACAAGGTAATCACTTCTAGCTCAAACTCAGCTTGATCTGTGGTAATAAATAACTGGTTATCATGCTGGCGATAATTTGCAGCCACACCGTTCAATTTAACCGAGCTTAATGATATTTGCTCACCTTCTAATACCAACTCGTGTTGGTGATCACCATTACGGATCACTTTACTTGTCGCTGTCACTTTGGTGTTTTTGCCATCTAAAATGACATTAAGATCAACATGGGTAATGGTGAATACTGGCTTGGCATAATTTTTTAGGTGTTTTTCTTGTGCTTGGCTCATACAGGATCCTTTTCGAACAAACTCATTGATGTCGCAGTGTTTATCGTACCGTTAAACAAATATAACCAGGCAGTTACACCGTTCGTTAAATTCGGTAAAACATATCGATATTAATTTTATTAAGAAAAAACGCGCCTAAGCGCGTTTTTGTTATTACGTTGTGACTTATTTGGTACTAGCGTTAGCCAGTTTTTCTGCATCAGCCATATCTAATGTGATATATGCCGTTTCATCTAAAAATGCATCAGGTAACTTACTGTCATCCGTTGTTTCAATGTCATCCAGCGATTTAACCACTGGCAAACCTTGATGAGTACGACGAGCATTCTCACGGTCTAAAGCGCGTTTATCATCAGACTCACGTGAAGCAATACGCTCACTCTCAACCAGTGAAATCGTTTTATCATCATGATGCTTTTTAAACTCGTTAATATCTTCATAGATATAACTAAACTCAGTATCTGTACTAATACGTGCTTTATGTTTCACATCTAAGTTACTGATTAAGTTTGGCGTAATATTACCTAGTGTGCTGTATTGCGCTACGGGCACTTTGTCCCATGGCAATGCATTTTTCTCTTCAGACTCACCATATTCACCTGGCTCTAGAGCACTAGGGAAACGAACGTCTGGCGTTACACCTTTTAACTGAGTACTGCCGCCATTAATACGGTAAAATTTAGCAATGGTATACTGTACATGGCCGATTGGCTTTTCGTACATATCATAAATTCTGCCTAGGCTTTTGTGCTGCTGGACTGTGCCTTTACCAAACGTCGACTCGCCTACAATAAGGGCTCTGTCGTAATCTTGTAACGCCGCAGCAAAAATTTCAGAGGCTGAAGCACTGTAACGATCAACCATCACAGTCAACGGGCCGTTATATGCACTCTTACCATCGTTATCTCGGTTTTGATTGACACCGCCATTAGCATCACGGATCTGAACAACCGGCCCCATATCAATGAATAAACCGGTTAATAACGTGGCTTCAGTGAGGGCTCCACCGCCATTACCACGAAGGTCAATAATGATGCCTTCAACGTTGTCTTGTTCAAGTTTGGTAATTTCTTTGGCAACATCTTGCGATAAATTCATGTAAAAACCAGGAATTTGAATCACACCGACCTTGCGATTGGCATATTGGCCGTCTTTTGGTTCAACCACTTTAGAGGTTGCCGCTCGATCTTCTAAACGTATTTTGTCGCGTGTAATGGTGACTTCAAAAGGTTTAGCATTTGCGCCACCCTTTTTAGGTAAAATCTGTAATACAACTTCACTGCCCTTTGGGCCTTTAATCAAGTCGACTACATCATCTAAACGCCAGCCAATAACATCAACAATATCTTTATCTTTTTGACCGACACCGACAATTTTATCTTCAGGAGATAATTTTTCACTGTTTGCTGCGGGGCCGCCAGCGACAAGACTTTTGATGACGGTGTAGTCGTCATCCATTTGCAGCACCGCACCGATACCTTCAAGGCTTAAGTTCATTTCCATTTGGAAACGTTCAGCATTGCGAGGCGATAAATAGCTGGTGTGGGGTTCAACACTGCGAGCAAACGCATTCATCACACTTTGAAACACGTCTTCGCTTTGTGTTTGGCTTAAGCGTTTAATCGCATTGTTGTAGCGTTTTTCTAACACCTCAACAATTTCAGGCCATGTTTTACCGGTTAACTTTAGATTTAACGCATCGTACTTAACGCGTTGACGCCATAATTCATTAACTTCAGCGTCATCTTTTGGCCAAGCCGCTTCTTCGCGATCAAACTCATAGGCATCGCCTGCTTTGGTAAAATCAAACTCTTTATCTAAAAGTGTTAATGCATAAGCGAAACGTTCATAACGACGTTTTTGCACCAAATCATACATGGTGAATGCAGGGCTTATATCGCCCGAAGCCACCATATTATCAAATTGATTTTTGTATTGGTCAAAACTAGCGATATCTTCTGCTGTGAGCACATTACGACGATAGTCAAGTTGCTCGAGAAAACGGCCGTAAATTTGTTCAGAAAAAGCATCGTCAAGATTAAAACGATGGTAGTGCGAGCGAGTAAATAAAGTCGTTACTCGCTTGCTAGCCACTTTGTGTTGTGGCTCTTGTGCTAGCTTGGGTAACTCGCTGATTTGAATCGTTGGTGATATTGCCCACGCCGAAAAGCCGACAAATAAGCTGGCAATCGACACGGCCAAGGTAAGTTTTCGCATCAACAAGTACTCCTTAAATTTCTATAATAGTATGTGCTCTACACGTACTTTGATGGTCAAGCCAGTGTCTAACTGAACATGCACATCTTCTTTGTTAATATCAGTTACTACACCAGGAACCGGTGTCGCGCCTAACTTAACATTCACTCGTTGCTTTTGTTTTAACTCTTCAAGCTTTGCAGGCTCAAGTTTAACAACAGGCGCAGCGACAGGTGCTGGACGTTCTTTTTTCACTGGAGCACGTTTAGGTGCGGCTTTCTTCACTGGCTTCTTTGGGGCATTTTTAGGTGCTTGAGCCTGACGCTTAGCTTTAGCCTTTTCTTGGCTTTCTTTTAGCGTCGCCTGAGCATGGTCAATATGTTCTTGCTCTAACTCACCACATTCACTGCCATCTAAATCGATACGCTTTGCACCGGCTTTAACACCTTTGAGGTAGCGCCAGCTACTTGTGTAACGACGAAGAGCAACACGTAATTGTGTTTTACTGACTTTAGAATCATCAGCTAACCGTTCAGCCAAATCTTGAAACAAACCAATCTTTAATGGCTTAGTTTCACCTTCAGCAATAAAGCATAAAGGAAAGGTTTCATATAAATACGCTAAAATTGCGTTGGTGTCGGTCAACTTGTCTGTTGATTCCATTTTTACTTCCACGTTAATAAAGGGACTGGTTCAGCGGCATTAATTGCCATGCAGTCGTTCATCTTTCGCCAAGCTTCATCGTTAAAGCTCAACGTACAAATTATCACTATCCGCCTGTTTGCTAAAGTCATTGAAACAAACCTTAACAATTTAACCGAATTGACTATCAGCTTAAATCATCGCTAACAATGAAATCCAGTACAAATGCGTGCAGCTGCGTATTATAAAGCCCGCCGCAGCGAATGCGACCATGATTTAGTCTTATTTGTTCGCTATTTGAGCAAATAGGCAAGATTCGAAACTTTTTACCATCATTTCTAGGCCAATTTGATCATCTTCATCGAAACGATTCAATAATGGGCTGTCGATGTCTAGAACGGCCACAACCTCTTCGCCGCGGCGAACCGGGATGACAATTTCTGAATTACTCGCCGAATCGCACGCAATATGACCATCAAATTGATGCACATCTGCAACACGCTGGGTTTCATTTAAAGCCGCTGCGGTTCCGCATACGCCCTTACCCATCGCAATTCGAGTACAAGCCACTTTACCTTGAAACGGGCCTAATACTAATTGGTCTGCACGCTTAATGTAAAATCCCGCCCAATTAAGGTCTGTTAAATTATCATTAAGTAATGCTGAAAAGTTAGCCATGCCCGCAATTAAATCGTCTTCGCCTTCTAACAATGCTTGGGCTTGGCGGTTTAATGTTTGGTAAAATTCGGTTTTCATTCTTGTTCCTTAACTCTGGCGCTCATGCTCACTATGGGCATTAACGTCGTTATTCCGCTGATGTATTTTTTGCAGACGCTTTTTTTACTTTTGCTGCAGGAGGGGTTTTAACCTGTACTGTGCCTTTTAGCAAGTTAGAAAGCTCATCTTTATTGTTTGCTAGATAAAATGCGAGTTGTTCGCACTTATTTTCATCAAGCCCTAAATCTGCTTGAGTCAAAAAAGGAAGTAGGTTATCGGCAATATCAAGCATCTTATCGTAGGCGTCAGCCTCCTTTTTCGATGTGAATGTCATCTTTTCCACCCCTTCTCTGACCACGACAAATTGGGTAATCACTGCCATGATATTATCCTCACTGTTTTTATATACAGTACATAGAATCTCATACTATTAACTTATGATGCAAGTGTTCTGATTATTCTGATATTATCAGGCAATGCAGATAGATTGTGTGCTGTATTTTATCAGCCGTCATTTGAGTCAAAAGATGACTTAGCAAGTGTTTGCCTCATTTACAACACCGTGTATGACTATGGATTAAAAACTTTTGATGCATGAACTAGATGACCACGATTCCATCATCTTATGCCGGTCTTGTGATCTGGCAGTCACAAAGCGTGCATTGCCCTCGAGTGCAAGGGCTATTTGCCCGCGTTGCGATACGGTACTATATGACTCACCTTATTGCTCTATTAATGGCATGCTAGCTTTATGCCTTGCTGCATTGTTTATCTTTATCCCCGCGAATTTATTACCAGTATTGGAAATTCACTTTTTAGGCAGTATCCGCACCACCACAGTAATAGAAGCCGCCATTGCCGTATGGACACAAGGATATTGGGTGGTGGGATTAGCCGTATTAGTCGCTGCTGTGATTGCGCCTGCAGTGTTAATTTTATCAATTTTAACGCAAGTTATTATCGTAAAGTTAAAACTACAGCGATCTTTTTGGCAACGCATTTATACTACATTACTCAAAAATCAGGGGTTAATTGCACAAATGACCATGCTTGAAATTTATGTCATCAGTTTTTTAGTGTCAGCATTTCAATTATCCGATTTTTCAGATGTGTATTTTGGTATGGGCACGTTTAGCTTTACCATGTTATTTGTCATTATTTTATTTTTACAACGAGAATATAATCTTGAACACATGTGGAGTTATGTCGATGAACATTGATCAATCATCAACATCTGAGCAGCCCGTTGAGGTCGTTACACAGCAGGGTGTAACTGCACCTAAACATCTACAAGGTAATCAGTTAGGGTTATGTTTATGCTCCGTGTGTAAAAAGCTCAATGTCACGAGCAACAGCCATTGCCGTCGCTGTTTTAGCCCGTTATCGACACGTAATTACGCCAGCGTACAACAAAGTTGGGCGTTGCTTGTTACCGCCACTATTTTATTGGTGCTAGCCAATATCTACCCTATTACACTGTTAACAAATCGTGGAGTTGTGACCAATGACACCATCTTTAGCGGCATAAGCCATCTCGTCCAAACAGGCATGTTTCCGATTGCTATTATTGTGTTTACGGCCAGTATTTTAGTGCCCTGGTTAAAAATATTTGGCCTGGCGACATACTTAGCCGCTATTAGCTTTAACTTACCTATTTCAAAAAGAAAATTAATGGTAGGTTTTCATATTATTGAATGGATTGGCCGTTGGTCGATGCTCGACTTATTTGTTATTTCATTAACCGTTGCACTCGTTAATATGGGGCAATTACTTGATGCTAAACCTGCGCCTGCAGCGACGGCTTTTGCGTTAGTTATTTTACTAACACAACTGGCCGCTAAAGTGCTTGATACTCGTTTACTCTGGGACCGCTTGGAAAAAAAACATGACACAAATTGAATCACCTAAAGTTGTGAAGAAAAAATTATTCTCGCCAATCTGGTTATTGCCCGTAGTCGCGTTAATTTTAGGCGCCTGGCTTGGCGTTAAAAGCATCAAAGAGTCTGGCATTGAAATTGTAATCCATTTCCCGAGTGCAGCAGGCATCGACATTGGTAAAACCTTAGTGAAATACCAAGGGTTAACTGTGGGTAAAGTGTCTGATATCGGTATCGATGACGATTTGAAAGGCGTTAACGTTAAAGTTGTGATGGACTACCGTGCTGATCCATTTTTAAATCAAAATACTTTGTTTTGGCTTGTAAAACCTAAAGCAAGCATTACCGGTGTTGAAGGCTTAGATACCTTATTTTCAGGTAATTATATTGCTATTCAACCTGGTGATGGCCGCTCGGCTACAGAGTTTGAAGCTCAGCGCGAAGCGCCGGCAATTTTACCGGGTAGCGAAGGTATTATGATCGAGCTAAAAGCCCCAAAACTAGGCTCTATTGATGTGGGTTCACCGGTGTTCTTCCGCCAAGTGCCTGTGGGTAGTGTGGTCAGTTACCGCCTTGATGGTAATAAACAAATTATCATTAGTGCATTTGTACAAGAGCAATATACTCACTTAGTACACAAAGACTCCCGCTTTTGGAATGTGTCTGGATTAAAGATTGATGCATCACTGGCAGGCATTAAAGTTAACACTGAGAGTATTGCTTCCATTTTAGCCGGTGGTATCAGTTTCGACAGTGGCTCAGAAACAATTAAGGCGAAGAACGGCGATACTTACCCATTATTTCAAGATGAACAAACCGCTATAGGTGGTGTTATGTTCACACTATTGACTGCTGATGCTGAAGATATTAGCGAAGGGACGGCCATCGTATACCGGGGCATCACTGTCGGTAATGTTGACAAAAAACAACTGACAAAAAACGGAGTAGAATTATCCGTTCGTGTTGATCATCACTATAAAGAACTCATTACCCCTGATAGCCGTTTTTGGTTAAGCGGAGCTGAGCTGTCGCTTAAAGGCATGAAAAATGTTGGCCGATTAATCACGGGGAGTGTCATTAGTGTATTACCGGGTACTCAACCGCAAACAGAAACAATGCAATTCACCCTTGCCTCACAAGCCCCTGACCTACTCAGTGCTGATAAACTGGCTTTAACTGTCGTGGCTTCCACTCACACAGGGGTGAGCAATGGCGCGCAAATACGTTATAAGCAATTGCCCATTGGCCAAGTGGTTAGCGTTAACTTAAGTGATGACTTTACAAGCGTTGAATATCAAATCGAGATTCTGCCTGAATTTAAGAATCTCGTCACTCAAGGCAGCTTTTTTGTGCCAGAAAGTGCATTGGCCATCAATGCCTCCCTTGATGGAGTTAATGTAACAACGCGAGACTTAACCACTATGTTAGAAGGCGCTATTAGCCTTGTTCCTGCTAAAAGTAAGGCTTTGGTTGAAGCAAACAGCACCTTAGCGTTACATGAGTCTTTAGCAACCGCGCAATCTTTATACGCGCAACAACAAATGACCCAGTTAACTTTAAACAGTATTGATGGTGCTGATTTAGTGGAAGGCTCGCCTATTTATTACAAAAAGATGCAAATTGGGGCCGTTGCTAAAATCAATTGGCAGGCTAAAACAGATAAATTCAGTATCGATATTAACATCGACAAAAAGTTTGCACCGCTAATCAAAGCCAATACGGTGTTTTGGCGCAACAATGCCGTATCCATTAATGCAAGTCTTGCTGGTGTGAATATAGATGTAGCGCCACTTAAAGGCGCTATTAATGGCGGTATAACCCTTGGGCATTTAGATGGTAATACTGCAAGCGAAAGCCAGGCGAATCTACGTTTATACGATAACCAGTCTTTGGCGTTAATGCAGGCCAAAGTGATTGACCTCACCTTACCTGTCAGCGCGAAAGTGACACCCAAAGCGGCGATACGATACCAAGGCCATCAAATAGGTGAAATATCACACGTTAAACTTGACCCAAGCTTAACAATACTTAATGCCAAAGCTTATCTTTATGGTGATTATGCGGCTCACTTTAGTCGCGTAGACAGTGAGTTTTTTATTGTAGAGCCGCAAATATCACTTGCGGGTATCAACGCACCTGAAACCCTACTCACTGGTCCTTATATCGGGGTAATCCCAGGAAAAGAAACGTTAACCACTGATGTATTCACGGCTAAAAACCATGCTCGCTTAGATGCAAACGTACCAACTGATGCTGTGAGATTTCAGCTAGTCGATACGCAATTAGGTTCAATTAAAGTGGGTACCCCCCTGTTTTTCCGTGGCATTAATGTCGGTCAGATTGATGGATATCAATTAGCGGATAGCGGTGTTGATATTACGTTATTTGCACATGTGAACGCCCAATACGCTCATCTGGTCAATAAAAGCAGTCAGTTTTGGGATGCCTCTGGGATCAAATTAGATGTTGGCTTATTTTCTGGTGCACAACTAGAAACTCAATCACTTGAAACGATTCTAGCTGGCGGGATAGCCATTGCGACACGAGATGTTACTACTGATTCAAACACCTTGTCTGTCAATGACCGTATCCTCTTGCAACATAACATGCTCGAAGAATGGGCCGAGTGGCAACCAACACAAACCAAGTGATGAACCGTAAATAATGTCTTCGATAAAAAGGCCGATATCACTATCGGCCTTTTTATTTAATCGTTATTAGTAATTTAATCATTATTACTTATTAGCAATTTGTAAATTACTTACTATCGCGTTAATTAACCATAAAACCAATAACACACACCGATTGCCGCACTAATACCGGCCATATCCGCAGCAAGGCCACAACTGAGCGCATGACGTCCATTACGAATACCGACAGAACCAAAGTATACCGCTAACACATAAAATGTGGTTTCCGTGCTTCCTTGTAAAATGGCCGCTAAACGCCCCGCAAAAGAATCAACGCCATGATGGTCCATGGTTTCTAACATCATAGCCCGCGCACCAGAACCACTAAAAGGTTTCATAAACGCGGTGGGCATAGCATCAATAAAGCGTGTATCCCAGCCTAAACCACTCACCACGGATGCTAACATCTGTAGCGCATAATCTAATGCGCCAGAAGCCCTCAATACGCCAATGGCCAGTAACATTGCAATAAGGTATGGAATTAAGGTTATCGCCTGATTAAAGCCTTGTTTTGCTCCCTCGACAAACTCATCATAAACGGCAATTTTTCGATAACCCGCCGCAAGGATAAAACTGAATATCAAGATGAGCAAAATACCATTGCCAAGCACCATCGACATTTGACCGATGGCATCTGCTGACAAGGTCACTAAATAAGCGATACCAGCCATTAATGAGCCGATAATAAGCCCTGCATACGCTAAAATAACACTGTTAAACAGTGAGATTTTTTGCACAATGGCAACCACTAATAATCCCACTATTGTTGATGCACTAGTTGCCAATAGGATTGGTAAAAACACATCTGCAGGGTTGGCCGCCCCTTGCTGGGCACGATATAAAAAAACGGTAACAGGTACCAATGTCACCGAAGACGTATTTAACACCAAAAACAAAATCTGCGCATTTGTCGCGACCGTTTTAACCGGATTTAAACTCTGTAAATCGTGCATCGCTTTTAAGCCTAAAGGCGTTGCTGCGTTGTCTAATCCTAAAATATTCGCAGTTAAATTCATGCTAATACTGCCATACGCCACGTGGCCACGAGGCACTTCTGGCATGAGTTTAGACAGCAATGGCTCAAATACACGTGCAAATAGCCCGACGACTCCGGCCTTTTCGCCAACCTGCATTAAGCCCATCCATAAAGCCAATACCCCAATTAACCCGAGTGAAATATCGGCAGCAAGCTTAGCGCTGGCAAATAATGCCGTAACCGACTCACTTAACACCTCAGTGTTGCCACCAATCAATTGAATAACAATTGAAAGTGCTGCGACAATAAAAAATAAAAGCCAAACCCTATTTAGCACACATAACTCCATGACTCAGTGGTGAGTTTTTGTTTAATATACAGTAATCATTGCGAAACGGGGGCAACAATTCCGTGGTATGATCAGGCTAATTCCGCAATAAATAATGTAACGTAGCTAATATGGTCCAACTAAACCCAAACTTTATCAGTCACATCGAAAAAGAATTGCCCGCTCATCTGTCTATGGATGATTTTATCGCCATTTGCGATATTCCACTGCGCAAATCAATCAGGGTTAATACGTTAAAAATAACGACCCCAGCATTTGTTGAGATAATGACTCAGGCGGGTTGGCAATTACAGCCAATTCCATGGTGTGATGACGGTTTTTGGATTGAAGGTAAAGATGATGTGCAGCTGGGTAACGCCATCGAACATATCCAAGGCTTGTTTTATATTCAAGAAGCCAGTTCGATGTTACCGCCTACAGCCTTATTTGCTGACAATACCTCTGCAGAATTAGTCTTAGATGTCGCTTCAGCACCAGGGTCTAAAACCACGCAAATAGCAGCCTTAATGCAAAATAATGGCTTGCTAGTAGCTAATGAATATTCTGCAAGCCGCGTAAAAGTGCTCCATGCCAATGTACTGCGGATGGGCGCGAGCCATACTGCTCTGACTCATTTTGACGGCCGCGTATTTGGCGAATATTTATTTGAATCGTTTGACGCTATTTTATTAGATGCACCTTGCGGTGGTGAAGGTACGGTTCGTAAAGATCCACTGGCATTAAAGCATTGGGACATCGAAGACGTTACAGCCATTAGTGAAACCCAAAAAGCATTGATCAAATCTGCTTTTTTGGCATTAAAACCAGGTGGCACGCTAGTCTATTCAACTTGTACGTTAAGCCAGTTAGAAAACCAACACATCTGTCAGTATTTGCAGCAGACTTATCCTGATGCCGTTGAGTTTGTCTCACTGAAAAATCTGTTTGATGGCGCAAACAAAGCCTGTACTGAAGAAGGATTTTTGCATGTTTGGCCGCAAATTTACGACAGTGAAGGCTTCTTTGTTGCAAAAATGCGTAAAACGAAATCGGTTGAACGCATAAAAAAACAGCCGAAGTTACAAAAAAACTTTCCGTTCACTCTTGCTGGCGATAAGCAACAAGCAGAGTTAAGACAATACTTTAGCGATAGTTTTGCAATCGAACTCCCCGTAGATGACGTCATCATGCTGCGCGACGATGAATACTGGTTATTTCCAGCCATGTTTATGCCATTTATTGGCAAGATGCGCTTTCAGCGTATTGGACTTAAACTCGCAGATGTCATGAAAAAAGGCTATAAAGCCAAACACGAAGCCATTATTGCATTATCAAGCTCAGCGCAATACGCGCCTCGCACTGTTGCATTATCCGCGCCTCAGGCACAAGATTTTTTAATGGGCAGAGATATTGCAACAGATTCTTTTGCTGACACATTACAGCATCAATTAGCCATTACTGCCCACGGGGAAATGTTGGTGAGTTATCGCGACGTTGTGTTAGGCGTGGTTAAACATTTAGGCCATAGACTAAAAAATAATTTACCAAGAGAGTTAGTACGCGACAAAGTCAATTTAACCTTATAAGCATGTTGAATTATGAGACTCTTGGTACTGATATTGATGTAGATGTAGATGTAGATGTAGATGTAGATGTAGAAAATATTTTCACTACTGTTATGCAAAATAAATAAGCCTGACTATAATTTACTTTACAGTCCATTGAGAATTTGGCATTTCAATGTACCTAAGTAGAGCAAACCATTTATAAGTTCAACAACATGATGGTTATACCATACTCAGCCAATGAAATGCCTCAACAGTAGCGCAAGGCTCTTTATTGAGCCCTTCCCCTAGGCCCAAAACAATTGGATAGTTTTGGGTCTTTTTTTATCTGCCATAAATGACTAACGCCCAATCAATTTGGCAGCATCTTTAAACAAATTGAAAAAGTTATCTGTGGTGTACTGTGCTAATTCGTCAAATTTTTCCCCGCGAAGCTCAGCCACAAACTCAGCGACATCACGAACGTATGCTGGTTGATTTTCTTGACCACGATGTGGTACTGGAGCTAAATAAGGAGAGTCTGTTTCAACCAGTAACCTGTCTTTAGGCACCTGGCGGATAACACTCCGTAATTCCCCTGCATTTTTAAACGTTACAATCCCTGAAACTGAAATATAAAAGCCTAAGTCGATAGCCGCTTTGGCCATTTCCCAGTTTTCAGTAAAGCAATGTAACACGCCACCAACTTTGTCAGCATGACCAGCTTTAAGCATATTAATGGTGTCTTCTCGAGCATCTCGAGTATGGACAATTAATGGTTTATTCACTTCAACGGCTAAGGCAATTTGTTGCTCAAAACATTGCTGTTGCAACGTCTTAGTGTCATTAGAATAAAAGTAATCTAAACCGGTCTCACCAATGGCCACGACTCTTGGATCGGTCGCAAATCGTTTGATGTCTTCAATATTCAAGCCTTCTTGCACATCAAGTGGGTGTACACCAGAAGAGAGAAACACATTATTAAATGCAGCAACTTTATCGCGCATGGCTTCAAAGCCTTGCTGACGAACGTTAACACATAATAAATAGTCAACACCTTGAGCTTTGGCGTTATCCATAATGGTGTGAAGGCTTTCAGTATCAGGAGCCGCTTTTAAGCGGTCGAGGTGACAATGGGAATCAATTAACATGGGTATTCTTTCACAACGATGTCAGTAACTAAATCAGATGCGCAAGAATACCTAGCTACATGGTGCAGGTCAAATCACTCGAAGACAGTTCGCTTGATAAAAGTTTTTCAATATGGTGTTTATGACTTTCTACATCCGACTTTATTTTCACACCAATACCCGCAGGACGCCCACCTGAAGCACCTATCGGGTTAATCCACACCACTGCGCCTTTAAATTCATTGGCTTGCGTTGCATTTGGCAAACGGTATGAGATTGTTAGCTCTTGGCCTAAAAAATGGCTTTCTGTGGTCGCAATGAATAAGCCTGCCGGTTTAATAAACGGCATATAAGCACGATAAAGTTTGTGTAATGTATCGTAGTTAACTACAAGATCAACCATATATGAATGCATTCTTTTCGTAAAATGTTGATATAAAACCTAGCTAATCAATGTGTTAATTGTTTATAAGCTAGGACATATTGTTGACACAACGCCTGAGTATTCACACTAGGCATTGTTTCCAGCTTTTGGCACATTTGCATTATACGTCCAGCAAGCTCTAATAATTTAGCTTGCACTAACGGGTTCAATTGCTGCGAGTCACTCACTTGCATTTGTAATTGAACCTTACTATTACTTTTTAACACATATTGGCGTAAGTACAAATACAAAACATTAAGTGCATCAACAATTTGTTGTTCAGACAAGCTCAAAAGGCTATGACATAAATGTCCCGTTTTTAAACTCTGAGCCCAATCTTGGCGATACGCCAGCAACTGTTGATAATGTTTACTGCGTAAACTACTGGCCAAGGATAAAGGACCACCCACTACGTTAATACACCAGGTTACATCATGAATTTTGCCTTGTGCATTTGGCGCGGGTAATAAATCTTGCTCTGCCAGCCATTGTTGAATATCGGCTTTTTGTGGTGAGATAAATGCCAACGTTTGGCAACGGCTGGTTATCGTGGGTAATAACTGTGATTTACGATTAGTTTGTAAAATCAGCACCACGCCTTCACCGGGCTCTTCTAAGGTTTTTAACAGGGCATTGGCGGCAGCAATGTTTAATCGCTCAGCATGAGTGATGACAGCCACTCTTGCCCCACCTTGCTGTGCTGTTTGCGTCAAGGCCTGGCAAAGTTGACGGATTTGATCAACTTTAATTTGATTTCCGTCTGGCTCTATAATGTGCAAATCAGGGTGTGTACCCGAATGCAGTAGCAAACAACTCTTACACTGACCGCACGCCCCTACTGGCGATAATTGTTGGCATAACACCGTTTGTGCACAAGCATTGGCAAGCACAATACCGCCCAGGGCATTGTCGACATTCAGTAAATGAGCATGGCTGCTTTTACCGCGATAATGCACATCAACAAAACCTTGATGGGCATCAGCTAACCACGGCAATTGTGCCAGTTGATAATCGCTCATTTCAGCATATTCCTTATCAATATCCGCTAGTTTTTATTGTGCAATAAAGGTAAACGCTGTAGCAATTGACTGCGAATATCTTGATGGACTTTATCCATACTTTGGCTTGCGTCAATGACCACAATAGAGTCGTCTTGGGATGCGAGCTGCAAATAGGTTTGCCTTGCTCGTTCAAAAAAATCGATAGCTTGTTGCTCAATTCTGTCTAACTCGCCACGATTGGCCGCCCGAGTTAACCCCAGTTTTGGGTCGATATCTAAATACAAAGTAAAATTTGGGGTAAAGCCAGCTAAACAAGCATCACTCACCGCTTTGACTAACGGCATTAACCCACGCCCGCCACCTTGATAAGCGAGCGATGATAAATTATGACGGTCACCTAACACCCATTGCCCTTTAGCAAGAGCTGGCTTAATCACATTAGCAATCAGTTGCGCGCGAGCGGCATAAATGAGTAAACACTCAGCCTCATCGCACAGAGGATCGGTTTCATCGGCAATTTTTACCAGATCGCGCATTTTTTCAGCCAATGGTGTACCACCAGGCTCACGAGTACACACAGGGGCTTGTCCGGTATACTGTTGGATTAAATCGTTAACTAATGCAATTGCGCTTGATTTCCCAGCCCCTTCAAGGCCTTCAATTACAATAAATTTTCCTGTTTGGCTCATCATTTTCTTTTTCTCTGAAATTCGTTTACTGCGCGGTTATGAGCTTTAAGAGTGGCTGAAAAAACATGACTACCATCATTACGCGACACAAAATATAAATAATCGACTTTAGCAGGATTGGCTGCGGCAAATAATGAGGCACGACTTGGCGCGGCGATAGGTGTTGGCGGTAAACCATCGATTTTATAAGTATTAAATGCAGTGGCTTCTCGTAAATCTTTACGGGTAATATTACCCTTGTAGCGCTCGCCCATACCATAAATCACTGTTGGGTCAGTTTGTAAACGCATGCCTTTTTTTAGGCGATTATTAAACACCGCAGAAACCCAATTTCGCTCTTCTGGCTTACCGGTTTCTTTTTCGATAATTGACGCAATGATCAGCAACTCGTAGGGAGACGTTAACTTAAGATCGTCATCTCGCCCGTCCCACGCTTGTTTAAGGCTCATTTGCATCATGTCATAACTACGTTGTAATACCGCTTGTACGTTGTCATCTGCATGATAATGAAACGTTTCAGGATAAAACTTACCTTCTGGTAACCCCGATGTGTCGCCATTGGCGATTAACACCTGGTTAAAGTCATCACTTCCTACCACCAAATGCTCGCTTCTGGCTAACGCTTGCTGCCATTCTTTAATGGATTTACCTTCGATAAGTGTGACAGTAAATACTGCCTCTTGACCTAAACGTAATCGTTTAAACACACTCTCTAACGTATCCCCCGGGATTAATTGATAATACCCTGTTTTGATACTGGCTAATTTAGGCTCAAGTTTCACCAGATACTTCACCTTCCAACTGTCAACAATCAACCCTTGTTGTTCAAGTTGTTGCGCAAGTTTAATCACAGACGTGCCAGCAGCTACATTTAGAGGTTGTAATTCAGTGATTGGTAATGGCTGCTTTTGAAATGCAATTAAGTCTGTAGCAAACCAATATCCGCTGATACACAGCACGGCAAATAACGGTATTAAACTTGCCAGTAATCGAGTTGTTATTGTTTTTTTCATGATGATAAGTTTACACTCAGAACGTGCCTGAATCGCGATGTGTGCGTCCAACGGCTAAATTGAAATTGGTCAATGGTGTTAACATCTACAACACCAAATAAACTGTTTGTAATAAAAATATGCTCAGCGCTGCAAATATCGTCATATTGCATCGCCTGTGCGGTAACCGAAACGCCCTCTTGTAACAGCCGGTCTATCATTTGTTCACGCATGACACCACTCACACCAGCATGGCTTATTGCAGGTGTAAAAGCCTTGCCTTGTTTTATAGCAAAAATATTCGCCATCGAAGATTCAATCACCCAGCCATCAGTGTCACACACCAACCAATCTTCGGTGTTAGCGATTAAGGGTTGTGATTTTATCAATACTTGCTCAAGCCTATTAAGGTGTTTAATCCCTGCTAATAAAGGCTGTCGTGCAAGAGAAATAGGTGATGATGCCAGTGCGATACCGTGTTGTTGCCAGTGTTGATAATGTTCTGGAATAGCATGTACTGAAACCACTTCGGTGACATTGGCCATATCAGGTGCTTGATAACCTCGCCCACCGACACCGCGAGTGAGTAGAAGCTTGATACAGTGGTCCGGATACGTGGCGGCTAATAAACTGAGTTGATCGACAAGTGGCTGACTTGCTTGCCATTGAATCCCAATTCGCTGACAGCTTTGTTGCAAGCGTTGCAGGTGAGAGTCCAAAAACAAAACCGCCGCTGCCTGATGGGCAGAAGCGGTACGCATTGTCGCAAAAACACCATCACCATAGGCCAGTCCTCGGTCAAAAGGGCTGATGGAGCCTTGTTTTACTTGGTTAACCCAAACCAGCGCCATTATTTGTCCTGGCTGATCCGGCTAGCCACGGCTTCTTGCTGATCTTTATATTTGGCACTCTTACGAGTGTTATAAGGACGCGCAACTGCGGAGCTTAAGCGTTCAAAATTAAGAGCGCCAATGGTCATTCCAGGACGTAATGCTAAGGGTAACTTACCACTGTTATAGCATTCTAAAACAATTTTACCTTGCCAACCCGGGTCAATACGGTGCGCGGTTACATGCACCATTAACCCTAAACGCGCTAAAGATGAGCGACCGTCTAACCAACCGACAATATCTGCCGGTAGTGTGACGTTTTCTAACGTCACCGCCAGAGCCAGTTCACCAGGATGGAGGAAAAAGGCTTCATTTTCAGCAATTTCAATTTTGTCACTCATCACACGGTCAAGTGCTAATTGCATTTCTGCACTAGGGCCACTTAAATCGATGTAAGGGGCTGTATGGTCTTTAAATACGCGAAACTGGCTACCTAAACGCACATCAACACTGACACCAGAGATGGCCTCAATACTAGGGCGCGGCTCGATAACAATGGTGCCATTATCTAAACACTGTTCAATTTCAATATCAGTTAAACGCATGCAACACCCTCTCCTTGGTACGGTTACTTAGCTAATAAATGTTGAATTCTAGCTTTTAAAATATCAGTCGCTATCCGGTTTTTACCGCCACGAGGTACGATAATATCAGCGTATTGTTTTGATGGCTCAATAAACTGTAAAAACATAGGACGTACGGTACGCTTATATTGAGAGATCACCGATTCCATCGTTCGGCCACGCTCAGCAACATCACGGGTTAACCGACGTAAGAAACAAATGTCCAGGGGTGTATCCATAAACACGCTAGCGTCCATCAATTCACGTAACTTAGGATCGGTTAATAGCAAAATGCCTTCCAAAATAATCACTTTTTTAGGCTGCATCGCGAGTGTTTCGCTAGTGCGAGTATGCTCTGTGTAACTATAACAAGGGATATTAACGGCTTCACCTTGTTTAAGTTGGGTTAAATGTGTCGCTAATAACTGATGGTCTAACGCTTTTGGATGGTCATAGTTTGTTTTAACCCGTTCATCCATGGTCATATGACTTTGATCACGATAGTAGGCATCTTCGTTTATCACACCAATTTGGTTTGTGCCTAAGTCTCTGCACAACTCTTCAAAAATAGTTTTGGCGATTAAACTTTTACCCGACGCCGACGCACCGGCAATCCCAATAATGACACACTGCTGAGAATTCATCTCTTAACCTTACTCGTCGTCTGATATGCTAATTTTTACGGTTGATGTAACTTGTTGAAGTGCTAATTCCGCCCCTAATTTGCGGGCGATTTCGCGATATATCCCTGACACTTCACTTTCTGGCTCACTGATTACACTGGGTGTGCCGTTGTCCATAGATTCACGAATATTGATATGCAGTGGCAATGAGCCCAGTAAAGGCACATTGTATTTTTCGGCGATTTGGCTGCCACCATGAGTACCAAATGGGTGCTCTTTATGACCACATTCAGGGCAAAGGTGAAAACTCATGTTCTCGATAATACCCAATACCGGAATATTGACTTTACCAAACATGGTAATGCCTTTTTTAGCGTCTGCTAAGGCAATATCTTGTGGGGTCGTGACAATAACAGCGCCACTCACAGGGACTTTTTGCGATAACGTTAATTGAATGTCACCGGTTCCTGGTGGCATATCGATAATTAAATAATCAAGTTCTGGCCATTGTGTTTCATTTAGCAATTGCGCTAACGCACCCGCAGCCATTGGGCCGCGCCATACCGCGGCTTCATCACCACTGAGCATAAATCCAATCGATTGTGCTGAAATGCCGTGAGCTAATGCCGCGGTCATGTGCTTACCGTCTGGAGACTGTGGTCTGAAATTTGGTATGCCTAGCATTAACGGAATTGAAGGGCCGTAGATGTCGGCGTCAAGAATGCCCACTTCAGCGCCTTCAGCCTTTAGCGCTAATGCTAAATTGACTGCTGTGGTTGATTTACCTACACCACCTTTACCAGATGCAATCGCAATCACTTGTTTTACATTTGGAATAGGAGCGATAGAGGGTAAAGCTGAGTAAACTCGAGGCTGGAAATCAATTTCGCATTCCACTTCATCAATGGCATCTAACACCGCTAAACGGTTCGTTATGGCCATCACGGTATCGCGATATTGGGTCATGCAAGGATAAGGATAAACTAAGCTGAGCTGTAAACGTTTTCCTGATATTGATAGTGCGGTAACGCACTGTGCCGAAACTAAGCCTTTTTTCAAATAAGGATCAACAAAGGCCTCTAAAATATCTAACACTGGTGACAATAATTCATCACTTAATTGATAGTTTGTATGCGATTTAACCAAAACAATGGCTCCGAACATGAAATTTTTACAAGTGTATCAGAACTTGGTAAAAAAATAGTGATTAATACACTTTTTAAGTCATGTTTTGATGAAAAATGTCACTCAATCAGGTACGATTAAGCCATATTTTTGGTGTAATTTGATATAGAGACAAAATGACGACATCACAGCGAAAAATACTGGTCACAAGTGCCTTACCGTATGCCAATGGTCCGATCCATTTAGGTCACATGCTTGAATATATCCAAACGGATATCTGGTCGCGCTTCCAAAAGTTACGTGGACATGAATGTTATTACATCTGTGCCGATGACGCCCATGGTACGCCAATCATGCTGAAGGCTCAGCAGATGGGTATTACACCAGAAGAAATGATTGCTCAGGTGCAAAAAGAGCATGAACAAGATTTCGCTGATTTTAATATTCAATTTGATAATTTCCACAGCACTCACAGCGACGAAAACCGTGCGTTAGCCAACGATATTTATCTTAAGCTACGTGATGGCGGCTACATCAAAACCAAAACCATTTCGCAATTGTATGACCCTGAAAAAAACATGTTCTTACCAGACCGTTTCGTTAAAGGCACTTGCCCGAAATGTAAGTCTGAAGACCAATACGGCGACAACTGCGATAATTGCGGCGCAACCTACAGCACAACAGATTTGATTAATCCTAAATCAGCCGTATCGGGTGCAACACCGATTATGAAAGACACTGAACATTTCTTTTTTGACCTACCTGCATTTGAAGGCATGTTGAAAGAATGGATTCAATCGGGTTCATTACAGCAAGAAATGGCCAACAAACTGGGCGAATGGTTTGAGCAAGGCTTGCAACAATGGGACATCTCTCGTGATGCTCCTTACTTTGGTTTTGAAATACCCGATGCGCCAGGTAAGTTCTTTTACGTCTGGTTAGATGCGCCAATCGGTTACATGGGCTCGTTTAAAAACTTATGTGACAAACGTGACGATCTCAACTTCGATGATTTCTGGAGCCTTGATTCTACAGCTGAGGTTTATCACTTCATTGGTAAAGACATTGTTTACTTCCACAGCTTGTTCTGGCCAGCCATGCTAGAAGGTGCAGGAATTCGCAAGCCAACTAGCGTATATGCGCACGGTTATGTGACGGTAAACGGTTCAAAGATGTCAAAATCAAAAGGCACGTTCATTAAAGCACGTACTTATCTTGATAATTTAGATCCTGAATATTTACGTTATTACTATGCCGCTAAATTAAATAGCCGTATTGATGACTTAGATTTAAATCTAGAAGATTTTGCTCAGCGCGTTAACTCTGACCTAGTCGGAAAACTGGTTAACCTTGCCTCTCGTACCGCAGGTTTTATCAGTAAACGCTTTGACGGTAAGCTTGCTAACGTCGCTGACACGAGCCTAACCGAGACATTTTTAGCTAAAAAAGAAACCATTGCCGAGTTTTATGAAACCCGTGAATTTGGTAAAGCCATGCGTGAAATTATGGCATTAGCTGACATTGCAAACGGTTATGTTGCTGACGCCGCACCATGGCAGTTAGTTAAGCAAGACGACAAGCAAGAAGAAGCACATCAGGTTTGCAGTAATGCATTAAACTTGTTCCGTATATTGGTGACCTACCTTAAACCGGTGTTACCAAAACTGGCACAAGATGTTGAAGGTTTCTTACAACTGACTTTAACGTGGGAAAACCTAGCGCAAGATTTATCTGGTCATGAAATTGCGCCGTTTAAAGCCTTAATGCAACGTATTGAGATGAAAAGTATCGAAGCCATTATCGAAGCGTCTAAAGAAAACCTGCAAGTGACTCAAGCGCCAGCGCCGACACAAGCAGTTGATCAATTAGCGCAAGACCCTATTAGTCCTGAAATCACCTTCGATGACTTTGCAAAAATTGATTTGCGTATTGCCCGTATTAGCAAAGCTGAGCACATTGAAAAGGCAAATAAGCTACTGCGTCTAGAACTTGATTTAGGCGGCGAGACTAAACAAGTGTTTGCAGGGATTAAATCAGCCTACGCACCTGAAGATTTAGTCGGCAAGTTGACTGTGATGGTGGCTAACCTTGCTCCGCGCACTATGAAGTTTGGTGACTCTGAAGGCATGGTATTAGCAGCCGGACCTGGCGGTAAAGACCTGTTTATTTTAGAGCCACACGAAGGTGCACAACCGGGTATGCGCGTAAAATAGTATCATTGTGACCATAAAAAGTATGTTTGCTGTTTAGTCCTTATGATAGATATATTCGAGGACTAAACCGATAAATTAAAAAGACCGCTCCGGCGGTCTTTTTGTTAATTGGCTAAAGTGATTAGCTTATGAGATTGGTTAACCCGATATATACCCAATCAGCAATTGTAGATAGATGTGACAGATCAGACTCTGACTTAAGTGGTTGCTTGAGTATCGTTTTTAGTTTCAACATCGGTTATCACTTCAGCGGTATCATCATTGTGTAGATTTGCGATATCAGTATCATCTTGATGAGCAGCATTATCTTCATCCATGGCTTGTTTTAAGCGTTCTTCATACAACATAAATAACTTAATAAAGTCATTACTAAAACGCTCCCCTGCTGATTCTTTTAACCAAAAATCATAAAGACGCTTTGATGCTTCTTTTTCTACGCGTTTATAAGTAGCTTTGCGCCTCATGGCATATTCTTCGCTGTGCCCAAGTAACTGCAAAGACGATACACTCAGTTCGAGTGCAGAATGGTGCGTTTCTGACTCAACCACATCTGCCCCAGCCTCTTTAAGCAAGTGTCCATGCCCTCTGTCGAACGCTCTGGCGACAATTTTGAGTTTAGGATAACTATGATGCAAATATTTCACTAACTCTACACTGCTCTCACGGTTGTCAATCGCCACCACAAATAAAGAGGCATCTTCAATGCCCGCCGTTTTCAGCAAATCTGGGCGCGTGGCATCGCCGTAATAGGCTTTCGTATTGATCCGCCTGATGGTATCCACTTGTGATACCTGATAGTCCAGTACAACAGTTTTAATATTATTTGAAATTAGAAAGCGGTTTACCACTTGGCCAAAACGGCCAATACCGGCAATAATCACGGTACCCTCATCGTCTATATTATCTTGTTCACGTTGATTGGTTTTAACTTGAAAACGAGGGTAAATCACTTTATCAAATAAGATAAATAAGCCTGGGGTTAAAAACATCGACAAGGCAACGACGATAGATAACGTCTGTGCTAAGTCAGTTGGGATAACATGTTGCTGCACACTGAAGCTTAATAATACAAAACCAAACTCTCCAGCTTGCGCAAGGCTTAATGCAAACAACCATCGGTCACTGCCTTTAATTCTAAATATTAAGGCTAATACAAACAGCACGAGTGCTTTTATAAGCATCACACCTAACGTGATTAATATTATTTCGCCAAAATCAGCAAATAACACGGCAAAATCGATACCTGCGCCTACAGTGATAAAGAACAGTCCTAACAATAGACCTTTAAAAGGCCCAATATTGGCTTCTAACTCGTGTTTAAATTCACTGTTGGCTAATACAACACCCGCTAAGAATGTTCCCAAAGCCGGAGAAATCCCCACTAAGCTCATTAACGCCGCGATACCAATCACCAGCATTAATGCCGCAGCGGTAGATATTTCACGTGCGCCAGACTCTGCGACCATTTTAAACAGTGGCCGGCTCAGGTAATGTCCACCTAACACCACAACGGCAATAGCCAGTATCAGTACAATGGCATAAGCCCAACCCGGTAATGATGCCACCAAACTTAATTGTTCATGCTGCTCACTCAAATGACTTGCCGCAACCTGAGCTTTTTCGACTAATTCAGGTAATGCCAATAAGGGAATAAACGCCAGCATCGGAATAACGGCAATATCTTGGAACAGCAACACCGAAAAGGCATTTTTGCCCGCATGCGTTTTATTAAGACGTTTTTCTGACAGGGTTTGCAATACAATCGCTGTCGACGATAACGAAAAAATTAATCCTATTGAGAGTGCAATACTGGTTTGATAACCTGCATAAATCGCGCAGGCCATTACCGCAACCACTGAGCCACCGACTTGTAATCCTCCGAGGCCTAAAAGTCGATTACGCATCGCCCAAAGCATTTTCGGTTCAAGTTCTAAACCGACCAAAAATAACATCATCACGACACCAAATTCGGCAAAGTGTTGAATGGTATTGGTTTCATTGCCCACTAAACCGACTATCGGACCAATGACTACACCTGCAATTAAATAACCTAACACTGAGCCCAAACCAAGTTTATTGGCCAATGGAACGGCAATGACAGCCGCAGTTAAATATATAAAAGCCTGCAAAAAGTATTCAGTCATTAACGATCCTTATCAAACAAAGTATTACGTTGGGCAACTTAACAGCATTACATCACCACTAAACAGGATTAGTGATGTCGATGAAATGGTGGGTTAAATCAAACTTACTGGCTAAATGTTGACCCAATGCCTGAATGCCAAATTGTTCTGTTGCATGATGGCCTGCCGCAAAATAATGTATTCCTTGCTCCATCGCAGCATGGTAAGTACGCTCTGATACTTCTCCACTAATAAAGGCATCCACCCCCATTTGTGCGGCTTGATCAATATAATCTTGCGCTCCACCGGTACACCACGCCACTGTTGAAATAGGTTTGCTGTTATCGCCAATATGCAATGGTTCACGCTTAAGCACGTTATTAAGTAATTGGCAAAATTCACTTGCCGTAACAGGATGTTCTAGGTGTCCATGCCACAGTAAATCTTGCGCTATGGGTTCATATACTCGCGGGCTTAGAATCCCCAATTGATAAGCTAACTGAGCATTATTACCAATGCCATGATGCGCATCTAAGGGTAAATGATAACCAAATAAACTGATGTCGTTATCCATTAAAGCCTTAATACGGCGGTATTTCATCCCGGTAATAATTTCAGGCTCATTTTTCCAAAAAAAACCATGGTGAACCAAAATCGCATCAGCATTAACCGCAGTAGCTTGTTCTATCAGTGCCTGGCATGCCGTTACACCTGTCACGATGGTGCGAATAGTTGACTTACCTTGCACTTGTAAACCGTTGGGAGCGTAATCTTTAAAAGCAGAAATATTTAAAAAGCTGTCTAAATAGGCGGCTAAATCTTGGCGGGTGATCGCTGACTGACCTGGATAATGTGTGGACATAATATTCCTATAAAATTGAGACATCGTCGTTTCAAAACATCTTAATGACACCGCACATAAAAATAGCGATGTAGACAAAAAAACAGTATTAATTTTGAGAAAAATGCATAGCTATATTGTATATCCGCAATCGGGGGTTGTGTTACTCATGCTCGAGCATTTCAACTATTTCAGTGATAAATGCTGATAATTCCTACTTTTTGAGCATTAAACCGACAACTAAAGTCACATATTGGACTTTTGTAGTGTTAACACTTTAAAATTAGTCACAACCTTCATTTAACATGATAACAAATAGGTTATTAACTATGACAACATTGACTAAAGAAGAGGTCATCAGCCAACTGCAACTTGCCCTTGAAAAACAATCAGGCAAAGCAGTATCGATTGAGCAAGCTGGTAGCTGGTATAAAATTGACGGCGCTAAATCGGTTCGCTTTAGCGAGCTTGAAAGCATGCATGCAGAACACTGTGCAACACATGTTATTGCAGCTGTAAAACCTGCTACTCAAATCCAAGCTGCAGTAAAAAAACAACCCAGTAAAAAAGCGAAAACAACATCAGGTGGATTGACCCCTAAACAGTTGTGGCGCTTAAAGCTTGAAACGACGGCAGGTAGTCAAACATTACCGCGTGGATTCTAATTATTTACGAGGTAAACGTTACCTGTAAATAAGAATCAAAACAAAAGGAGCCGCGGCTCCTTTTGTTTTCGTTTACGTTAATACCTCTGCAATCACAGTGTTCACTGCAGGTTATAGGATGTAACTCTCTGCTACATCACTACATCGCTAAATCGACACGAACGTAACCGGTTAAATAAACGACCCTCACCTCATCACCGGCATTGAAACTCATGCTAGGGTCAAGGTCTTGGATTACCATCACTTGGTTGCCATCTTCTTGGGTTATCATTAATTCTACTAATTTATTTTCTAGATAATAAGCTGAACGCCCATGCTGACTGCCTAAACCGCCGCCAATAAGCGCGCCCAGAACTGTCGCAACATCTTGGCCAGAACCGCCACCAAATTGATGACCAATCACACCACCAATTAAGGCACCGCCAAAGGTTTTCCAACCACTGTGGCTGTCTTCTACCAATTGTTTTTCGCTCACATGCCTAACACTTTCAATTGTGCCATACAGGACTTTCTCAACAGGAACGGCTTGATTACGCTCGTAGGCTGCTTGTGCCTGGCTATTAAATAAGCAAAATGTCAGCAATACTGCAAAAATGCTCTTTCCTGTGACGGTTATGATTTTAAACATCGCTATTTTCCGCTAAGTTAACGACAAGGTATGCCAATTAATATACTCAATTGTGAACTCACTGTCTTATTTAAATGAATCTATAAGCTTTCCGTCGCCAAAGCATGCACTCACTGATCCTAATGGTTTATTGGCCATAGGTGGTGACTTGCAACCGAAGCGTTTACAACAAGCTTATTACCAGGGTATTTTTCCGTGGTTTAACGCACAAGACCCTATTCTATGGTGGTCTCCAGATCCTCGCGCCGTATTTATACCGACACATCCTTTTGGCAGTAAAAGTCTGCTTAAGTTCCTTAAAAAGTCGAGCTGGCGATACACTATCAATCATGCTTTTTTAGATGTATTAGCCGGCTGTGCTGCGCCGAGAAGTGCTCAAGATGGCACCTGGATTACAGCTGAAATCCAAATGGCCTATTATGAATTACACCTGCAAGGTAAAGCGCATTCAATTGAAGTGTGGGATGGTGAACAGCTTGTTGGCGGTTTGTATGGTATCCCCGTCGGAGGCATATTTTGCGGTGAATCTATGTTCTATCGGCAAACTAATGCATCAAAAGCGGCATTTGCTATACTCAATCAACACGTAGTTAAACATGATTTTCGTTTGATTGACGCGCAAGTCATGAACCCGCATTTAATCAGTTTAGGCGCCAAAGCCTTGCCTAGATGTGACTTTTTAACCTTATTACGCCAACATCGAGATCAGTCAATATCAGCGTCTATTTGGACTCCACAAGAGGTGTTAATTGAATTCTAAATCCGTCAACGTAGGCATAAGTCAGCCTTTTGATTGCAATTATATCGAAGGCAATAAAGAGCAGTTATTGATCATTCAAGAACCGCATATTGACGGGGCATTATTTGAACAATTACTGGGTATGGGCTTTCGACGAAATGGCAATTCAATTTATAAACCCCGCTGCCCAAGCTGTAATGCTTGCCAATCTATACGTCTAAATGTGCACGATTTTGTGCTTTCTAAACGTCAAAAAAGAACCTTAAAGAATAATCAAGATTTACATTGGAAAGTAAGCTACCAGACACGTCCTGAGCACTTTGAGCTTTATCAGCGATACATAACCGAACGCCACTACGATGGGCCTATGTTTCCGGCCTCACAGAGCCAGTATGACGACTTTTTACTGTCTGACTGGCTACCACCTATGTTTATCGAAGTCTTTGATAAGGACCAATTGATAGGGGTTGCTGTCACCGATAATATGGCGCATAGCTTCTCTGCAATTTACAGTTACTTTGATCCAGACTATGCCGACAGATCATTAGGATCCTTGATGATTTTAATTCAATGTCAATTAGCAAAATCGATGGGTAAACGATTTTTGTATTTAGGCTATCAAATTGATCAAAATCGGAAAATGCGTTACAAGCGTCAATATCGACCTTATCAAATATTAACACCACAAGGTTGGCAAATTGGCGAAGAACTTGAACCTCTTTCTTGTTAACGGCCTTTACAGTTAGGCGATTTTGGGGCATGATACGCCCGATTTTTCAAATTTGAAGGCTAATGGGATAACTTATTAATGGCGAAAGAAGACAACATTGAAATGCAGGGCACTATCCTTGAGACCTTGCCAAACACAATGTTCCGCGTAGAGCTTGAAAATGGACATGTGGTGATAGCCCACATCTCTGGCAAAATGCGCAAAAACTACATCCGTATTTTAACGGGTGACAAAGTCACGGTTCAGCTGACTCCTTATGACTTATCAAAAGGTCGTATCGTCTTCCGCGCACGTTAATCGCTAGCCTCAACATTGTAAAAGCCGACTGTCAGTCGGTTTTTTTGTTGTTGAGTCTAATGACATGCTACCAATCGTATTCATTATCTAGTCAGGCAGAAACATCCAACCGGATCCATGCCGCGTAAAAAGTGTAATACTTTTTACGGATTACATAATTAATGTGATGGGTACCATTAACGTCGATACATCTCGCGGACAAAAAGCTCGCAGATAAAAAAAGATGACCAAACGGTCATCTTTTTATTGTCAAATTAAAAGCATTACTGACGCTTAAGACACTTTTTCAGTGGCCTCACAATCAATATTAATCTCACCGTCTTTGACATCAATATGGGCAATACCACCACGCTCAAGTACACCAAATAAGATTTCGTCTGCCAGTGGACGCTTAATGAGTTCAGTAACAACACGAGACATAGGGCGTGCGCCCATTGACTTGTCATAACCCTTTTCAGCTAACAAGGTACGTGCTTCGTCAGTAACATCTAACGTTACACGTTTATCATCAAGCTGTGCTTGCAACTCAACTAAGAACTTATCAACCACTTTTGCAATGACGGTCATGTCTAAATGATTAAACCATACAATCGAATCTAAGCGATTACGAAACTCAGGTGAAAACATTTTATTGATTTCAGCTAATGCATCTTGAGTATGATCTTGTTGTCTAAAACCAATCGACTTACGGATCGTTTCTTGTACGCCCGCATTCGTGGTCATGACTAAGGTGACATTTCTAAAATCGGCTTTTCGGCCGTTATTATCGGTCAATGTACCGTGATCCATGACTTGTAATAACAAGTTGAATACATCTGGATGTGCTTTTTCAATTTCATCCAGTAGTACCACACAATGCGGATTTTTAATCACAGCATCAGTGAGCAAACCACCTTGGTCGTAACCTACATACCCCGGAGGAGCACCGATTAAACGCGATACAGTATGGCGCTCCATATACTCAGACATATCAAAGCGAATGAGTTTCAGGTTAAGACAGTTAGCCAATTGATTGGTGACTTCGGTTTTACCGACCCCAGTTGGGCCAGCAAACATAAAACTACCAACAGGCTTTTTCTCTGAACCTAAACCGCTGCGCGATAAGCGTATGGCAGCGCTAAGGCTCTCAATCGCTTTGTCTTGCCCAAAGACCACCATCTTAAGGTTGCGTTCAAGGTTACGTAACATATCCTTGTCAGTAGACGATACCGACTTCTCAGGAATACGCGCCAATTTCGCGATGATTGCTTCAATCTCTGCCTGACCAATGGTCTTTTTCCGTTTACTTTGCGGCATCATCACCATGCGTGCGCCAGCTTCGTCAATAACATCAATCGCTTTGTCAGGTAAATGACGATCGTTGATGTGTTTCGCCGACAAAATAGCCGCACTGCTGATTGCAGCTTGGGTATAACGTACGCCATGGTATTCTTCGTACTTAGATTTAAGCCCCATCAATATTTTGGTGGTTTCGGCCACTGACGGCTCATTAATATCAATTTTTTGGAAGCGGCGTGCTAGAGCACGATCTTTCTCAAAAATACTTTGATATTCCTGGAACGTCGTCGAGCCCATGCAACGCAACTTACCACTCGATAACAAGGGCTTTAATAAGTTAGAAGCATCCATAACACCACCGGACGCCGCACCTGCACCAATGATGGTATGGATTTCATCGATGAATAAAATAGCATGTTCATCAGCAGACAATTCTTTTAATAAACTCTTAAAACGTTTTTCGAAATCGCCGCGATATTTAGTGCCCGCTAGCAAGGAACCCAGGTCAAGTGAATACACAGTGGCATTCGCCATCACTTCTGGAACTTGTTCATTCACAATAAGATATGCAAGACCTTCAGCAATGGCCGTTTTACCCACTCCCGCTTCACCGACTAATAACGGATTATTTTTACGGCGACGACACAATGTTTGAATGGCTCGCTCGATTTCAGCATCACGCCCAATTAATGGGTCAATCGAGCCTTCTTTAGCCAGTTGGTTGAGGTTAGAAGCAAATTGCGCCAACATGCTGCGATCTTCACTATTTTCAGATTGATCATCAATGCGCTCTTGATCTGACGACTCGCCAGAATCTTCATCTTTACCCATGCCATGTGAAATAAAATTAACTACATCAAGACGAGTAATTTCACTGCGGCGTAACAAATACACAGCTTGTGATTCTTGCTCACTAAAAATAGCCACTAACACATTGGCACCAGTCACTTCGTCGCGACCAGAAGATTGCACATGAAATACTGCCCGTTGAAGTACGCGCTGAAACCCTAATGTAGGCTGGGTTTCACGCTCTTCAGATGACTCGGCAATAATGGGTGTGGTTTGTTGAATGAAATTAGCCACTTCTTCACGGAGACGATTGACATCCGCACCGCAGGCGATGAGCGCCTCGTATGCTGCAGGATTATCAATAAGCGCTAATAATAAATGTTCTACCGTCATGTATTCATGACGTGAATCTCTAGCTTGCTGAAACGCTAGGTTCAAGGTGACTTCCAGATCTTTGTTCAGCATAAGCACCCCCTAAATTTAACCACAGACTGTAAGAAAACGATTTTTATGCTTTCTCTAATGTACACAGTAACGGATGTTGGTTTTCTCTTGCAAACTGATTTACTTGAAATACTTTTGTTTCGGCTATCCCAAAAGGGAAAACGCCACACAATCCTTTGCCCTGGTGATGTATCGCCAACATGATATCAACAGCTTGCTGCTCGTTTTTCTCAAAGAAGCGTTGTAACACTTCAACTACAAAATCCATCGGGGTGTAATCATCATTGTTTAGCACCACTTTATACATATGGGGTGGTTGTAGCTCAGATTCAACCTTTTCCTCAATATGTTCTACACTGCCTAATTTTGCCATTGTTTAATACTAGCCTCTCGTTTGGTTCCCGACCACTTGATATTATTAAATTAATTAAATGTTGTGTTTATGTTAATTTTCGCTTGACATCTTTTCGTACAAATTTCATTCTGTTTGGTAGGCGGCGAATACTAGACCGCTGGATAATAAGTTTTACTATCTTACTGGTAAGTAGACAACAGAAGGAAGTGGAAGTATGGCAAACGGAACTGTAAAGTGGTTCAACAACGCCAAAGGATTCGGGTTTATTTGCCCTGATCAGGGTGGCGAAGATGTATTTGCGCACTATTCAACAATCGAAATGGAAGGTTATCGTACCTTAAAAGCAGGTCAACCTGTTTGCTTCGAAGTTGAAGAAGGCCCTAAAGGAATGCATGCTTCAGCCATCTCTCCTACAATATAGTAGGTGAGACTATAAAACAAAAAGACAGGGATTTTAATCCCTGTCTTTTTTATTGCCTAAAATTCAAGCTCAATGAACAATTTATTTATTAATTGTTGAGCTTTATCTTTTAGATAACCGGGTTATGACTACGTTGACGCAATAATGACCCGACACAATTAACCATTAACCAATAATAAATTGGTTTAATGTTGGACTTGGACGCATGGCTTTTTCAGCTTTTGCCGCATCTAAACGATAGTAACCGCCTAAATCAACTGCTGGACCTTGTGAACCATTTAACTCAACTAAAATAACCGCTTCGTTCGCCGCTAACGATTGTGCTAAAGGTGCAAAATGTTCAGCTAACTGAGTGTCTACGGTTTGCTTAACTAAGGCATTTGCCCAATACAGACCAAGGTAGAAGTGACTGCCACGGTTGTCTAACTCACCCACACGACGAGATGGCGACTTGTTACTGTCTAAAAACTCACCAATCGCGACATCTAACGTGTCAGCCAATACTTGTGCTTTAGGGTTGTTTGCCGTTTGGCTTAAGTGCTCTAAAGACGCTGCAAGCGCTAAAAATTCACCTAACGAATCCCAACGTAAGTGGCCTTCTTTTTCTACCTGTTGAACGTGTTTAGGTGCACTACCACCCGCGCCCGTTTCAAATAATCCGCCACCATTCATTAACGGTACGATTGAAAGCATTTTAGCACTTGTGCCTAATTCAAGAATTGGGAACAAATCCGTTAAATAGTCACGCAATACGTTACCGGTAACAGAAATCGTATCTTCGCCTTTAATGATACGCTCTAAGGTCACGCGAGTTGCATCAACAGGAGACATAATTTGAATGTCTAACCCAGAAGTATCTTCTGCTGCTAGGTATTTAGTGACTTTTTTGATTAATTCAGCATCGTGTGCACGAGCGCTGTCTAACCAGAAAATCGCTGGAGTATTGCTTAAACGTGAACGTCTAACCGCTAACTTAACCCAGTCAAGAATTGGTGCGTCTTTTACTTGGCACATACGGTAAACATCGCCAGCTTCAACGTTGTGGCTCATTATCACATCGCCAGCTTGGTTAACCACATTCACAGTACCCGCAGCGCCGATCTCGAATGTTTTATCATGGCTACCATATTCTTCAGCTTTTTGAGCCATAAGACCTACGTTAGGCACGCTGCCCATTGTCGTTGGGTCAAATGCACCATGCTTCTTACAAAAAGCGATAGTTTCTTGATACACACCAGCGTAACAACGATCTGGGATCATTGCTTTAGTGTCTTGTAACTGGCCGTCTGGGCCCCACATTTTACCCGATGAGCGAATGGCAGCAGGCATAGAAGCATCAATAATGATGTCACTTGGTACGTGTAGGTTAGTGATGCCTTTGTCTGAATCAACCATTGCTAATGCAGGACGTGCAGCATATACCGCAGCGATGTCAGCTTCAATTTCGTTACGTTTTGCATCAGGAAGTGACTTGATTTTGGCATACACATCACCAAAACCATTATTTACGTCAACACCTAGCTCAGCAAATAATGCACCGTGTTTAGCAAATACATCTTTAAAGAACACTTTAACGGCGTGACCAAAGAAAATAGGGTCAGACACTTTCATCATGGTGGCTTTTAAGTGAAGCGATAATAAAACATCTTCTGATTTAGCCGCTTCAATTTCACGGGTATAAAAATCAACTAATGCTTTTTTGCTCATGACGGCTGAGTCAATCACTTCATCAGCAAGTAACGCTAGGCCACTCTTAAGCAAAACTTCTTTACCGTCAGCTTGTGTCAGTACGATATTCACTTTATCGGCTGTTGGTAACGTTACAGATTGCTCGCTACCGTAAAAATCGCCTTCATTCATGTGTGCTACGTGAGATTGTGAATCACTTGCCCATTTGCCCATTGAATGTGGATTTTTCTTAGCGTAGTTTTTAACAGAAGTAGGCGCACGACGATCAGAGTTACCTTCACGCAATACTGGGTTTACCGCACTGCCTTTAATTTTGTCGTAACGCGATTTAGCTTCTACTTCAGCATCAGTCTTTGGCTCATCCGGATAGTTAGGGATGTCATAACCTTTAGCTTGTAACTCAGCGATACACGCTTTTAATTGCGGTACTGACGCACTGATGTTTGGTAATTTGATGATGTTGGCTTCTGGCTTATTCGCCAATTCGCCTAATTCTGTTAACGCATCAGCAATTTTTTGCTCTGCGGTTAAATTTTCAGGGAAGTTAGCAATAACACGACCTGACAAAGAAATATCACGCGTTTCTACTTTTACGCCTGCAGCGTCAGTAAAGGTACGAATAATAGGCAGTAAAGATAGCGTAGCAAGTGCTGGGGCTTCATCAGTTTCTGTGTATATGATCGTTGGAGTGTTATCTTTCATTTTTTTTCCTACATTATTGTAAATTAATAATTTATTAGAATAAATTGTGTAAGCATTTGACGGGCTTTGGTGGATAACACTCACCGGAGTGAACCTTGATTTGCAACTACAGCACACACCCTGTGTGAATTAAGTATGTGAAATCCCCTATCCCATTTTTTATTATGTTTTGACGCCATCGCGGCGCTTGCTTTGAATAAAAACAACCGCCGCGAATGATAAATTAGGTACAGATCACAATTTTTAGGCGGACATCATAGATCATTCTGGGCAATTTTCAAATTCCACTAATGGCGAATACACAGTAAACTAGGATTAAATATTTTAAAATCGCTCAAGATTCACCCAACAATTGCTCACTCGTATTCAACAAAGGATATTATCCAAACCTTTATGTCAAATGTCGGTAAATTCAGCTCATTCAAAAAAAGCACCGCTAAAACCACCGGTTCAGCAGGTGCGAACCACTCACAACATCGCGGGGCACAGCGTAAAGCAAGCACCAAGCCAGCGGCTAAACACCCTGTTATCGTGTTATTTAATAAGCCTTTTGATGTATTGTGCCAATTTACTGATGAAGCAGGCCGGCAAACGCTAAAAGATTTTATTCCGATCCCTGATGTATATGCAGCTGGACGACTAGATCGCGACAGTGAAGGATTATTACTGCTCACTAACGATGGCAAGCTGCAAGCTAAGTTGACTCAGCCCAATAAAAAAACCTTCAAAGCCTATTGGGTGCAAGTCGAAGGCGAACCAACAGAAGCAGCAATCAAAGCATTGTGTGATGGCGTTGAGCTTAAAGATGGTATGACCCTGCCCGCGATGGTCAGAGTGATGGACTCACCCGACATTTGGCCACGAGTGCCACCCGTACGCGAGCGCAAATCCATTCCAACAACCTGGCTTGAAGTACAAATTTGTGAAGGCCGTAATCGCCAAGTCAGGCGGATGACAGCCCATGTAGGTCACCCGACCTTAAGATTAATCCGTTATAAAATAGGTCAATGGTGTCTAGATGATTTGCCTACTGGACAATATTCACAAATCAGCCAATAGGCGATTCAACCTAACGGTAATCGCATTATCATAAGGATTGGCATAAATGACTCAACGTTACAAACCGAATACTACTGTGGCCTGTGTTATTTACAGCCAGGGCCAATTTTTACTGGTTGAAGAACACATTGATGGACAGGTTAAATTTAACCAGCCTGCCGGTCATTTAGAAGCCAATGAGTCACTGATTAATGCGTGTGCTCGTGAGATTGCAGAAGAAACTGGATTGACAATAATGCCGCAAGCCCTTGTCGGTATTTATCAATTTAGTGCCAACCAAGACCTTGCCTTTGTGCGTTACACTTTTTGTATTGAACTTGATACGCCCATCGAATCGATTCCACAAGACAGTGCGATAGTGCGCACTCACTGGTTATCATATTCGCAAATTACTCAACGCTCTGCACAGTTACGCAGCCCTCTGGTGCTCAAAAGCATCGATGATTTTATTGTGCAAGCGGGTTTATTAGATGAGTCGCCTCCCGCAACGCGAGACAATCGCCCGCCAATAACAGCTAAACGTGTTAGCCATCATTTTCCTTTATCATTGCTTAACGCTGATTATTTGCACACCGATAAGTCAGTGGGTTAAGCCTAATTGACAGTCGTTCAAGATAGCCCAACGCTCGAATGCATGGTAGAATATGCGCCGCACAAATGTGATGTTTACACGCTTTCATGTACCAATAGCACCATAAGCGTAAGGCTTATCTGTGTAATTTATGACTGTGTTTAACGGCTATTCAGGTTGAGTCATTGATATCACTGGCTTGAAACCACTGCATAACGCCACCATATACATACTCTCTATATTCAACGGTTTTAGGATTTATGACATCAATCAACCCAACTTCTCAAGGTAAAAAAGTCATTGTCGGCATGTCCGGCGGTGTGGACTCTTCTGTTTCGGCCTATTTGCTTATACAGCAAGGCTATGAGGTTGAAGGTCTATTTATGAAGAACTGGGAAGAAGACGACACCGACGAATATTGCGCTGCAGCAGATGATTTAAAAGATGCGCAAGCAGTATGTGACAAGCTTGGTATTAAAATGCATACCGTCAACTTTGCAGCCGAATACTGGGACAACGTGTTCGAGTATTTCTTAGCTGAATACAAAGCCGGCCGTACGCCTAATCCAGACATCATGTGCAACAAAGAAATCAAATTCAAAGCATTCCTAGAATTTGCCGACGAGATTTTAGACGCCGACTATATCGCCATGGGCCATTATGTTCGTCGTCGTGACAACAGCGATGGCAGTGTTGAAATGCTCCGCGGTGTTGATGGCAATAAAGACCAAAGCTATTTCCTATATACACTCAGCCATGAGCAAGTGGCGCGCAGTTTATTCCCTGTCGGTGAGCTTGAAAAACACGAAGTACGCGAAATAGCCAAAAAAATGGGCTTAATCACTCATGACAAAAAAGACAGCACCGGCATTTGTTTTATTGGCGAGCGCAAGTTTACTGATTTCTTAGCCACCTATTTACCGGCACAACCAGGTGACATTGAAACCGCCGAAGGCGAAGTCATAGGCACTCATCAAGGGTTGATGTACCACACCCTTGGTCAACGCAAAGGCTTAGGCATTGGTGGACTTAAAAACAGCAACGAAGACCCATGGTACGTAGTAGAAAAAGACCTACTGCGCAATGTATTAGTGGTTGCACAAGGTGCTGAACACCCGCGTTTAATGTCGCACGGTATGACCGTGAACCAATTACATTGGGTTGACCGAAAAGGCCCTGCTAATAACAGTAAAATCACAGTTAAAACCCGTTACCGTCAACGCGATGTTATCTGTACCTTAGTTTATAACGATCCTGACAATATTACTGTCATGTTCGATACACCTGTTGCCGCTGTCACGCCTGGACAATCCGCAGTATTTTATGATGGCGATATTTGTTTAGGTGGCGGCATTATCGATACCTTAGTTCGAGGATAAACCGTGAGTCAAACTCCAGACAGTCTGCTGTTCGAACGTACAATGGCCTTTGCCGGTATTTTACAGGCAATTGGTCAGGTTCAGTATTTAGCGCGTCACGGTGAAAGTGATAAAGAAGCGTTAGCCGCGACACTCAATACCATTTTGGTCACAGAACCCGAAGCCACTGCCGATGTGTATCAAGACAAAGGTATTTTAAATAAAGGCTATCAACTGATCCAAAATCAATTGGGTGATGGCAGCAATAAAGATGTCGAAACCACCCGCTATTTAGTCGGTGTATTGGCGCTTGAACGGAAACTTGCTCGCTCACCAAATGGTTTAGGCATGCTTGCTGAACGTATTAATCAAATACACCGCCAATTGAGCCACTTTGAAATTACCGATGAACAAGTCGTGTCTAACTTTGCCAGCATATACAGCGACATCATCAGTGAATTAGGTCCAAAATTACAGATTTCGGGTAACCCGGACTGCTTAAAGCAGCCCCTGGTTCAACATAAAATTCGAGCTTTATTACTCGCTGCTATGCGCAGTGCGGTATTATGGCGCCAATTAGGCGGTAAACGTCGCCATTTAGTGTTTGCCCGTAAAGCAATATTTGATACCGCAAGAAAAAGCCAAAATAACAATTAATCGACTCACCCTACAACAAAGTTCATCAAGGAGCTTCAAATGGATCTTTCCGCACTAACTGCTATCTCTCCGGTAGACGGTCGTTATGGTAGTAAAACCGCCTCATTAAGAGGGATTTTCAGCGAGTTCGGTCTTACTAAGTACCGTGTTCAAGTTGAAATTAACTGGTTAAAGTTATTATCTAGCTGCCCAGAGATTGAAGAAGTTCCCCCGTTTAGCGAAACCGCCCTTGCCTTACTCGATAGCATCAAAGACAACTTTAGCGAACAAGATGCATTGCGCGTTAAAGCAATTGAAAGCACCACCAACCACGACGTAAAAGCGGTTGAATACTTTATTAAAGAACAAATTGCCGATAACGCTGAATTAGTCGCGATTGACGAATTTGTTCACTTTGCTTGTACCTCAGAAGACATTAACAATCTATCTCACGGCTTAATGCTAAAAGAAGCGCGTGAACAAGTATTGGTACCGCATTGTCAGCAAATTATTGATGCGATTAAAAAGTTAGCGCATGACAACAAAAGCGTGCCATTAATGTCACGTACTCATGGCCAACCAGCATCACCATCAACGTTAGGCAAAGAAATGGCTAACGTTGCTGTGCGTCTTGAGCGTCAATTAAACCAAATCAACGCTGTTGAAATTATGGGTAAAATTAACGGTGCTGTGGGTAACTACAACGCTCACATCTCTGCCTACCCAGAAGTGAACTGGCATGAATTGTCACAACGTTTTGTTACTAGCCTTGGCATTAACTGGAACGCCTACACTACACAGATTGAACCGCATGATTATATCGCAGAATTGTTTGATGCCATTGCCCGCTTCAACACCATTCTAATCGATTTCGATCGTGATATTTGGGGTTATGTTGCATTAGGACACTTTAAACAGCGCACTATCGCTGGCGAAATTGGTTCATCAACCATGCCGCACAAAGTGAACCCAATCGACTTTGAAAACTCTGAAGGTAACCTAGGCATCGCCAACGCATTGATGCAACATTTAGCCGCTAAATTACCGGTTTCAAGATGGCAGCGTGACTTAACTGACTCAACGGTGCTACGTAACCTTGGTGTCGGTATGGCGCACTCGCTCATTGCTTACCAAGCGACCTTAAAAGGCATTAGCAAATTAGAAGTGAACGAAGCGCAGCTGCTTGCCGAGCTTGATAAAAACTGGGAAGTATTGGCAGAGCCAGTACAAACAGTAATGCGTCGTTACGGCATCGAAAAGCCATATGAAAAACTGAAAGAACTGACACGTGGTAAGCGTATTGATGCCGCGCAACTTGCGACATTTATCGATGGCCTTGAATTGCCAGCGCACGTTAAAGTTGAACTGAAAAAAATGACTCCAGCAAACTACATCGGCCGTGCAGAAGCCTTTGTTGATGAGCTAAAATAGTCTTATAAGCTTATACATACCATTAGCGGTCGCATCTGTGACCGCTTTTTTATTGGACAAACATTCTCACGACCTGAGGTCAATGATGTACACATTAAATATTGATACCCAAGCCTTTATTAAACAGCATTGGCAACAGAAACCCCTTGTTATCAAGCAAGCATTTGTCGACTTTGAAGACCCTATCGCGGCAGACGAATTAGCAGGTCTCGCCTGTGAAGAAGAAATATCATCTCGCGTGGTTGTCACTAAAGGTGAAGATTGGGACGTAGTACAAGGTCCATTTGAAGACTACGACCAATTTGGCGAAGATAACTGGCAGTTATTAGTTCAGGCCGTTAACCATTGGTATCCAGCATCACAGCCATTAGTCGAAGCATTTCGCTTTTTACCCGACTGGCGCTTTGACGACCTAATGGTGTCTTTTGCTACACCGGGCGGCGGCGTAGGACCACATATCGATAACTATGATGTATTTATTATTCAAGGTGATGGCGAACGTCGTTGGAAGGTAGGTGATAAAGGCCAGCATAAACGTCGTGGCGATAACCCTAACTCACCATTAGTTGACGATTTTGAACCGATTATCGATGTGGTATTACAAAAAGGCGATGTATTATACATTCCGCCAGGTTACCCGCATTGCGGCGAAACAGTCACTTTGGCCATGTCATACTCAATTGGGTTTAGAGCGCCAAGCCAACAAGAATTATTAACTGAATTAGCCGACAGCCTTATCGACAACAATTTAGGTAATAAACGCTTTACCTCTGTGGATGAACCTGATGCACCCGGCATCATTAGCCAAACGCATCAACAAGGCATTATGGATTTATTAGTGCAATTAGCACAAGATCCTAAAGCCTATCAAACCATGTTAGGTAAGTTGCTAAGCCAAAATCGTTTTGAGTTGGATATTTGTGAAGATGAAGAACCATTGAGCAGCGATGACTTATTGGACGCTATTGAACAAGGCGCAATTATTCAACGTATTGGTGGCTTAAAAGTATTACGTCTTGAGCAAGACACAGAGTCAAGATTGTTCATCAACGGCGAAGTGTTTGCGTTACCAGGCGTTAATGAGTCCACACTGCAATTACTCGCCAATGAAGTCAGCATCATGCCTGAGCAAGCCAGCGAGTTAACAGAAGACACTACCTTACTTGATGTGCTGACACAACTCGTAAATCAAGGGCTATTTTATCTTGCTGAAGATGAATGCTAAGCGCTTAAATTTGTATTAAACAAAAAGGCACCTAGGTGCCTTTTTTGTTATTCAGGATTTGCAAGTTAACCCCAAAGTTTCTCGTCTTGGTGCATTTTGTACAGGCTTTCTGCACGAGAAACTAATAGCTGAGCAAACTTCATCTGCGTCGCATCTTTAGTCACACCTGATTTATGCAGGTTTTCTGCTTTTAATTGCCACATCATTGAGAAATGACGAATGGCATCGCGAGCCGTCGCTGCCACTTTGACATCGACATAGTCAGATGGCAAATCACCCGACATTACCCAAAAAGTTTGTTTTTTAGGTTGTTTGGATTCCATCTTCCAAATAGCTAAATAAGGTGCAAGATAGCGGCTTTCGGTGGTAAGCACATTATTTGGGATCACGCCTTTCTCAGCTAAAAAGCGATTGGCTTTTTGAAATTGAGTACGTACCCACTCTTGTCTTAGTGCTTCTTGGTCTGGTGCTGGCTGTGCTACCTGCTCTGCAACTTCTTCAGTCATAATACTTCCTATCTTATTGTTATATTACAGGTAAGAACAAAAATTCACCTGTTATCCAATCTCAAAACATCGATGTAACATACGTTACTTTACGTTTACGTAAAGTGGCAAGCTAAATTTCCACATCAATCACAAAAATAACTAAATCATGCTTTGTTGAGAGTATCGCTAAATGCTATCGTGCTGCAATAAATATAACAAGCAGTCGTTTGTGTCTTGGATACTCAATAATACCAAGATACATGAACTTTACTTTAACATGCTAGTAAGCGGAGATAACAACGTGGCAGTTTTTAATCATGTTTCGTTCGATGAACACGAACAAGTGGTATTTTGTCATGACAAGCAAAGTGGCTTAAAAGCCATTATTGCTGTTCACAATACTAACCTTGGGTCGGCTGTAGGTGGTTGCCGTATGTGGAACTATGAATCAGATGACGAAGCGTTAACTGACGTATTGCGTCTCTCACGTGGCATGACCTATAAAAATGCCCTTGCCGGTTTAACCATGGGTGGCGGTAAAGCCGTTATCATCGCCGATCCTAAAACCACCGATCGCGAAGCATTATTCTTAGCCTTTGGCCGTTTTGTTAACAGTTTAGGCGGTAAATACTATTCAGCTGAAGATGTTGGCGTGTCAACATCAGACATCATGATAGCCAGTCGAGAAACTGAATTTGTAGCAGGTCTTGAAGGCAAATCTGGCGATCCATCGCCATTAACCGCATTAGGTACCTATTTAGGCATCAAAGCAGCGATTAAGCATCAGCGTGGTATTGACAGCTTAAAAGGCATTAAAATCTCTGTGCAAGGTGTCGGACACGTTGGCTATTACTTGTGTAAGCATTTACACGAAGAAGGGGCTGAGTTGATTGTCACTGACATTCATCAAGCGTCGCTTGACCGTGTCGCGACTGAATTTGGTGCAACTGTCGTTGCCCCGCAAGATATCTATACTCAAGACGTTGATGTGTACGCGCCATGTGCATTAGGTGCCACCTTAAACGACACAACCTTACCATTACTAAAAGCGACCATCGTTGCAGGTTGTGCTAACAACCAATTAGCAGAAATGCGTCATGGTGAAAAACTCAAGCAAATGGGTATTTTATACGCACCCGATTATGTGATTAACGCTGGCGGTATTATCAACGTTTCATTTGAGAAAAACTATGACGCCGCGGCATCTAAAGCTAAGGTTGAACAAATCTATCATACGTTATTAACTATTTTTAGTCGTGCTGACGCCGAAAACCGCACCACAGGTTCGGTTGCCGATGAAATGGCCAAAGCCATTATCGATGCTGCGAGATAGTGAGGCGAAATAGCAAGACAAAATAGTGAAAAAAATAGTGAAATCGAAGCATCACAGGCTTTATTAAGCAAGCTTGTGGTGTTCACACTGCCGAACTAACAAAAAGGGAAATGCATTGGCATTTCCCTTTTTGTTGCTTAAACCCTCACCTATATCTCTGATTTGTCATAAATCGTTCACCTAACTGTCAAGTCGCTGCCCTACCTTAAATTAACACTGACTCAACTTATGTATTGAGGCAAATGGCAGATGGTCAATAACAGTAATCAAAACACCCAATCACTGATACAGCGTCAACCATTATCACGGCTAGTTCAAAATCAACGACATAGCGACATGCAGAGCAACAAACATACACAACCTCAAAAACAGCACGTAGCATAACTAAGGGCTAGACTATGATATTTTCCGTCGATAATGTGCTAGAAAAAAACCTACCCAATGTGCACAACAAACCGTGGTTAGCCAAGCCCACTAAAGCTATGTTGCGTTATTTACTCCACGAAAAGCAATGCAATGACATTGCCAATGAACACGCACATTTATCAGGTGTAGACTTTGTTGAGCAAATATTAGCCAGTTTACACTTTACCTACAGTGTGCCCAATAACGAAGTTGAAAATATCCCACACGAAGGTCGCGTGGTGATATACGCCAATCACCCCATTGGTTCTCTTGATGCCCTCGCCCTTATTAAGCTCATCAACCAGGTTCGCCCCGACATCAAAGTGGTCGCTAATGAATTGTTAATGGCCATTAAACCGCTGCATTCTATTCTATTACCAGTGCGTAACATGACAGGCGGCACGCCCAAGCAACATTTGGATGAAATACACCACCACCTAAAAAATGAAGGTGCGGTACTGATATTCCCATCGGGTGAAGTGTCGCGCTTGCGCCCAACCGGCGTTACCGATTTACATTGGCACAGCGGTTTTTTAAAAATGGCCCGCGCCTGTAATGCGCCGTTATTACCCGTGTTTGTTGATGCTAAAAACTCAGCCACCTTTTATGGCGCTTCAATGATTTACAAACCCCTTGCAACCTTGCTGTTAGTCAAAGAGATGTTTAAACAAGTCGACCAAGTCATGCCAGTGCGTATTGGGCAACTGATTGCCAAAGAAGTCGTTAACAATCAAGATTTCCCCCTAAAAACTAAAGTGAAATTACTTAAAAATCATTTATACCGTATCGGTAAAAATCGTAGCCCATTATTTACCACCCAAAATGCCATCGCTCACCCTGAAAAACGCAGCGAACTGCAAAGTGAATTATCTCAATGCGAACGACTCGGACAAACTCAAGACAACAAGCAGATCTACCTTTATAAGCATCATCAAAGTAGTGCAATAATGCGTGAAATAGGCCGCTTACGTGAGATTGCCTTTCGCGCCGTGGGCGAAGGTACAGGCAAAAGGCGCGACACAGACAAGTACGACAATCATTATTTACACCTTGTACTGTGGGATAAAGATGATTTAGAAATTGTCGGTGCTTATCGTTTTGCCAGTGCTAAAACACTCCATGAAACCCTAGGAAAAGACTCACTCTACAGCGAGTCATTATTTGACTATAAACAGGCATTCCAACCTTATTTAGAGCAAGGTTTAGAACTTGGGCGCAGCTTTGTACAACCTAAGTACTGGGGCCGACGCAGTTTAGAATACCTATGGCAAGGAATAGGTGCATTTTTAGTGAGTAACCCGCAATATCGCTATTTATTTGGGCCGGTGTCGTTAAGCGATAGCCTGCCATTGCAAGCAAAGGAAATGTTGGTGTTCTTTTATCAGCAACAGTTTGCATCAAGCGAAACCTTAGCATGCTCATTTAATTCCTATCAATTTACCCCAGACAGAATTAACCAACTTGATCAGTTATTTAATGGATGCGATTACGCAGAAAATTTTAAAATACTTAAAAGGACGTTAGCGAATATGGCCGTATCGGTACCCACATTATTCAAACAATATGGTGAGCTTTGCGACAATCAAGGCGTGAAGTTTTTAGACTTTGGCATCGACCCAGAGTTTGGCGACTGTATTGATGGCTTAGTTCTGGTGGATATTCATCAACTCAAACCCCTTAAATACCAGAAGTACCTGGCAGGCCATTTACCACGAGAACAAGCCGCATCATAACCTTAGATACTTTTTGGTCCGTTTGTTGGTTGTTATTTGATTGTTACGCTATTATTTATCTGATATAAAAGAATAAATGAGTGGGGAATCATCTATGACAACATCGACAGACACATCAAACAATTCATTGAGTAAAACCTTGAATGAAACAGTAGAGGACACGTTCAATGAAACAGAGGATCAATCATACCATCGTATAAGCGTGGCAGATATTATGATCACCCGTGTTGTGACTATCGAAATGTATGACAGGCTTTCAGTCGCCAAAGAAATATTCGACAATGTCAGCTTTCACCATTTATTGGTTATCGATGAAGATGACAAATTAGCCGGCATTTTGTCTCACCGTGATTTTTTAAGGGCTCTTAGTCCCAATATTGGCACCGCTGCAGAATTGATACGAGATACCGAAACCCTACAAAAACGAATTCATCAAGTGATGAGTCATAATCCGGTTACCATAGCCCCTCATTGTGATATTAACCTTGCCAGCAAATTGATTCTAGAGCATGACATTGGCTGTCTGCCGGTATTAGAGAACAACCACATTGTGGGGATCATTACCTGGAAAGACTTATTAAAAGCCTATTACACCGCTTAAAAAAAACCACAACCGATAAAGGCACTTTGCTTAATCACTAACACTACCTTTAAAACCAATAAGGTTAAAGTGAATTGGCTAATGCCTAATTGACCATCCTCATTCACAGTCACATTGCGACTCGCTACCTCATATTCGCCCACGTCATACCCAATGCTTAATCACTGACGTTTTGCAATACTCCATGATAAAAATAAATATTCTCATAGCCAGCAACAACATAGCTTTATTTCGCAAATTGTTCATATTTCTGTGCTGGAAATTGTCACATTGCTCTGCTTTATTAGTACTTAATGCAGCTTTTTTTTCAGTTGCATGACTGACTCAACAAGTTCAAAGATGAAAATGTTAAGGCAGTTTTGAGTGATGGGTATAGGTAAACACGCGGTTATCATGTGAAAGGATGAGCATTATGATTAAATTTTCTTACCACCTAAATCAAGACAATATCGAATTACAAGCCAGTAATTGGTGTGGTCTAGAACGAGTTTTTATCAACGGCAAAGTGGTGTCGCGCAAATTTAACTTTGGTTTGCAGAGTATGCATGATGTGTTGCTCGATAACGGTAAAAAGTGCCGTTTCCAACTCATAGCCGATCCGCAAACGTCGTTAATATCGTGCCGAATCTACAAACAAAACCAACTGGTGACCATTTTAAAACAAGGTAAAAAACAGCTACAAAAAAGCCAGTTCATGATTGAATCTGGCTTTGTGATTGTGTGTGTGGGTATGTTGAGTATGTATTTATTGAGCTAACTCACAACTCTATAGACTCATTAACCTAGAGTAAAGTCTAAGCGCACTGTTGAAGTGCCCTGCGCCGGCTTACCATCCACAAATTTAGGTGCATAACGCCACTGGCTTAACGCCTCAATTGATTCTTTTTCAAATTGACTACCACCTTTAGAGTCAAGCACTTGAGGCGATTGCACAAAACCTTGCTCATCTACGGTAAATTGTAGTTTTACCCAACCACTTTTACCCCGCTTTGCATAAGACATAGGGTAATCTGGTGGCGTTCTAAATAAAGGCGTTTGCTCTTGTTGCTCGTTCCATGGCGTCATTTTACCAATGGCAATACAATGCTCAGTGGCTTGATCACTTTGGCCTTGCTTTTGATAAATATCAACTAACAAGGCATGAGCACGCAACTCATGTGGATGGCTGTAAGGTAATGCTTGATATTGTTTTATCACTTCAACTAAAGCATCAACAGCTTTAGTGTGTTTACCCATTGCTTCATTTAATGCCCCATAAAGATAAGTCGCATTAACACGTTTTATCGCGTTTTCTGGAAGCTTTTTGACATAAATATCATAGGCGTCAAAAGCGAAACTTCTCACCGCTCGATTATAAAACGCCGTGCCCGTTAGGCGATAAAAAGCTAAGGTTTTCACTTCAGCTACAGTGAGTTCATTATCCGCTTCTTGAGCAATATCAATCGCCTCAAATAACACTTTTTTGGCATAAGCATCATCTGCGGTGGTTTCTGCTAAGCCCACAAGTGGATCTATAAAGGCAATATCATTTTCAGGCAATTTTTGACGGTACACGGCTAAAGCTGACTCAAATAATTGTTGCGCCTTTATCACCTGTTCATCCTGAACCGCCCGGCCATTATTGTTCTGCTTTGACTGCGCAACAATGGCATTAGCCCAATTCATTGCTAATTTGGCACTATCAATGCTGTCTGCGCCGAATTTAACTTCGCCAAGTTCGTAAGCTTGTTGGGCATAGTTGATGATATCGGCTTGGTTATTAGCCTCAACAGCCTGGTTGTATTGTTGATATGCTGTTGAAAAATCAACTTTAGCAGTGACTATGTCCGTAGGTTGAGCGTAGGCCATGTGGCTTGCACAGGCGGCGATAATGGATAAGCGTAAAAGTGTTTTTTTCATGGTTAAAGTCCTTTTTATGTTTTACCTAAGATCCTCTATTACACAGGGTACAAATCAGTAATCAAAGATGTACGGCACAGTTTGCCTGAATTTTATGACCTGAGTCAATTTAATGAAAATCAGTGTAAACAATATGTTGCGAAATTACTATCAAGAGTCACACTTAATAAAGCGTTTACTATTTATCACTGGATATTAGTGCCAACACTGCCAACATAACTACTAATATAAGTGCCAAACATGATCAGAACCCATCACTTTAACCCTCAGGAGTATAGATGTCTGCCATCGCAAAATTGCTCCAAGCCATGTTGAGTAGCTTTAAAGACCTTGTCCCCATCATATTAGTGGTCAGTTTTTTTGAAATATTTGTCCTCCGCCAAGCTCCCGCAGAGCTTGGGTCTATTCTTATTGGCTTAGTCTTTATTGTCTTGGGATTAACATTTTTTGTGTTTGGTTTAGAAATGGGCTTATTCCCCATTGGTGAGTCATTAGCAGAAGCATTAGCACGAAAAGGCAGTGTATTTTGGTTAGTAATTTTCTCGTTCTCATTGGGGTTTGGCACCACATTAGCAGAACCTGCGCTAACAGCCGTAGCCAATGAAGCGGCTCAAGTTGCCGCAAATGCCGGTGCGATTGAGGCTAATAAGCAGGCCATGAGTTCCTATGCTATGGGATTGCGTATCACGGTTGCGATTTCGGTAGGTTTAGCCATTTTACTTGGCGTGATCCGTATTCTTAAGGGTTGGCCTATTCATTACATCATCATTGGTGGTTATGTACTGGTGATGATCCTCACCAGCTTTGCCCCAGCCAATATTATCGGCATCGCCTACGATTCAGGTGGCGTCACCACATCAACCATTACCGTGCCTTTGGTGACTGCATTGGGCGTCGGCCTTGCCAGTGTGATTAAAGGTAGAAACCCGATGTTAGACGGCTTTGGTCTCATTGCTTTTGCCAGCCTTAGCCCTATGATTTTTGTATTAATTTACGGCATGGTGTTTTTAAACTGATGCGTGCGATAAGGAGCCAATTTGTTTACTGAGCTGATTAGCACATTTTTGCTCACTGCACGCGATGTCATCCCTATTGCAGTGATTTTGTTTGGCTTTCAACTTGGCGTACTCAAGCGCCCTGTCACCCAATGGCGTAAAGTGTTACTGGGATTTGTCTATGTGATTATTGGCCTGACCTTTTTCTTAGTCGGTTTACAACTCGCACTGTTCCCCATTGGCGAAAGCATGGCAAACCAATTAACCACCAGCGAGTTTTTACACCCCGATGGCAGCAAAGCACCGTTTATTTGGCAGGATTATTTTTGGGTATATGTGTTTGCAGCTGCAATTGGCTTTAGCACTACCATTGCCGAACCGTCACTGATTGCCGTAGCAATCAAAGCCAACCAGGTATCAGGTGGCACCATTGGTATACAAGGCCTGCGAATGTCTGTGGCATTGGGTGTCGCCATTGGCATTACTTTAGGGTGCTTTCGCATTGTAGTAGGCGACCCTATTCATTATTACATTATGGCCGGTTACGTGATTGTGGTTATTCAAACCTTTTATGCACCAAAAATGATTGTACCACTCGCGTATGACTCAGGCGGCGTGACCACATCCACTGTAACAGTGCCTTTGGTTGCGGCACTAGGCCTTGGGCTTGCCACCAACGTTGAAGGGCGTAATCCACTTATTGACGGCTTTGGTTTAATCGCCTTTGCCAGTTTATTTCCGATGATCACCGTAATGGGTTACGCCCAAATCGTTGATTATTTATCCAAACGAAAAGCGATTAAGGACTAAATCTATGCGTTTTAAACTAATCGTCGCCTTTGTCGACGAAGATTGTACCGACGCAGTACTCGATGCAGCTAGGCTTGCAGGAGCCACTGGCGCGACGGTAATAAACCATGCTCGTGGTGAAGGATTAGAAAAAAAGAAAACCTTTATGGGCCTCACCTTAGATGTACAACGCGATGTGATTTTATGGTTGGTTGAAGAACATATGTGTCGCAAGATACTCGAAACGATATCTCAAGTAGGCGAATTTGACACTAATTCAGGTAAAGGCATTGCGATTCAAATTGATGTTGAAGATGCCGTCGGTGTGGCTCATCAAGTTGCTAAGCTAAGTAAAGACATTGAGGATCAAATATGAGTAGCAGTATCCCTACCCGTAATCGCGATGTGATGAATAACCGTTACGCCATGGTTGACGGCATGCACACGGTTGCAGAAGCAATCCAAGTGGCCATCAATAAAAATGTCAGTATTTTGGTGGTCGATAAACGCAATGAACATGACGAATACGGCATGGTTCTCATGAGTGACATCGCCCGAAAAGTGTTGGCAAAAGACAAATCACCCGAGCGCACTAATATATACGAGATCATGATAAAACCGGTATTTTCTGTACCTGCTGATATGGATGTACGTTATACAGCACGCTTATTTGAGCGCTTTAACATTAACAAAGCGCCCGTGGTCGAAAGTGGTCAAATTTTAGGTTTCGTCACTTATGATGACATTGTACTAAAAGGCATGATCAAGCGCTAAACTGACGTTATTGTTCAGCAATGTGCTTAACGATAAACTCAATTAACGAGCGCATTTTTAACGGCAAATTTTTATCTTTATACAACAAATGAATTGGCATGGGTTCGGGTGGGGTTAAACTCGCAATATTGACTAAGAGGCCAGCATCTATCGCCTCTTTAACAACAATACTGGGTTGCAACACCACGCCTAAACCATCAATGGCAGCTTGAGTCAGTACCACACCACTGTTTGACGACAGCCTAAACTGTCGCTTGCCAAAAACTTGTTGATGCGCCACAGATAACGAACCATTACTTGAATAGCTAAACCCAAGACAGTGATGCTCACGCAAATCTGCATTCGATGTTATCTCAGCGTGCTGCGCTACATATTGCGGCGATGCACAAAACTGCATGTGATAGTTCATAATATGGCGACCAATCAAAGCTGAATCGCTAAGCTCACCAATCCTAACCAATAAATCGACACTGTCTAACATTGGGTCGACAAGGTTATTGTCTAAACGTAAGTCAACATCGACTTGCGGATACGCTAACAAAAAACGATTCACAATGGGCGCCAGTACCGCATTACCAAAACTCACCGGTGCATTAATCTTAATGCTGCCACTCACTGTGCCTGTCATGGATTGTAAGGTATTTTCAGCGGCAGTAATGGCTGCCAAAATGCTTTTACATTCTTGATAATATAATTGGCCAGACTCACTTAATGCCTGTTGTCGTGTGGTGCGGTTGATTAGCTTAACGCCTAAATAGCCTTCTAACTGATTAATATGCTTGCTGACCATGGTGCGGCTGATATTAAACTGATGCGCAGCCGCAGCATAATTACCTTGCTCAGCTACGCAGCTAAACACTTGCATCGCGGTTAATTTATCCATCATCACTCCACTCATTGATCCCAAATACTATAAATTGATACCAAAGATTATAAATTGAAACTAAAGATTATAAACCTATAGTGTTTTCTGTAAACACCAATGACTGGTATTGCCGTTAAGAAAACTGGTTTACGATGAGCCATCATTATTGAGGAGTTGTTATGGATTACAAATTAGATCAAGCAGGCATTTTTATTACCGCTGAAATTCACATTAAAGATGACGTACCGTTGGCCCAAGGCCTTGCTGCAATCCGTCAATTTTGTGCAGACATGAATAGCGAACCAGGCTGCTCACTTGCTATGGCAACTCAACATAAAACTCACCCAAAGCAATTTGTATTTTGGGAGCGTTATGATGATCAAGCCGCATTTGACGCTCACTTTGCCGCGCCTCATACTCAAGCCTTTATTAAAGCAGGACTCACCGAACTCAAACAAGCCTTTGACTATCAACGCCTAGCAACCGAGGAATAACCGATGAGCAAAATAATTAACTGGGGTATTTTAGGCACCAGCTTTATTTCTGGCGTGATGGCTGATGCGATAAAAGCACAAGGTCAAAGTCAGATATATGCCGTCGCTGGCCGTAACACCACAACGTTAGCCGAGTTTGCAGCGCAATATAACATCGCACATCAATTTACTGATTTTGATGCATTAATTAATGATCCGCTGGTAGATGTGATTTACATCGCCCTGCCTAATCATTTGCACCATGAGTATGTGATTAAAGCAGCCAATGCGGGTAAAGCTATTTTATGCGAAAAGTCACTCTCGGTAGATATGCCATCAACCGTAGCAAGTCTTGATGCGGTTAAGCACAACAAGGTGTTCTTTTTAGAAGGCTTAATGTACCTCGCACATCCATTTATGCAGCAGTTATGTCAAACCTTAGCATCTGGCGTGATTGGTGACGTAAAAAGTATTCGTGGCCAATATTGCGCGGCTATCAGCCAATTTGTTAATCCGGCCAGTCTTGGCGCGTTGTTTAACCTTGGTTGTTACCCTGCATCATTAATGCAATTAGTCATGCAACAACAATTTGGTAATAGCATCAGCCAGCAATATCAATTGCAAGCCACTGGGCGACGTGGACAAGATGGCAATATTTGTGAATCTACCGCAATTGTGACTTATACAAACGGCGTGCAATGTCATTTACACACAGCTGAAGATTATGGCTTACACGCAGGATTTACCATTTTAGGCAGCTTAGGAAGTATTGAGTTCACCTCAAATCCCTGGTTACCAGAAGCTCAAGGCAATCATTTTACAGTAAGGTTATATGAGCAAGATGCTGATGTTGTGAACGTTGAAGCCAAAGGCAATGGTTTTTACTACCAGGTAGAAGCTGTTCTAGCGGCGCTAGACAGTAAACAACACATAGTGCCAAGACCATTAGCACAACTGCAAGACTCGCACGATATCATGAGCATGTTAACCACCTGGCATCAAGCGGCTTTAGAAAGCAGCGCTGAAAACCTGACCGTTAAACGCTAGGCACTCGTTAATTCGTTGTTGCTGCACTAAAGATAAGTCAGCAACAGCGAAATATGCGTATTCGCTGTGTTCATCGCTTAGACTAATCACCGCCTCTTTAGTTAACTCACAACGAAAGATAAACGCTTGCGACTGGTAAGCACTGTGAAAATACACCCCAGATAAATAGTTCACCTTCACCAAACAGCCTAACTCTTCCTGGCATTCTCGCAGTAATGCCTGATGAATGGTTTCATTAGGATCAAGCCCGCCTCCCGGTAAGCCCCAATGCTTGTCACCGTAAGTGGCTTTTAATAACAAAACGTCCCCTGCCGCATTGGTGATCACCGCATGCGAGCTCAATCTAAATAAGTCATTAAATGCCATGATGTTGGTACCTAAAATTCAGTGGCTAAAAATCAGGGGCTAAAATTGAACTGAACAACGTTATATAAACGAGTTAACACCTGGTAATACCATTGCAGAGGGCGTCAACAAAACCCAACTGCAATGGCATTAATATGGAGTGACTACTGTTCTAGGCGCTTAGATGCTTCATCTAAATGCTGATATGAAACGCTGATATCAATAAGCGTAATAACGATTGATATCATTCGTTATTGTGGACTATTTTCTACCGAGAATTCTGAGTATTCGTAAAAATAAATTGATGATGTCCATATACAAGGCTGCAGCGCTATCAACGGCGTTATCAAATGTTTTAGGGATTGCATTAGCACGAGCCCAATCATAACCAATATAACCACAAAAAATCAGCGCGACAATCCAATCTAAAATGCCGTGATGGGTATTAAAAATAAATATTTCAATGAGTTCCACTACAATCACACAAATCAACGCAATGGTTAACCCACCCGCTATCTTGTTAAAAAAGGCAGGATACATTGAGCCTAACAGCATCATCACAAATGTTACCATGCCGGTCACCCTAATGGCCTCTTGCACAATATCGGGATTATATTGACTCACCACAAGATTAATAATCAGCCCAAACGGTACCACCACAAAGTTATAGCCAATAAAGCTCACAATAGGCTTATCTGATTTGCTAAAAAGATAAATACCAAAAAAACACGAAGCAAAATACCCAATAAAAAAGATTATCGGATTAATGCTACTGATTGATTCAACTGAAATATTCAGCACCATAAGCCAATTGATGGCAAAACCCCATAACAGCGTTAAGCCAATGACAAAATTGTAAGTAGACCCACTGATTATTTTGTCATTGGTGTGAGTTCTGTTAAATACATCGACTTCCATTTTACATCCTTATAAATTGAGATTTGAATTGAGTTTGTACATGCTCATCGTAACAATAACTTGTTATTGGACAAAAGTGCGTTAGAGCTTCGGATTTAGTGCAATGACATAAAGTTTACACTGACCTCACTAAATTATCAGCTGTTTAAAGTGCGTCAATACATGCAAGGCTGGATCAATTACTTTGGCATTGCTAACGCTTATCAAGGATGTGTCGATTTAGACCATTGGATCCGACGTCGTGTTCGTATGTGCTACTGGCGTCAGTGGCGAAAACCACGGACTAAGGTACAAAACTTACTTAAGCGTGGCGTCAGGATCCAAGCAGCTGTTGCTTGTGGTATCACAAGTAAAGGCCCTTGGCGTAGCTCTAAAACACCAGGGATACAGCAAGCGCTGAATAATGAGTATCTGAAGAAAGCAGGATTATATTCACTAAGAGATGGATGGATCGCAGTCCATTATCCTAACCAGAACGTTTAGGTTAGGTGTTCTAAATGAACAGCCCTGTGCGGAGTCGCATGCAGGGTGGTGTGGGGGCTGGAGGTTAGATACCTCCGGCTACCCGATTATAACTCGTTAAAGTCCAATCTAATACGAAACAATTTGCTCGCATCTTGAAGATTAAACAGTATTTCAGAACAGCCTACGGTTCCAGTTTTATGCCTAGCTGTGTCTTTACACATTTCATAAGCAATTAAATTTAGTTTTTGGCATGCTTTTAAAATAGAATCTTCGTCTGGAAGATTTAGTAAAAAAGCCAATTTCACATAAAACAAAGTTGACTCTTTTTTTGCCAATATTGTAGATATTAACAAACGTAACTCTTCTTGATGTTCCAAAGAAGCATTTGCGTTGGTTATTTTTGCTCTATTCTTCAAGCAAAACGCAGACAGCAAACCAAGTGACTCTTTAAATGCCACAATAGGCTCAAGAACAAGCTTTAAGAAAAATTGCCCTAGTACAAATATTAAAAAACCAGAAATGACGGTGATAAATATAGTCATGCATACTCCTAGAGTTAATCGAGGTAGAGCGGGCCATTACTGACCCGACCCCACACAGATCCGGACGTGCGGAACTACCGCATCCGGCTCTTCAGTTATATATTCACTCGTGTAAAACACGACCCTAGTACCAATCAACCAGCACTAGACGCTTACTGACTTTTGGACTCTCAATTCTAAAATACTCTAACATCTTCTTGAAATTACTCCAGTTGTAACTTCGTCGACCACTGCGTCTGTTCAACCATTTGTACAAGTTATGCAGAACATAATCGTATAAGTAGCTCAGGCTTCGGCTGTTGTCGGGAAGACCCAAATAGTTTCTAAACCCTGTTAATTTACGTTTTAACTGCGGAAGCCAAATACTCAGTTTTAATGAGCGCTTGGCTTTAATCCATTGATAATACTCGCTCAACGTCGCCTTCTGCTTCTTCACAGCGGTTCGTCGTCTGAGTCTTGCTTTACCTTTCGAATCTCTGCCCCAGTAAAACTCAAATCCAAGAAATACAAAATGACGTTTTCGCCCTATATGAAAGCGGCTAAATCGCATCAGTGATGTTTTATCTTCTGCGACGTCTAGGTTGAATTTCTTTAATCGTTTCGGCAAAACCTTATAGAAGCGTCCAGCATCATGTGCAAACTGAAACGCACAAACAAAATCATCCGCATAACGGATCATCATTGCTCTGCCTTTCATCCTTGGCTTCACTTTCTTTTCAAACCAAAGGTCTAGCGCATAATGCAAATAAATATTAGCTAACACAGGGCTGATAATGCCACCTTGTGGGCTACCGCTTAATGGCTTAGTAAAGACGCCATCAGGGGATTTCATCCGTGCTTTTAACCATTGCATCAATTCGTTGCTTGAGCATAGCCATCAGCCATTCGTGATCAAGGTTGTCAAAGAAGCCTTTAATATCAGCTTCAACAATATAACCATAACCTTTAAATTGCAGATTGAGCGTTAAACTATGCACCGCTTGATGCGCACTTTTATTCGGTCGATAACCATAGCTATTACGCAAAAAGTCTTGTTCCCAGATACTTTGCAGGATCTGACTGACACTTTGTTGCACTTGCTTGTCATCTACCGTTGGTAGGCCTAAAGGGCGTAATTTACCGTTCGATTTAGGAATGAAGATCCGTTTGATGTCATTAACTCGATAACATTTCTGTTTGAGTTACTGACCTAAACGGTCGATATTTTCTATCAGCTTATCTCGGTACTTAGGGATGGTAATGCCATCGATACCAGGCTTCGCTTGCTTATTGAGTTGCCCCCAGCTTTGATACAGGCTGTCAGTATTTAGCAGTCCATATAAATTCTGAAACCTGTGCTTGGGGTAGGTTTGTGCTTTAAATGCGATGGCATTAAGTGTGGTTGTCATAGTGGCTCCAGCCCAACATTGTCTGGACTATGTGGCAGCTTAATACCGAATATAACTGTCAGCTCCTTCGCCATGTACAAGGCTTTCCCCTGCTCAGACTACTATGGGCTGATCTGACTTCCAAAAGGTCATCGTTGGCTTTGCTTTTCGTTAAGCTTCTCTACCACGATCCATGTGGAACACCTTTGGATCTCTCAAGTTCTCAATACATCTCTCTATACATGCCACGGCTTGAAAACTCCGCTGACTCTCTACAGCCTAACCAATACGGCTGTTTTGCATGGACTTCGGTAGCGTTGCAAACCTCGTCAGTCAGTTCTAGTATTTATCGGAGCGATACCAGCACTTCAGGGCCACGACAGCCCCTATGGCCTACATAATTCTCTGTGTACGCTTCACCAATATTGTTAGCGTGATGCAGTCCTCACTGCTGAAAAGCATCTGCTAATCTCACACTCCGCCAAAGGTGCAACACTCGATACAGGTGGTTGGTTAAACCTTACCTGACAGGGACTTACACCCTGCAAGATGCATCAAGCTTTGCTTGACGCACTAACGCCTCATTTAAGAGGCAAAAAATTGTTGGCCAAAATCAGCGATGCACGAGCACGGCCAACTGTTTTTTGTCCTTTTGAATGACTTGTAGCTTACCTTTTAACTGCACTTATGAGATCCGCCACAAGGGCAGGAACCATAAACAGCAGTCCAGGTGCAGCAAACAATGCTGCAAAGCCCCAATGCCAGCCCCAAATATTTTGAGCACAAAGAAAAGCACCAAACACTATTGGGATTGTGAAGCGAAACATGAGTGCTGCAATAATTGTCGCAACCCCCCACCCCCAGCCGTATGAATCCTCAATTCCGGCCCAACCTGCACCTAGTTGAAGAATGCCAAAACCGAAAAATAGAATAGCAATTGCACAGCCGAATGTACTTTCAAGTTTTTCTCCCACGATCACTCCTTATGTGACTGGTAAGCTAACGTTTTAGTATTTATGCGTTGCGCTGTTTGCAAGGCATAAATCGCTTGTTGGACTTGGCCGATGCCAAGTCCATATTAATTGGCATGCTTCATGCTATAGGAATTTGCTTTTTTTGATGCTGGCTATGGGCTACAGAGCAGTTTTGGGTCTGTTGATATTGAGCAGTAGGTAAGTTTTTCATTGAAATTCCTTTTCATCATATTTTTCTATCTTACATCTTTAAGCCTAACGGTTTCAATGAGGATTATGTACCCAATTGAAGTCTCTGTTGGCTCCGCGCAGCGGCTTAGTTCAACAGCGTATTAACGAGAATCCCGATAAACATCCTTAGATGTTCATCTAAAAAATTATCGTAAAAACACTTTAATTATTAATAATTTTAGTAACTTATCAGCTTGTTTTTCACTAATCAATCACCTTTTAGTCTAGGTCAAAGCGAGAATTTAGATAATCGAGAATAATACAAACTCGTTATGTAGCGTTAATATTAAACAAAAATTATATAATTCAATTGGATAGAATCATCGTTTAGGTAAAACCAGGAATTTTCGAAATGACATAACGAGAAACAACACTGCTATTTTAACAAACATGAATTATAACTGTATCAAAACCCAGTACCTTGTCGTAAAGGTTTTATGATGTTAGGCGTAGATAGATTACCGTCAAAATGGTGCTTTCATAAACTATCAATAACGATGTTCGAGCAAAGTTTAAATTGGATTTTTCTAACAAGCAAAGGAGCATAAACGAGTTAGTTGTCTTGATTTTAAAATGTTCAAATTTAACTCTGAACTTGAGGGCGTTGAAGAAAATAGCGTGAGTCCTGACATGGATGTCAGGCTAGCTTTCGAGGTACAGGATGTACCATCGGAAGCGTTAGCATTTTCGAATAAGGCCAAAGCTAGCTACAAATGAAGTTAAAAGCTGGATCAAACCACGTCGCGAAATTATCGCTTTTCAGATAATTTTGATGTGGCGGCTGGGAGTTCCAAGAGGGAACAGCCGTTGGTTTCCTCTTGGTCTGGTGTGGGCGAAGCGCCACGACGTTTTTGGCCGCAGGCTATATTTGACAAACTTTTGGGGACAAAAAAGAGTCATGCACACTGACTAAGAAGAAACAAAAGCAACGCTGAAATTTAACCTTTACAGACTAAACTGATTCACTTTATTCAACAGGCGCATAAATTCATCTTGCTCAGCGTCAGTGAGTACCGCTAAAAAGCGTTCATTGACCCACTCGGCTTCGTGCACTAAGTCTAGTTCTAATGCTTTACCGCTGTCGGTTAAAAAGATTTGAAAAGCGCGACGATTGTCGGCTTCTTGATGACGGGTGATAAATCCCTGTACTTGCAAAGTATCAAGCAGACGGGTCATGGTGTAATTGGCCACATCACAACGCTTGGACAGTTCAGTTTGACTAAGCCCTTCTTCTTGCCATAAGGTAAATAATACTGGCCACAGTTTACTGTCTAACTCATAACGCTTTAAGCGCGTGTCGAGTTCTTGCTGTAAAGCAATATTTAGATGGGAAATCAGGTAACTTAAACTTTCAAATCGTTTCAAATGATACCTCCAACACCGTCATTGGCCTGTTCAGTTTGCATCACTATGCTCAGCAATTAAACACGCTCGAACTCATTCAGATTACCATTTCTATACGTGATAAGAAGTATTTTTAGTCACAAGATAAATACTCATTAATGTATCGATAATAACAAGCACGATTAAGTTGGCCGACTAAGCCTCTAACCAAAGGGGCATAAATGCCATCATCGGTAACGATAACATCAGCAAGATTAACTGTTTGAAGATGTGTGCCAATACTGCTGGTAAAGGTTAATTGAGTATTGTGAGGCGATTCTATTATTGAACTCGCCTCATAATCCACCAATATCAACGGGTAACTGTCGACACTGACTCTCACCTTTTCAACTGGGGTAATAAGGTAATATTCGTTGTCGATGCAATGCAAAATACTGCTAAACAGTGCAGCAAACTTAGGCGGTAATGGGCTATTTAAATACAGCCAATCACCATTGGATTGAATATGAAACAGCACGTCTTCACTGCACAGCGCAGCCTCACCTGAGTGGGTAAATGAATGTAATGCTGCTGTTTCATCTGCCATATTATTACCTTGTTTAATGTCGTTAATGCATTTAGTTGATTAATTTAAGTAATGCTTCAATTGGATGCTGAGGTTTAAACCCTGCAAAGCGTTTAACCTGGCTACGGCAAGAATACCCTGACACTAACACCTGGCTGTGTGTGGCTATTTGCGCAATCGTCGGTTGCCATGACATGTCAAACAACTGCTCTGAACGCTCAAGGTTTTCTAGCTCATGGCCATAAGTTCCCGCCATACCACAACAGCCTAAATTGACACTGTTGAGCTTAGCACCAAAGTGACTGAATATGGCTTTCCACTCGTTAGCGGTATTGGGCTTGGCAGTTGACTCTGTGCAGTGGCTAAACCAGGTAAACTCTGGGGCATCATTTGTTAACGGTGCTGATTCATTGCGTGCTGCAACGACCAAGCTTAACCATTCATTGGCTAGCAACACTTCAAACGGACCACGACGTTGGCCTAATACCTCTTTGTATTCGTCTCGATAGCATAACACTAGAGCAGGATCGAGGCCGACCATCGGCATGCCCAACGCGTGAACGCGATTTAAAAAATCGGCACTGTTTTGCGCTGTTTTGGCAAACTTGTCTAAAAAACCTTTAATGTGCGTCGGTTTACCATTGGGTTTAAACGGCAGTAATACCGGTTTTAAGCCCAATTTTTCAATCAATTGAATAAAGCGATACACTAAACCTGCATCATAAAAACTGTTAAATGGATCTTGTACCACTAATACATATTGGCTGCGTTCAGCTTCTGGTATAGCGCATAAAGCATCTAAATCATAACCTCGACTACCATGGCCGTCTAAGCGTTGCTTTAATGTGGGAACCGACAGTTTAGGCGCATCCACATAACCAATGGCTTTTTTAATGACCCACTGGCTCAGTGGATTTTGCGAGGCCAAATTGGTTAATTTTGGCATTGCAGCCATCAGTGGCAACGAGTCTTCGATACCTGCCACTAAATAGTCTTTGGCTGGGCGTAAATAACGTTTGTAATAAATATTAAAGAACTGCGCTCTAAACTTAGGCACATCCACTTTAACAGGGCATTGCCCTGAACAAGCCTTACAGGCCAAACAGCCTTTAAGTGACTCCATTACCTCATGTGAGTAATCGTAATCACGTTGGTTATTGAGGGTATTTTGGGTACGCTGCATCCACCCTAGTGGTTTTGACTTTGCTAATGCGTCGACATCGACACCTTCTGCTTCAAGTAAACGAAGCCATTCACGCATAAGACCTGCACGACCTTTAGGTGACTGTACTCTGTCGCCGGTGGCTTTAAATGACGGACACATGGGCGAATAGCTGCTGTAGTTAAAGCACAATCCATTACCATTACAGTTCATAACATCTGGGAATGCGTTACGCGTTTGCACCGGAATTTGTCTGTCGAAACTGCCACGTTTGGCACTGTCGACATTGAACATTAACGGGCCAGACTTTGGCGGTGCGACTAATTTACCCGGATTTAAGCGATTGTCTGGGTCAAACCAGCCTTTAATTTGCTCAAGCACAGCATAAAGCTCATCGCCAAATACCGCAGGGCCATATTCGCCGCGTACTCCTTTACCGTGTTCGCCCCACATTAAGCCACCATATTTAAGGGTTAACGCAGCCACTTGATCGGAGATGACTTTTAAGAGTTTCTCATCGGCTTGATCGCACATATCTAATGCGGGGCGCACATGCAATACACCTGCATCTACATGGCCAAACATGCCATATTGTAAATTATGGCTATCGAGTAGTGCACGAAACGCCATAATATAGTCGGCTAGGTTTTCGGGTGGTACGGCGGTGTCTTCAGCAAACGCTAGCGGTTTGCGAGTGCCTTTTGTGGCGCCAAGTAGCCCGACGGCCTTTTTGCGCATGGCGTAAATACTGTCTATGTCACTGCGGTCTTTAATGATTTGAAAACCCACTAAACCATATTGCTCATGACTCAGTTGTTCTGACAGCATTTGTTCAAGCTGGGCAATTTTTTGGATCACATCATCATCTTCACCAGCAAACTCAACCATGTTAAGACCTTCAATGATCTTGTTTGGCACCGCTTTGATTTGGTCTGCCACCGAGTGCCAAATAATATCTTCTCGAGCAAGGTTGAGCACTTTTGAGTCGACGGTTTCAACCACGGTCGCGTTGGCTTTAACTAATGATGGAGCATGACGCAGTGCTGATTCAAATGAGTCATATTTTATGTTCACCATCATGCGTGTTTTGGGTAACGGCGTGAGGTTAAGTTTGGTTTCGGTTATAACCGCAAGCGTACCTTCTGAGCCCGCTAAAATACGTGACAGATCAAACTGTGTTAGATCATCATTCCACACATGCTTTAAATCGTACCCTGTTAGGAAGCGATTTAGCTTTGGGAAACGCTCAATAATGGTGCTGCGCTTTTCGCGGCATACATCTGCGATTTGCTTAGCGATAGTGTTGGCTAATTGATTGTCGCCATAGGGTTGTTGATCAAGCAGTGGGTTGGCCACAGGCGTTGTACAAAGTACGCTGCCATCGATAAGCACGCTCGTCACGCCCAATACATGATCGGATGTTTTACCGTAAACCAATGAGCCTGCACCAGACGCATCTGTATTGACCATGCCGCCAATGGTGGCACGGTTTGACGTTGATAAATCTGGACTAAAAAAGAAACCATGTGGCCGCAATGCGTCATTTAATGCATCTTTTACCACACCTGCTTGTACCCTCGCCCAACCTTCTTCGGCATTAATCTCGAGCACTTGGTTTAGATGGCGAGACACATCTAAAATAAGTCCGTGGGTCAGTGATTGGCCATTGGTTCCTGTACCGCCACCGCGAGCACTAAAGGTCACTTGCTTATATTGAGGTTGAGAGGCTAATGCCAAAACGAGTTCAACATCTTGCTGATGCAATGGGTAAATGACGGCTTGGGGCAAAAATTGATATACCGAGTTATCGGTTGCTTGAATAAGCCGCGCACTGTAACGCTTGTCTATTTCACCTTCAAACTCACTTTGTTCAAGCGCGTCGAGATATTCTAGATAGATAGGTTCTAATGTTTGTTTATGTGATAGCAAAGGTAACATAGAGGACTTATTTATTATGGGTATATTGAGTTCATTATAAACAAAAAAAAGCCGCTAAAAAGCGGCTTTTATGACAACTTGATAAAATTGCAGGTTGAGCTGCAATTTTTAACGCTATTTAGGCTAAATTAACCATGCGCTTCGGCAAGATATAGCCAAGTATCAATAACGGTGTCTGGATTTAATGACACGGTGTCGATACCTTGTTCAACTAACCAAGCTGCAAAGTCAGAGTGGTCTGATGGGCCTTGACCACAAATACCAACGTAAGCACCTTTCGCTTTAGCCGCTTTAATGGCCATAGCCAATAATACTTTAACGGCTTCATCACGCTCATCGAACAAGTGACTGATGATTCCTGAGTCGCGGTCTAAACCTAGTGTTAGCTGAGTTAAATCGTTAGAGCCGATAGAGAAACCATCGAAATGCTCTAGGAATTGGTCAGCTAACAAGGCATTAGAAGGTAATTCACACATCATAATAACGCGTAAACCATCTTTACCACGTTCTAGCCCTTGCTCTTTAAGTAATTCGATAACTTGAGAAGCTTCGCTTACGGTACGAACAAATGGGATCATCACTTCAACGTTGGTTAAGCCCATTTGGTTGCGAACACGTTTAATCGCTTCACATTCTAGTGCGAAACAATCGCGGAATGATTCAGAAATATAACGGCTAGCACCACGGAAGCCCAACATTGGGTTTTCTTCTTCAGGCTCATAACGGTCACCGCCGACTAAGTTTGCGTATTCGTTAGACTTAAAGTCAGACATACGTACGATAACTTTTTTCGGGTAAAACGCAGAGGCGATAGTCGCAATACCTTCCACTAAGCGTGCAATATAAAATTCAACAGGCGAATCGTAACCGGCAATCATGTCATTGATTTCTGATTGTAATTCAGCAGTTTGGTCGTTGAAGTCTAATAGCGCTTTAGGGTGAATACCAATCATGCGGTTAATGATGAACTCTAAACGCGCTAAACCGACACCTTCGTTAGGTAAACGAGCAAAGTCGAATGCACGATCAGGGTTACCGACGTTCATCATGATTTTCATTGGTAATGGCGGCAATGTATCAACACGGTTTGTGATGATTTCAAATTCTTGTTTACCAGAGTAAATAAGGCCTGTATCACCTTCGGCGCATGAAACGGTAACAATATCGCCGGTTTTGATGCGGTCGGTCACGTCACCACAACCTACAACAGCTGGCACACCTAATTCACGAGCGATAATCGCAGCATGACAAGTACGGCCACCACGGTTGGTGACAATCGCACTAGCGCGTTTCATGATAGGTTCCCAATCTGGGTCAGTCATGTCAGTCACTAACACATCACCTGGCTCAATTTGATCCATTTGGTCAATTGAGGTTAATACCTTGGCAATACCGGTACCAATTTTATGACCAATAGCACGACCTTCGCAGATCACATCGCCTTTGGTTTTTAAATGGTAACGTTCAATTAATTGCACATCTTCACGGCTGCGAACTGTTTCTGGACGCGCTTGTACAATATACAGCTTGCCGTCATTACCATCTTTTGCCCATTCGATGTCCATCGCACGGCCATAATGTTGCTCAATGATCACAGCTTGCTTTGCAAGCTCCATCACTTCTGCATCATTGATAGAGAATATACGGCGCTGATCTGCAGCAACGTCTTCGATTTTAACTTGTTTGCCATGAGAAGCATCATCAGAGTAAACCATCTGAATCAACTTACTGCCAATGTTACGACGCACTACAGCATCATGACCTTGGGATAAAATTGGCTTGTGCACGTAGAATTCATCAGGGTTAACCGCGCCCTGCACTACCATTTCACCCAAACCAAATGATGAAGTGATAAATACAACGTCGTTGTTGCCCGACTCAGTGTCCATAGTAAACATAACACCAGAAGCCGCTTTGTCTGAACGCACCATACGTTGTACGCCAGCAGATAAAGCAACACCTTGATGCTCGTAACCTTGATGAACACGATAAGAGATTGCACGGTCGTTAAAGAGTGAAGCGTAAACATGCTTAATTGCTAGCATGACGGCATCAAAGCCTTTAACGTTTAAGAATGTTTCTTGTTGGCCTGCAAACGATGCGTCTGGCATGTCTTCAGCAGTTGCTGATGAACGTACCGCAAATGAGGCGTCTTGTGTTTCACTCGACAATTGCTCATAAGCTTCACGAATCGCTTCTTCAAGCGCTGGTTGGAATGGGGTTTCGATAACCCACTGTCTGATCTGTGCACCTACTTTTGCCAGTTCATTGACATCATCCACATCCAATGTAGCCAGAATGTCAAAAATCTTCTGGTTAACTCCACTTTGTTCAAGGAACTCATTGAACGCATGAGAGGTCGTTGCAAAACCGCCAGGAACTTGAACCCCTGCATTAGCCAGATTGCTGATCATCTCTCCAAGGGATGCGTTTTTTCCGCCAACCTTGTTTACATCACCCATGCCTAATTCTTGATACCAGAGTACGTATTGCTGCACAGTTTTATCTCCGCAAGTTTTTTATTTCAGTGGCCACTTCACACGAGGGCAATAGCATCTTACACTCCCATACAAGACGCGTAAATCTATAATTTTATTTGTAATTTTATTACTACAAGAGGTCAGAATGACACCAAAAGTATTCTATATTTCAGATGGGACCGCGATCACAGCAGAGGTTTTTGGTCATGCCGTACTTTCACAATTTCCTATAGAATTTGAAGCACTTACGATTCCGTTTGTGGAAACTATTCAAAAAGCTCAAAAAGTTAAGCAGCAAATAAATGATTGTTTTATTACAACAGGTGAAAGACCGTTAGTGTTCCACTCAATCATTAATCCTGAAATTCGTAACGTGATTTTTTCGAGTGAATGTGTCGATTATGACTTTTTGAACACCTTTGTTGCGCCACTCGAACAACACTTAGGCGTACAAGCTAAGCCTTTATTGCACCGTACTCATGGTAAAAGTAATCATGGCTATGAAACCCGTATCGATGCCATTAACTACACGATGGAAAACGATGACGGCCAAACCATGAAACACATGGATAAAGCCGATATTATTCTATTAGGTGTATCACGCTGTGGTAAAACACCGTCGAGCTTATATCTATCGATGCAGTTTGGTATAAAGGCTGCAAACTACCCCTTTACTGAAGATGACATGGATAACCTCAAGTTACCTGAAGCACTCAAACGCAATAAATCGAAGCTTTTTGGGTTAACCATTGATCCTCATCGTTTGCATGAAATACGTCAAAGTCGCATGGAAAACAGTCGCTATTCTTCACTAAGACAATGCCGCCTTGAAGTCAAAGAAGTTGAGATGATGTACAAAAAAGAGCGCATCCCATTCGTGAATACCACCAATCATTCGGTTGAAGAAATTGCCACTAAAATTCTCGATATTACCGGTCTTAAACGCCACATGTTCTGATAAATAAACAATCGATTTGGGCTTTAAATAGCATAAAAAATCATCAAATGGCGATGTTGACTTAGGTTGATTCGCCTTTGGCTTTTAAGGCAATCTGTTTTTTAGTGCCTACAATCCTAGGCTAAGCCTCGCATCTTTAACTTCTTTGGGTATATAATCTCGAGCAATATGATGCAGATGCATCTCACGATTTCTCGGTAATATGCATGACTATTAAAACAGATGAACTCAGAACAACCTTATTAAGCAAAGTTATTTCTCCTGCTCAGTTGGCTTCAGAATATCCTTTAACTCAAGATGCAGCTGATTACCTTGTTGCTCAGCGTCGCGAAGTTGAAGCCATCATTGCGGGCGAAGATCAACGTTTGCTCGTAATTATTGGACCTTGCTCCATTCACGACACTAAAGCCGCACTAGAATACGCGCAGCGCTTATCAGACCTTCACCATGAGCTTAAAGACGACTTATGCATCTTGATGCGTGTGTATTTTGAAAAGCCACGTACGATTGTGGGCTGGAAAGGCTTAATTTCAGATCCCGATTTAGATGGCAGCTTTAGCCCAAATAAAGGCTTACGTATGGCTCGTCAGTTGTTACAGCAAATCACTGAACTTAAATTGCCGATTGCGACTGAGTTTTTAGACATGGTGAACGGACAATATATTGCTGATCTAATCACCTGGGGTGCCATTGGTGCACGTACGACGGAAAGCCAAATCCACCGTGAAATGGCTTCTGCTTTGTCTTGTCCTGTTGGCTTTAAAAATGGCACTGACGGTAATATTAATATTGCTGTAGATGCTGTTCGTGCCGCGCAAGCACCGCATATTTTTTACTCTCCAGATAAAGACGGTGCCATGGCCGTTTACCGCACACACGGTAATCCGTTTGGTCACATTATTTTACGTGGTGGTAAAACCCCTAACTATTCAGCTGAAGATATTGAAGTTGCACGCGCACAGCTTGAAACCGTCGGCGTAACCCAACGTATGGTTGTCGACTTTAGCCACGGAAACAGCGAAAAGCAGCATAAGAATCAATTAAACGTTGCAGACAGTATCATGGCGCAAATGCGCAATGGTAGTACCGCCATTGCCGGTATTATGGCTGAGAGCTTTATGATTGAAGGTAATCAGAAAGTGATTAAAGGCGAGCCTTTAGTGTATGGTCAAAGTATTACGGATGCGTGTTTGCATTGGGCTGATTCTGAAACGTTATTGCGTGAATTAGCGCAAGCTTCTCGTGACCGCAAAAATCTATTGGCTAAGTAATTCCAGTTCAATTTATTTGCAAGCATCAGCATGCTTGCAAATAAATAAAGCCATATGCTCATAAAAAATGCCAGTTTACACAAACTGGCATTTTTATGTGCAACGATAAAATGAGAGCGGGCATGTTGTTAACGACGTTGCCTACGGCACACTTAATCAACTGTAAAAGTTGATTATCTATGGCTCATAACTTGCTGAATGGTGTGCCAAAGAGGCCTGCGATAAATCAGCAAAGCGTTGTTCAATTGTCATAAAGCTGTCAACTAGTGCTGGGTCAAAGTGATTACCCCGACCTGCCGTTATTATCTCTTTGGCTTCTTCATGTGTAAATGGACGCTTATAGCAACGCGGAGAGGTTAACGCATCATACACATCAACCAATGCCACAATCCTTGCTGACAATGGGATTAATTCACCTTTAAGGCCTTTTGGATAACCGCTGCCATCCCACTTCTCATGATGACCACCAGCAATGTCTCGCCCCATCAACAGAAATTCACATTGAGGTGCATATTTCAGCAAGCTATCGATCACTTTAGCCCCCATAACAGGATGGGCTTTGATGTGTTCAAACTCCTCAGGGGTTAATCTACCGGGTTTAAGTAAAATATGGTCTGCAATTCCTACCTTGCCAATGTCGTGCAAAATCGATGACAAGCTGATTTCTTTGATAAAAGCTTCTGTTAACTCTGCTGGCACGTGTTCATCATCTAGTCTTTGTTTTGCGAGCATATTAGCGTATTGCTGCATTCTAATAAGATGAGCACCAGTATCATTGTCTCGATACTCCGCTAATTTTGCTAACCCAATCACGGTCGCTTGTCTTGATGCTAATGTCGATTGCAATGAATGGGTCAATTTACCCAGCAAAAAAGAAATAGATTGGGTCACTATGGCACAGGTAGCCAAAAAGTTAATCACGACAACATACCAAATTGTCGTTGAAAAGTGTTCAATCACAGGCCAATGCAACCAATCGTAATGAAATGCAATTCCTGTGAGTATTAACAAGACAGCATTAACAACCTGAGCGATTACCGCAGGCTTTGCGCCAAGCAGCACACTGGTTAACGGTGGAAAGGTAAACAACCAAAACAAACCCGCACCTGAAGGCCCAACCGCGAGCAAAAATCCTGCACCGACAAAAAAAGCCAACAAACAACCCCATATATATCGGGTGTTATCTGCTAACGAAGGCCAAAAGAGAATGAATAGCAACAAGCCATACCAGAGTGTATCAAAGGCCGCCATGTACCAAATCCCTTGGTCAATACATACGTAAACGCTTGTGATATACAAAGGGATACTCAGTACGGCTAGCACAGTAAATATGCGCATAAAAATGGTGTGGCGCCATAAAGGTAGTGCATCATCTGGTTCTAATTGAATAATTTGAGCCTCTAACGATTCAGGCATATCCTTTCCTTAATAGTTAACCAATCCTGTGAGCATGGTAATGAATGTCTTGCTAAAGCAAGTCTTGCTGCTTTAAAAGAAAATAAGGTACGAATTAACAATAGTCCATCTCATTCATATCACAGCTAAAATCATCTATAATTTCTAATACATAAAGCACTGAACGGCAATGTCCACATCATAAATCTATATGTTGGTGCAGCGATTAAGCGAAAAAAAGAAGACCTGCATAAACGAGAGTTTATTGCTAGGATAAACGCCGAACGTGTTGATAGATAAAATAAAGCGCTTTTTCGGTAACACAATGACCATCAAATTAATGGATTAATACATGACTAATGACATTCGATATGCACTCACCTTCTTTCTTATGCTATTCAGCAGTTCATTAATGGCACAGACATCAAATACCGACATGCCTATGCAAATGATAAATGCTAAAGCAAAAGTGTTTTATTTGGTAAGACATGCAGAAAAGCTTGAGGGAAAAGATCCGAGCTTATCTGCACAGGGGAAACTGCGGGCCATCCGTTTAGCTCAAGTATTATCAAGCACCCCGTTAGCCAAAGTGTATACCACAGACTATAAGCGCACGCGTGAAACCGCATTGGCGGTTGCTGAAGAGCAGCATCTGGCACCCAGTTTATATGATCCTACAGATCTTCAAAAAGCAGCAGAAGTATTGTTAAGTCAGCAAGGGCATATTTTGGTGATCGGCCACAGCAATACCACGACCGCACTGGCAGAGCTGCTTGGTGCAGAAAAACAGCCTGCCATAAATGATGCAAGCGAGTTCGACAGACTCTATATAGTCACTGTCGATGGTAATAACCATGAAGTATCGACGGTACTATTACGATATTAACGATGTAGCTAGTGATGCTGTTAGTGATGTAGCTAGCGAAGTGATTAGCTACCTGATTAATTGCACGACTATTTATTACGTCACTAGATGTGCGATTAACTCACCCACGTAAATGAATTGAGACTTTGCATCTGTGCATTGAATGATGAATGCTGAAAGGATAAAAAGAGTAAATGCCCCCAATTAATTGTGCTCATTATGATTTAATCGAAATCATGTGCTTACATCAGTATCAAGTGAAGTTAAGCTTGCATTCTGGTGTTGAAATTGTGGGCCACTTTACTCAAACGACAATCGTGCAACAAAGTGGCACAAAACACGAAGCGATTCGCGGCGTCACTCAACAACAGCAACCAATAGACATTATATTAACTGACATTAGACGTATTGATGTACTCAGCGCTAACCCTGTATTTGAACATTTACTGCTCGACTAGCACAGAGAAAACAAACCACATTGGGTAATATTCGACACCGCTTAAGCTCATACAGTACAATGCGCCGCGTTTAATCCTGTCTATTGTTTAATTTTAGGTCGTTGTATGTCCCTTGCTCAAAATCCAGATCAAACTGAAACTGATTTTCCTGAAGATATCGCTGCACGCATTATCCATTCTGAAGCGCGAGTATTTAAAGCCATTTTTCCCTCTAACACTAATCATCACAACACCTTGTTTGGTGGAGACGCATTAGCGTGGATGGATGAAACGGCCTTTATTGCCGCGACACGTTTTTGTCGTAAATCGTTAGTCACTGTAAGCTCTGACCGTATTGATTTTAAAAAATCCATTCCAGCGGGCAGCTTAGCGGAATTGATTGCTAAAGTGATCCATGTGGGTAACACCTCACTAAAAGTAGAGGTGAATATTTATGTAGAAGACATGTACAAAGATCATCGTGAACATGCTATTCGCGGTGTATTTACCTTTGTTGCAATTGATGAAAATCGACAACCTACACAAGTGTGGCCTCACGCTTAATGGCAGTCTTTGTCAGCGCAGCCATTGTGCTGCGCTGCTATCGAACAAACTGTGATGTAAACCTAAACTAAAGTCATACTTTGCTGCTTACACCAATCCGCATTAAATAAGTAATACCATTTCCATTAATTATGTGACCAATCAGAGTCACTCAGATTGTTCAGTTTGAGGCGCCGCGATACAATAATGGTCGTTCTCTTTCACATAGCGAGTACGCAGAGATAATCCTCTGGGACATTCCTTTCGGGCGAGTGTTTAAAGGGCTTACACTGCGTTGTATAGCTTCGAAAAAGGACCACTATTCATTCAGTCATGCCCCTTGTTTAAGCCCTTTTAAACTCTCGTTGAGTCATCACTTATTAACGCACAATGGTATTATTCACAAAAAAGCATCATTTTGATGCACAAAGCAATAGAACACTCGATTGGTTTTCTGTTACATTGAATTAATCTTCACGTGCAACATAGAATAAAAAACGCCATGAAGCTCGAAAATTTAAATATCGTCATTGCAGATGATCATCCGTTATTTCGCAATGCCTTACGACAGGCATTGAGCAGTGCATTCAACCAAACTCAATGGGTTGAAGCCGACAGTGCTGAAGCGCTGGAAAATGTGCTGAATAACAAACAATGTCAATTTGATCTCATACTGCTGGATTTACAAATGCCTGGATCTCATGGTTATTCGACCTTGATCCATCTTCGAACTCACTATCCAGATATTCCTGTGGTGGTAATTTCGGCCCACGAAGACATTAATACTATTAGCCGTGCGGTCCATTATGGAAGCAGTGGATTTATTCCTAAATCTGCCTCTATGGAGTCATTAACTGATGCGCTCACCGCGGTATTATACGGTGATATTTGGTTACCTAGCGGTACTCAATTGGTGCCAGTGTCTGACGATCCAACCGATAAAATGGCCAGCCGTCTATCGGATTTAACTCCACAGCAATATCGAGTATTGCAAATGTTTGCCGAGGGGCTGCTCAACAAGCAAATAGCCTATGATTTTGGTGTGTCGGAAGCGACCATTAAAGCTCATGCAACAGCGATATTTCGAAAACTTGGCGTGCGCAATCGTACACAAGCTGTCATAGCCTTACAGCAACTGGAAATGGAAAAAGTCGATCTATCGTAATGCAAAATACTATCCCACTCGCGCAATTGCCTTTTTCACAGGCATGCGAAAACAATAAACATGCAATATTAACTCATCTGGCACAGTGGTTAAGCCACACTTCACAGGTGCTAGAAATTGGCAGCGGTACTGGGCAGCATTGTGTATTTTTTGCAGAGCATTTAACGCAGCTTCGCTGGCAGCCTAGTGACCAGCCACATTACCTCGATAATTTACAGGCACGATTACAGCACTACCCGCTTAACAACCTAGCTGATGGCATCGAACTTGATGTCAGTCAGTCGTGGCCAAAATTAGTGGTCGCTATCGATGCGATTTATACAGCAAATACACTACACATCATGAGCTGTGAATTAGTAGAAGCCTTTTTTGTGGGTTGTGGTAAAACACTCGCGCCTAAAGGATGTGTTGCTATTTATGGGCCGTTTAATTATTCAGGTGAATTTACCAGCGACAGTAATGCACAGTTTGACCTTTGGCTAAAGCAGCAACATCCATTAAGCGGTATACGGGATATTGAATGGATAACCACTTTAGCTAAACAACAAGGGCTTATTCTTACAGAAGATGTCGCGATGCCTGCAAATAATAGGCTGTTGTATTTTACTCGCACATAATCCCTCTCCCGCCATTTATCCCAGACTCTTCATCACTAATTCAACACGCTACAGACAATAGGCTGCACACGATAAGAGTATTATCGTACGGGAAGAAATACGGTAAGCTAGCGGCTTATCGTCTGTTAAGACGACAACAATTATTTTAAACAGATTTTAACACAAGGACACACACTATGGGTTCTGTTACCACCCTAAAACACCCAAATGGTCTTGAGTATGTCAAGGTAGACACTGAGCTTTGTCAGGCACGAATTTTTATGCAAGGCGCCCAGATAGACCAATTTATTCCTGTGGGTAAACCCCCTCTATTGTGGGTTTCATCGGCTGATGATTATCAACCGGGTAATGGTATTCGTGGTGGCATCCCTGTGTGCTGGCCGTGGTTTGGTATGAATGAAAACCCTGATTTCCCTCAACACGGTTTTGCTCGTAATAAGCTGTGGAAACTTGAGTCAATCAAGATGCGTAACCAAATTGTTGATTTGGTGTTTAGCTTGCCAACAACAGAATTTGAACGTCAATATTGGCCACATAACACCGAAGTCAAAGTGCTATTTACCTTAGGCGAATCATTGTCAGTCAGTATTGTGAATACCAATAATGACGATACGAGTGTTAGCTTAACTCAAGCGTTGCACAGCTATTTCCCGATTGATGATATTCATCAACTAACCGCCAGTGGCTTTAGCCAATCAAAATACATTGAATTTGGACAAGGACCTATCCAACAACCTCAAGATACTGTCACCTTTGATCGGGAAACCGATCGCGTTTATACCGACTTAGCCAGTTGCCAAGAGTTGCATACGCAACAAGGGACTATTGTGGTAAGCCGTGAGAATAGCCAATCAGCGGTATTGTGGAATCCATGGATAGACAAATCAGTGAGATTGTCGCGTTTTAATAATGATGATTATCTTTCAATGGTGTGCTTAGAAGCGGCCAATGTATTAGAAGATAAAGTCGTACTCGCCCCCGGTGAGAGCCATACGCTAACAACTCATATTAGCTGGAAGTAACGTTGTTATTATTTTAATATCTAATAAATATTCAATGTAGATAATTAAACTATATTCTTAAAATAAAAAAAGCAGCCAGAGCTGCTTTTTTATTATAGAAAATTATTTAATCAACATCACTTATTATGATATTGATTATTGGTTATCTTCTGGTTTAATTACTGGAGAATCTAATTTAACTTCAAAACTAGTAGGCGCAATAAAAGTTAATCCTGTTGGAATTTCTTCTACTTTTTGGCCTGCCATAGTTAAGGCTTCTACGTATTCAATCATAGACTCATTATCAATAAATCCTGATTTTATTACCGGAGAAAGCTTCTTAGTATCGAAAATATCATACCCATCTTTGCCGCCAGCGATATAAGCATTAGTTGCAATCTTGTATGACATATCTGGAGCGATATCAGCACAGTTACCAGCAGCAACACCTTCAGGGCATACTTGCAAATCTTCAATCTGTTCACCAACAACAGCCTTACCATTGAAAGTAAATTTAACATTGGCAAATGTTGGGAACGAACCTGAAGAAGTCGTTAAAGAGTAATTAATTGTGTCTTCAAGTAGTTGAGTTACATCACTACCCATTAATTCAACAATAGCTAACTCATTACTGAAATATAGCAGTGAACCAATAATATAACCCGCTGTTAAATTGCCATCTTCATTTTTGATGTCGTCACGTACACCACCGGTGTTGGTAATTGCCATATCAACACCATAACCGTGTTGATTTAACTTCCAAACCATAGATGCTGCAACTTGAGCACCAGCTTCAGAGCCTGTGATTGGCAATGAAGCGCCATTACGCTTAACTCCTGGTTGACGGACATGATCTAGCATACCGGTATCAACAGGGTCATTAGCATCAAACACTTGTCCAATGATTTTACCTTGGAACTGCTCTATTAATGGTTTGTAGTCGATATCAATAATACTACGTAATAAAGCGTCTTCTTCGGTTATCGCAATATTATTTTGCTCGCCGACAAATGCAACAACTGCGGCCTGATCTGATTCAGTTAATAACTCATTATCTTCATTATATTTATGTTTAAAGTTATCACCAATTAACAGTGTGTTATTACCTGCACAATTAGCAATTTCACCGTCATCAAATGTAACATCAACTAAACCAACGGCTTCAGCAACCGCACCAGCTTGCACGATACAAGTTTTAGAAGTGCCATTAGGATTAGTTATCATCTCTGCATAACCAGCAATATTAGAACCGATACCTTTACCAAGGTTTGTAAAATCGCCAAGTAATGTATGAGAATGACCACCAACAATCACATCTACACCGTTAACGCTTTCAGCTATTCGAATGTCTCTATCTAAGCCGATATGACTAACCATTACGACTTTATCTACACCCATTTCTTTTAGTGCATCAACAGTAGCTTGAGCTGTCTCGACTTCACTATTAAAGGTTAACTCATCACCAGGTGAAGAAATAGATTTCATATCTTCCAAGACAAGACCGAAAATGCCGACTTTAACATCGCCAAATTCTTTAATAATGTACGGCTTGATATTAGTTAAGCCAGACATTTGTGAGTCAGCGCTTGAATCTAAGTTTGCAGCTAGAATCGGGAAGTTAACTTTATTTACAAATTCAATGAGAGGCCCATTACCTAAGTCAAACTCATGATTACCAATGGTCATGGCATCAATGTTCATTTCACGTAATAAAGTTGCATTACCTGCACCTTTTAATACATTAAAATACAACGATCCTTGGAATGCATCCCCACCGTGTAGAGCTAGAAAAGGAATATTGGCATCTGCAGCGACTTCTCTTGCGTCTTTTAAAGCAGTAGCAACACGAGGATAACCACCAGCAGAGGTATTTATACTCATATCTTCAGAATTAACTTTTGCGGTAAAATCTAACGATGTTGGATCAAAACTAGAGTGAGTATCGTTAATGTGTGCAATACGTAGATTAAATGAGCTTGTATCATTGTTGTCATTACTATCATTACAACCAGTTAACGCAACGATAATCGCTGTTGCTAATATCCCTTTAAACATTGTTTTGTTCATGTAAAACCCCATTATTTGTTATTTATGATGCGTCTTTATGAATCCACCAAGTAATTACTCTAAATGTATCCGTAAAATGACTATATTCCTTTGCCAATAATCACAGACATCTTGTGAGCAAAATTTGTACTAAATAAAACAGATCCAATTTAAAACATTGCAATCTTAACAAAGATTGACGGTTTTTGATTTCATTTTTATGACAAAATGTGATTTTTAATACACTAATAACAATAACTTAAATAGACAACAATTCTCTCTTGAAAACAGTCAGCTTGTTAACAAACATGTTAAAAACAAGTAAAAAAAATGGCTCTAACAGATAAACTGCTAAGCCACTAAAATTACTTACCTTTTTGAAAGCTCACCACCAACACCATTGTCCTGAATAAAAAACAATAGTGTGAAGCTTTTATTTCAACACGTGTTGTATCCATTGACCGATATCAGCAAGTTGGCTAGGTAAAACACTGTGAGCCATAGGATAAGTGCGCCAATTTGTCTGATAATTAGCGGCTATTAACGCATCATTTGCCATTTTCCCTGCAAACAATGGCACAACATCATCTTGTTCACCGTGATGTTGCAAAATAGGTGTTGTCCGGTTTTCATCTGCAAGTTGTTCAGGTAAATGTTCGCCACCAGGTAAATAACAAGAGAGTGCCATAATACCCGCCAGTTTTTGAGTAAAACGTAAGCCCGTGAATAAACTCATTACTCCGCCTTGGCTAAATCCTGCCAAGATAATCTTACCCGCACTGATGCCATTCTCTATTTGCTCATTAATCAATTGTTGCACGGCTTGCTCAGAGCTCAATACCCCTTGAATATCTGCTCTGTCATGTAAATCCATGCTTTTGATGTCGTACCAAGAACGCATCACATAGCCACCATTAATCGTCACAGCTTGCTCGGGTGCGTGAGGAAAAATAAAACGAATACTGTGATTTGCAGGTAAGCCTAACACCGGAACTACAGGCGCAAAACCTGCGCCAGAATCACCTAAGCCATGAAGCCAAATAACACATGCTGTAGCCGTTGTTTGTGGTTCGATTACAATTTTTTCTAATGAAGACATCAAATTGACCTTATTTATATCAAAAACTTGATTCAAAGAACTAACCGCTCGCGAGAGCCTGTTGATTTTGACTCTACGCCTCAAAAACCAACAGTCACTATACTTAAACAGATTAATTCAAGATGTGCATTAAGCATATCATTCCAATCCATTTGCAAACAGATTTGAGGTTATTAGCTTAAGCTTACTGAGCTTGAATACCGGTGCAATTGAGCACTTGCTCTAATTGTGTCGCATTGTCGAGCTTAATGCTCCAACGCACAGTGCCACCATCAGCGGCAATAACCAGACCTTGATGAAAACAACTGATGTCGTCAACAGAAGCGGTTAATACAATATGATTGTCATGAAAACGACACTGGATTTCATTGATGGTAACAATGAGCTTGCCGATTGAAAAATCAATAACCATGACCTTCCCTTTTAATAGCGTTAAAAATACTTAAGTCATCATACTGTTACCCAAATAAAAATCCCAAGTGATTCACTTGGGATTTCAGAGTAAATAACAATATTACTTAATGGTGATGACCACCAGCGCCATGGGCATGACCATGTGCGATTTCTTCGTCTGAAGCATCACGAGCACCAACAATTTCAATGTCGAATGTTAATTCACGACCCGCTAAAGGGTGGTTAACATCCACAGTCGCCATAAACTTACCGACTTTGATGATGGTAACCTGACGTTGACCTTGTTCAGTGTTGACCACTGCTGCCATGCCGGGTTTCCATACTTTAGCGCCCACTAAATGTTTTACAGATACACGCTGCTCAGCATCTTGTTGGCGTTCACCATAAGTGTCTGCTGCTGCTGGTGTAATGGTAAACTTCTCACCAATTTCTTTACCGTTTATGGCATCTTCGATACCAGGCATCATGTTGTCATGGCCATGTAAGTAGGCAATCGGCTCGCGGCCTTCATTTGACTCAATCACTTCGCCTTTCTCGTCACGCAGTGAGTAATTAAACTGCACAACCATATCGTCTTTAATGCTCATTTTTATTCCTTAACGCTAAAATTTTGCCGAAGCTTATCAAAAGGCCGCCAAAGCAGCCACAAAAAAGTCAATGTTATAGCGTAATACCAAGACGTTTAAAGGTATCGACATCTGGAAATCCGTCAGCAATCAAGCCATGTTGCTTTTGATATCCTTGCAAACCTAATGCAGAGTTACGTCCAAAAATACCATCCGGTTTACCCACATCAAATCCGGCATCATTCAACTTTTGCTGGAGTTGTTTTACGATTTCGCGGCTCAATCTTGGCTGTTTGGGAACGGCACGAGTTAATTCTGGTGAACCATTAATACGATCAGCCAAATGCCCCACTGAAATGGCATAAAATTCAGATCGATTCCAACGCATAATCACATTAAAGTTGTCATAACCTAAAAACGCTGGCCCAGTGTGTCCTGCAGGTAAATACAATGCAGCTTGCATATCTGCAGTGGCTATTGGCTGGCCATTGGTCTGCTTTATGTTTAAGGCACTCCATTGTGTTAACGGTAATACTGATTTACTGCCTAAATACTCAAAGGCATAATCTTGAGGAATAAGAACTTCACGGCCCCAACGTTGATCCGCTTTCCACCCTAAGTGTTGTAAAAAATTAGCTGCCGATGTGAGCGCATCAGCTTCACTGTTCCATAGGTCTGCAACACCATCACCGTCGCCATCAACAGCATACTTACGGTAATTAGTCGGCATAAATTGAGTATGCCCCATGGCTCCGGCCCACGAACCAACCATTTTATTATCAGCGAAGTTATATTGCTGTTTTAACTTTAATGCTTGTATTAACTCGCCAGTAAAATAATCACTGCGACGAGGATCGCAACCTAATGTCGCGAGCGAGTCAAGAACCGGCATACTGCCTTTATAACTGCCAAAGTTTGTTTCTAAGCCCCAAAAAGCGACTATGTACTGCCCAGGGACACCATATTCTTTGGTTAAGTTAGCCAATAATACTTGATGCTTTGCCATCATTTTTCGACCTTGATCAACGCGCCAAGTTGTGACCCGTTTCTCAAAGTAATCGCCAAACGAGGTCGTAAACTCGGGTTGTTGATTATCGAGTTCTATCACTCGAGGCACATACTTTAAATGAGCAACAGTCGTGTCGATGATATGTTGTGATATCCCAGCCGCCTTGGCCTTTTGCTGCAAATTAATTACACAAGTGGCAAAATCAGCTTGTACAGGCTCAGGCGGAACAATCACAACAGGTTCTGGGGAGGCGGATACCGCGCAAGCACTTAATAAGGTGCTTGAAACAAACATGGAAGCAACAAACACTGAAAAACGGCTTTTATGGGTCATGAAAACACTTACTTATCACAAATGAATGACGAATATCGTGACGCATCGCTTCCCAGGAAACAAGACCTGTTAGCATTAATCCCTGTTTATTTATTCAAAACCGACCATTTTAATCACCCAATTGGTATAAAGAATCAGCATTAACAACATTGTCATTAATTAAGCCTTTTCCTTATTTTGTGAGTACGTATAATGAGGTTAATTCTCACTCATTGAAGCGACTTATCATGACCGAACAAACTCCCGCACTAATCGGCTTTATCGAAAACGTAAAACAACACCAAGTCTTATGGGGCTTACAAGATGAAACAGGTGAAGGCTGGGTAGTATGTGACTCATCTGAATTTGAAGAAACCGACGTGATGCCTTTATGGTCAAGCGAAGCTGCCGCGACCAGTCATTGCACTGAAGAATGGGCAGATTATAAAGCGGTTACCATTACCCTAAATGAGTTTTTAGAGTACTGGGTTGGCGATTTAAATGACGATGGTGTACTTATCGGTATTGATTGGGAAGCCGATCAAGAATGCGAAGAAATTGATCCAATCATTTTGGCAAAAGAATTAGTCGACTTCGAAAAAGAATAACTTTTTTGAATCGACATCACTTAAGCTGCTCTTTATGAGCGGCTTTTTTATTTTAAGCTCTCCACTCACTACTTAAAGCGTGCAAGCCTATGCCAACATTAATTGATATTCCTTTTGAACAGCGCCACACATGTTGGTTTTGCGCAGAACCGAGTGATCAAATTTTTGATTATTATCGAATGACCCACACACCGCACCCCTCTCTTGCGGTACCGGCTTGTAAAGAGTGCTTAGGCTTAGCGAAGAAGAACCCATTGACCTCGATTTGGGATTGCCGCGATGCCGTTAAAGATCAGCTAATGCACCTTTACCGCAAAGATTTAGCCATTGGCATTAATTGGACAGAGCAAGAATTACAAGAGTCTGAATTTGAGTGCAAAATCTTTGGTGGCTTTAAAAAAAGTGCATGGATGATGTACCAAATAGCGCAAGGACGTATTAACGCTAAAGGTTGGCCATTAAGTGTAGAAGGAGTACTACTCGATGGTGAAAGTGGTCATTATCAACGTGGATTTGAGTTTGACGACGTCGCCTTCACATCATTACCAAAAGCAATTGAGCATTACAGTAATACATTATCACTTGACCCAAACTTTCTGAAACAATTGGTGACGTTACTTGGTAAAGCTAAATTTGGCCATGCGATTAAAGTCGCTAGGCTCAATATTGGTATCACTCGCGAACATCAACGTAGAATTATTGATGAGCTAATCGAAGACAATGACCAGACATAACGTGGCACGAGTGCGACGCGCAAACGGCAGATAAGTTTCTGCCGTAATCCGTTGGGAATCATAGTTAGTGATCTATACCGACAAAATAGCACGCAGCCGGTCTTGCACCACCCCCACTAACAAATCTGGCTGAAACTTAGAGATAAACTCGTTACAGCCCACCTTTTCAACCATGGCTTTATTAAAACTGCCACTGAGTGACGTATTTAACGTAATAAATAACGATGCCAAACGCGGATCAGCACGCACTTCCGCAGTGAGCTTATAACCATCCATTTCGGGCATTTCGGCATCGGTAATCATCATCAATAATTCATCTGCCACATGCTTGCCATTATCAGCCCAGCGTTGCAGAAGCTGTAATGCCTGTAAGCCATCTGATGCCTCAACAATCTCGATGCCTAATGGTGTTAACGTATCACGAACTTGCTTACGCGCCGTAGACGAGTCATCGACAATTAGCACTTTACGACCGTGCATTTTCCCCGCTAATGCTTCATCTAACACCCCGTCAGATAAGCTAACATCGTAATCAATAATCTCTGCAAGTACCTTCTCAACATCAATAATGGACACTAATTGAGTGAGCCCATCTTGCTCAATTTTCGTAATTGCAGTGAGGTAATTATGTCCACCCGATGTTTTTGGTGGCGGCATAATGTCGCTCCAAGTCATATTGATAATATGCTCAACTTTACCGACCAAAAAAGCCTGCACGCTGCGATTGTACTCTGTAATAATCAAATTACTGTCTTCAGTAATCGGCCTTGGCGAATAACCGATCGCTTCACGCAAATTAATCACTGGAATTGATGTGCCTCTAATATTCGCGACGCCATAAATATTGGCATTGCTGCCGGGAAAAGTATTAATAGTGGGTAACTTAACCACTTCTTTTACTTTAAACACATTAATTGCGAATAATTGCGTAGAGCTAATGCGAAATAACAACAGTTCTAAACGGTTTTCACCGACTAACTTGGTGCGTTGATCTACCGTATCGAGCACTTTTCTCATAAAGCCATCCACCTACTGAAAATAACAATCGAGTTAATTATACTAAAAAACGCAGACAAAAGGACGTAGTAAGCATGATGGAACCGACAAAAAAGGATTAAACCGGTTAATTGAAGATCAATCTAATGTTCTAAGTCGTATAGTAAATAATAATCGATATAGTTTTATAAAACGGAGTCGACAATGAAAAAACGATTAAATCAGATGATAAAAATGCCTTTACTTGCACTGTCAGTGTTTGGGCTATCGGCCTGCACAATAATTGATAAACCTGTCGATGTGGTCAAGCCGTTTGAGCTAAATCAATATTTAGGCACCTGGTATGAAATCGCCCGTTTAGATCATTCATTTGAACGCAATATGTCAAATGTCACTGCGCAATACAGTGTTGACGGCGACAAAGTGGTGGTCATCAATAAAGGATTCAAACAAGATAAACAACAATGGGATCAAGCTGAAGGTAAAGCTTATTTTATTAACGGCAGCAATCAAGGTTTACTCAAGGTCTCCTTCTTTGGCCCATTTTACGGCGCATACCAAATACACGATATTGTACAAAATGACCAAGGGCAATATACAGATTCATTGGTGATCGGTCCTAATAATGACTATGCATGGATTTTATCGCGCACCGCCACCATTGACCCGGTTATTAAGCAGCGCTTTATCACTAAGCTTAACGCATTGGCGATAAGTGAAGATAAACTCATTTGGGTTAATCAAGGTGATCAACAATAACTCAGCAAGCGTATAGTTAAGCAGATGCACCGTAATACACAATCCAGAGGTTGTAATGATTATCCCAATTTTTCCTTTACCGATTTGCCTACTCCCACAAGGGTATACGCAACTGCGGATTTTTGAAGCCAGATACAAACGATTGGTGTCTGAGTCGCTAAAAAGTGGCCAGGGTTTTGGGCTGTGCATGTTATCTGACGACAAAAAAACCATCATGCCAATAGGCACTCTGACACACATTATCGATTTTGAAACGTTAGAAGATGGCTTATTAGGCATAAGTGTTCAAGGTAAGCAAACCTTCACCATAAATAACATTACAGAAGAAAGTGATGGCTTAAAACGTGCTGAGGTAACGCTCATTGATGGGTGGCCAAGCAATATCATTGAAGCGCACCCTGCTCAGCCACACATTAAACTCAATGAACGTAAAAAAGATCAGTATCTCAGCAAAACATTAAAACAGCTGCTGCAACAATACCCACAACATTTAGCCCATTACAGTGAAAACGACTTTAACGACATTTCATGGGTATGCCAACGATGGTTAGAGATTATTCCATTGAGTGCCAAGGAAAAATACCAGTGCATTAATAGTCACGACCACCTATTGGCTAAATCTTTTTTATTCGACGTTATAAAATAATCACATTTTATGATCCGTTAATCTACACCAGCCGTATAACTCAATAATGACTTGATCAACTACCCTGTGCAGCAGTTTTAGTAGCTGCATAAATGGCATATACACATATGCTCAATAGTGATTTATTGGATGCGAGTGAAAAAAATGGAAAATGTTCAATCACAAAGCGCACAAACTCGTTATGATAAGGGAAATCTTGCACAAAGATCCTCTAATCAACGAAATGGTGCTATGAAATCAGACGAACCTAATCCGCTAGCAGACGAGCTTGCTCAACTTATGATGCAGGTTGCAAACAACCGCTGCAAAACATCATTTGCCAAACTTTTTTCGCATTTCGCGCCCAAAATAAACTCTTTTGGGGTCCAGCGTTTAAGCCAGCAAGGTTTAGCAATGGATTTGGTACAAGAAACCATGTCTCGCGTGTGGACCAAAGCGCATTTGTACAATGCAGACAAAGCTGCGGTTAGCACTTGGGTATTCACCGTTATGCGTAATCAGTGTTTTGACATGCTTCGTAAAGTACAACACAACCGTGAAGATGCATTTGGTGATGACATTTGGCCATTATTTGAATCAGATGATGCAGAAAATAATGATGATGACTTTTTATTATCAGCAAGCTTACTGCAACATGTTGAAGAATTACCGCCATTACAACGCCAGGTGGTTCAAGGTATTTACATGCAAGAGCTGACACAACAAGAGTTGGCAGACAAACTGAACATTCCTATCGGAACAGTTAAATCCCGACTTAGACTCGGCTTAGAAAAGTTAAAAAGCTTTATGGAGAAACATTATGATTAATTACCACCCAGATCAGCATTTGCTGTCTCTCCACGCTAAAGGTGAGTTGCCTCTGTCAATGTCAATTGCCATCGCAGCACATGCAGAATTTTGTCCGCATTGCCAACAACAGCTAGATCAAATGACAATTGCGTTGTCTGAGCAGCAGTTTGAGCAAGGTGATGTCAAAAATACAACCGCAGCGGAACAACACGTTGAGTTCGACGATTTACTCAGCCAATTTTTGTCATCAACACTCGATGCATTAGACACCGATGATAGTGTTGATAGTGTTGATAGTGTTGATAGTGTTGATAGTAAGGCTACATCACAGCCTGAGACAATCGACAACAGTGTCACCATTAAAGGTCAGCATTATCCTTTACCGCGTGTGTTTAAAAAGCAAATTAATGCTTCATGGCAAGGCATAGGTAAAGTGAGCCGCTTACGTTTAGACACGGGTGAACCACAAGCAAGAGCAAGCTTGTTGCACATAGCGGCAAACGGTGAAATACCGGATCACACCCATAAAGGTTCTGAGTTAACGTTATTGTTAGCAGGTGAGTTTAGTGATTGCTACAACACTTACAAACCGGGTGACTTTATGTTGCTTGACCAAGACCACGAGCATTCACCTAAAACAACTGAAGGTTGTTTATGTTACACAATCGTAGATGCGCCACTGTACTTTACAAAAGGCATCAGTAAGTTACTCAATCCTATTGGTGAGTTACTTTATTAATTAGGTTTTGCTGTAAATCGCGATAATAATATTATCGCGATTTAAATCATCAACTTAAAATAAAAACCGATTGGAAATATAATATTTATAGCGGTAATCAAGCAAAAAATGCATGTTATTTGTTTTTTTTATGAAAAACGTTGTTGCTATAAATGAAAAGTGAGTATAGAATCCATACAGATTTAAAAATCTTGTTAATTTTGGTACCTACCTGTAAGTCTGCTCAACTTCCTTCGTAAACCCAAGACAAGCTTCTGCTCATTTTTATTGACCATGACATGGCCAATGTTTGTATGAACATTATCAACAAACGTTATCCGTCATAACACTGTCATATAATTATGTTCAACTTACTCCGTTAAGTGAAAAGTATAAACAATAGTGATTAGGTTTTATTATCTTAATCAACTATTTATAAAACAACACTTGATTAGTGAGTTCAGAATAGGTTAAGTTAAATCTCGACAAGTTAATCTTTCGCACCACTAAAAAATGCCAAGGATATTATATTGAACAATTTTTTCACCCAAGGGTGATAAGCACAAATAAGGAATGTGACATATGTCATACAACATAAATGGACATGAAATTTCAGTTAGCTTTCCAGTTAATTCAATTTCGTCAAACAAAAATTCAATTGCTTTTACCGACAGCCTAGGTAAAAACAAAAAAACCTTTTCAAAGCGTATTGAAGCAATAAACTTCATGAAATGGTTAATATCTGCAAGTAAGTAATACCCCTAACGCCTCGCGTTAATCATTTGCTCTGTTATTTAATAAACTCATTTCTCGGTATTCTCCTCTCACTTACCGATGTTTATTAAAACAGAGCAAAATGAATTAACCTTTACAACACTCCATTGATATCTCAATAAGTTTTTTCATTAGAAAACTCATTACATTTTTGCGTTTAGTTATCGTTATTTTGCAAATTTACGTTGATATCTTGGTAGCATCGTTTGATTCCCCAATACCCCACCTTGATGTAAATACACAATATCGCCTTGCCACTGCGGGTGCTTAGCTAAGTAATCTTTTAGCACTAAAAATCCAACAGGATCATAGAGTAACTCAAACTCAATGCCAGACTCACACACCGTTTGCCACATATCAAAACAGCGCCGAGTGAGTTTACCAAAATGATATTTATGGCCATCATTGACTACTGTCGGAAAATACACCTTGTCGACTAATTGTGAAAATTGCTCTGTTAAGTAGCCATCGCCGCCTACAGTACTGCAGGTTATCACCTCAATATTGAGTTGGGTTGCATCAATACAGGCTAATTGCTGTATGAGTTGCTTATTTAAATACGCGGCAGTTGTTCCTGTACCAGAGGGTAAAAATACTTTTAATTCACTGATGTTATTTAATAGAGCCCAATCGATGATCTCGTTGGCTAATATCGCCAAACCTGCTTCAGCATATTCGCAGCGTCCACCTTCAGGAATGTGTAACAGTGAACAAAACTGCGAGTTGTTGGACTCTAGTATTTGTTTTACGACGTCATCTAAATGCATCTGTTGATATTGATCAGCCTGTTTCAGTTTGCTGACATCAATAATATTGGCACCATTCGCGATTGCCGCAGCATAATTACCTTTTGGGTGATGAATAATAAAGTCGTTTACGTGACTCACGTAATAATCAAATTGCCAACCTCGTTGCTTAGCTAATACAGACATTGAATATAACGAGTTTGCTTGAGCAGAGCCAGATCCAACCAGATGAGTAACATGAGAATAATCTTGCGATAAAAAATGATAAAACTTGCGCGCCTTATTACCGCTAAAATCGGGATGCAATAAGTCATCACGTTTCACAAAAATACGTCTTTGTTCAAATAACATCTGCTGTACAGGGCTTGTCGTAAACATGATCAATCTCAAAATCATTAAGATGAGTATTTTAACCAAAAAATGATAAAACTCACCGTTTGATTTGTTTTTTTCACTATAGCCAATCTAAAACAACGCTAAAGAATCATAAAAACCCATTAAAAGCATACACTTAAAACTTTGGCATGAAAATCGCTTAGTAAAGAGCAATTAGTACAGGTTATGTACATTAGCTTCTAATAAGGAATAACAATGTCTCTTTTACGTTTGCTGTTTAATATTGCTTGGTTTGTTTTAGGCGGTTTTGTGATGGGCTTGGCCTGGTGGCTTGCTGGGCTGTTGTGCTTTATCAGTATTATTGGTATTCCATTTGGCCGTGCGTGTTTCGTGATTGGCGAAATGGCATTTTGGCCATTCGGCCAAGAAAGTGTGAATCGTAAACACTTAACGGGTAATGAAGATCTCGGCACAGGTAGCTTTGGCTTAATCGGTAATGTCATTTGGTTCTTGTTCTTTGGTATATGGTTAGCGATTGGTCATTTAGCCCATGCCCTGGCCTGCTTTGTGACCATTATTGGCATTCCATTTGCGATACAACACATTAAGTTAGCACTGTTAAGCCTAACGCCAATTGGCCAAACAGTTGTAACAAAACCAGTATAAACTGACGTTTACCATAGAGCCGATAACATCATGTTGTCGGCTTTTTACTGTGTGGATGATAATATATACCCAATAATAAATACAAAAGAGTAATGCATGAAATATTGGTTAATGAAGTCTGAACCCGATGACATCAGTATTGATGACTTACGTGATAGTCCAAACCATACAATGTCATGGCAAGGGATCCGTAATTATCAAGCACGAAATTTTATTCGTGATGACATAAATGCGGGTGACAGTGTTTTGTTCTATCATTCTAGCTGTAAAGTACCAGGTGTTGTTGGGATTGCCAGCGTTGTCAGCCAACCGCAACTTGATGCGAGTGCATTTGATCCTCAATCTCGCTACTTTGACCCTAAGTCAGACCCAAGTAAACCACGTTGGTGGCAAGTCGATATTCAGTTTACACATAAACTCGAGCAATTAGTTCCGCTAAGCCAACTCAAAAGTGACCCTGCATTACAACACATGGTGTTAGTGACCAAAGGTGCTCGGTTAAGTGTGCAACCAGTCACAGCCCTTGAATTTGAGCACATAGTTAAGCTCGGCCAAACGGCCAAATAACGCCATTAACCAAAAGCAGAGATAAATAAAAAAGGTGACTAAATTCAGTCACCTTTTTTAATTAATTCACATACAATCAACTGTTAGTTAATCAAGCGTCCAATGCCACCTAACACCGAGCCTTCACCTTGGTCTTTGCCGCCACTAGAAGGTGCGTGAGCAATAATACGATCTGCCATGCGAGAAAATGGTAAGCTTTGAAGCCATACCGTGCCATGTCCTTGCAGGGTCGCTAAAAATAACCCCTCACCACCAAACACCATTGATTTAAGTGAGCCTGCTCGTTGAATGTCGTAATCAATCCCTGGGGTAAAGCCCACTAAACACCCTGTATCGACACGTAATGTTTCACCGCGCAGTTCTTTTTTGATTAAGGTGCCGCCAGCATGCACAAACGCCATACCGTCACCTTTAAGGCTTTGCAAAATAAAGCCTTCACCGCCAAAAAAGCCGACTCCAAGGCGTTTATTAAACTTCATCGTAACCTGGGTGCCCAACGCTGCCGCTAAAAAACTGTCTTTTTGGCATATAAGTTCGCCATTATGTTCAGCAAGATCGATAGCCAATATTGTGCCAGGAAATGGCGCTGAAAATGCAGCCTTACGTTTACGATTACCTTCATTGGTAAAGTGAGTCATAAAGATCCCCTCACCTGAAATAGCACGCTTGCCTGCACCCAATAATTTACCAAAAAAGCCAGACTCCGGTTCTGAGCCATCACCCATTTTCGCTTCAAATGAGATATCTTCTTCTAGGTATGTCATTGCCCCAGCTTCAGCAACCACGGCTTCATTAGGATCTAATTCTATTTCGACCAACTGCATACTGGACCCAATAATTTCGTAGTCGACTTCGTGACATTTTCTGGTCATTTTTTGCTCCTTAAAAATGAATGTTACTCGTTTATATTTATCTTTGCTGTGCCTTATATTTAGGTTAACAAGATGTAACCACTTTTCCCACGCCAACTTTGTGACATAATATGTCTAAGTGATTATTGTTAATACCAGTTAACCTAAACCTGTACCACTAAAGCCAGTTTGTTGCTGTTGATACAGGGCAAATTCTTGCAAAATAAGTTCGGTAAATAATTGCCCTGCTCGGCCTAATGGCCGCTCTAGCGTTGACACTAATTGTGGCGTGAAGCTAAATCGGTTACCACCAATAAAATCCACTTGCGTTAATTGACCGTTAGCGAGTTCTTCTGTGATCAAAAAATCAGGCATCCAGCCAAAACCCAAGCCTTTTAATAAGGCATTCTTTTTCATAATAAAGCCAGAGAGATAAAACACTTTATCACCGCCAAATTGCATTTCATCACGTGCTCGTTTACTCGGAGAGGAATCTTCAATGGTGAGCTCAACATGCTGTTGTAATTCAGGTAGGCTGATGTTGTGCAATTGACTCAAAGGATGCATGGGTGAAGCCACCAGCACACTGGTGATAGTCGGTAACGGTTTAGGGAGATAAGACGGTCCCGTTCGATAATCTTTAACTAGCATTAAATCTGCTTGATCGCGCTCAAACCGATGTTGCACCCCGCCTAAAAACTCCATATTTAACTGGATTTTAGTGGGAATGTTATGTTCAGACATCAGCTTTAAAGCACTCATGATGGGCTCCATGGGCAGAGCACCATCAATCACCAGTTCAAGCTTGGGTTCCCAGCCTTGACTGAATCTGCTGGCAAGATGTTCTATGTTAGCCAAGTGCTGCAATAAACGCTGGCCTTCAGCCAAAATCACCTTTCCCTCCGGCGTTAACTCTGCGCGGTAATGATCACGATTAAATAAAGTCACCCCTAAATGTTGTTCTAATTTTTTTACTTGGTAGCTCACTGCAGACTGAGCCTTATGTAATCGCTCCGACGCTTTAGAAAAACTTCCTTCTTCAACAAGGACTTGCAGTACATTAAACGCATCAATATCAATTCGCATAGCCGATCCAGTGTCTTGTTATCAATACACTTGTGTAAAGCTAACGTAACCATCTATTAATTTGATTGAGATAAGCTTTTTATTATTCTTTTTTTTGTGGATCTTTACCACTAAATTGTTAATAAGATCACATATTGGTTTGCCCAGTGCGATTAGGCCATAACAATAATCAATATTCAGCCGCGTCACACGCAGTCGATTAACCATAGGAATATCAAATGCCATTCTATGTTAAGCAAGGACACATTCCGACTAAGCGTCATATCGCCTTTGAAAAAGACAATGGTGAACTTTATCGCGAAGAGTTATTTTCAACTCACGGTTTTTCAAATATTTATTCCAACAAGTATCACCACAATATGCCAACAAAGGCGATTGATGTTAAGCCTTATACGTTAGGGCACGGTGAGCAATGGCAAGATCCTTTAATTCAAAACTATAAATTGGATTCGCGCCAAGCCGATGACCAAGGCAACTTTTTTAGTGCCCGTAATAAAATCTTTTTCAATAACGATGTGGCGATGTACACCGCCAAGGTCACTGAGCCCACAACTGAGTTTTACCGCAATGCTTATGCTGATGAAGTGGTCTTTATCCACGAGGGTGAAGGCCAACTGTTAAGCGAGTACGGCGTTATTAACACCAAAAAGTGGGATTACTTGATTATTCCCCGCGGTACCACATACCAATTAACCTTTAACGATTATCAAAACGTGCGCTTGTTTGTGATTGAATCATCGTCAATGGTGGAAGTGCCAAAACACTTTAGAAATGAATACGGCCAAATGCTTGAATCTGCGCCTTATTGCGAACGTGATATTCGCACCCCAACCTTAACCGATGCAGTTGTTGAAAAAGGCGAGTTTGCTTTAGTGTGTAAGTTTGGCGATCGCTATCAACAAATGATGTTGCAATGGCATCCATTTGATTTAGTCGGTTGGGACGGTTGTGTGTATCCATGGGCGTTTAACATTAGCGAGTATGCACCTAAAGTTGGCAAAATTCATTTACCGCCATCTGAGCATTTAGTCTTTAGCGCACACAATTTCGTGATTTGTAATTTTGTGCCGCGCCCTTACGATTTCCACCCAAAGTCGATTCCTGCACCTTATTACCACAACAATATCGACAGCGATGAAGTGCTTTATTACGTCGACGGCGACTTTATGAGCCGTACCGGGATTGAAGCAGGCTACATGACGTTGCATCAAAAAGGGGTTCCGCATGGTCCACAACCTGGCCGCACCGAAGCCTCGATTGGTAAAACAGAAACTTACGAATATGCGGTGATGGTAGATACCTTCAACCCACTTAACTTAACAACTCATGTAAAAAATTGCATGAGTGATGATTACAACCGCTCTTGGTTAGAAAACTAAGACCACGTTTATATTTAACCAAAGTCACCAAAGAGTGATGGCGTGTTGACATAACATAAAGGAAAACAAAATGGCTAGCGAACTTAATCCACTGGGACTTTTAGGCATCGAATTTACTGAATTTGCCAGCCCAGATACAGAATATATGCACCAGGTCTTTATTGATTTTGGTTTTTCGATGTTAAAAAAAGCAAAAAACAACGACATCGTTTATTACCAACAAAACGACATTAACTTTTTGTTAAATAAAGGCCGCTCAGGCTTTTCTGCTGAGTTTGCTAAATCGCACGGCCCAGCAATTTGCTCGATGGGTTGGCGTGTTGAAGATGCTGACTTTGCGTTCACAGAAGCGGTTAATCGCGGCGCTAAACCTGCAGATGATGCAAACAAAGACATGCCCTACCCAGCCATTTACGGTATTGGCGACAGCTTAATTTATTTTATCGACACCTTTGGCGAGCAAAACAATATCTATCAAACCGATTTTGTCGATTTAGAGCAACCAATTGTCACGCCGGAAAAAGGCTTTATGGAAGTCGACCACCTAACCAACAATGTCTACAAAGGCACAATGGAGAAATGGGCGAATTTTTATAAGGATATTTTTGGTTTTACCGAAGTACGCTACTTTGACATTAGCGGTGCGCAAACCGCATTGGTCTCTTATGCATTACGTTCGCCAGATGGCAGTTTTTGCATCCCGATTAACGAAGGTAAAGGCAACGATAAAAATCAAATTGATGAATATTTGGGGGAATATAACGGCCCTGGTGTACAGCATTTAGCCTTTAGAAGCCGTGATATCGTGGCGTCATTAGATGCAATGGAAGGTACATCGATTAAAACGCTGGATATTATTCCTGAATATTACGACACCATTTTTGAGAAGCTACCACAAGTCACCGAAGATCATGATCGCATTAAACATCACCAAATTTTGGTTGATGGCGATGATGACGGCTATTTATTACAGATTTTCACCAAAAATCTGTTCGGCCCTATCTTCATTGAGATTATTCAACGTAAAAATAACCTTGGCTTTGGCGAAGGTAACTTTACAGCGTTATTTGAATCAATTGAACGCGACCAAATGAAACGCGGCGTGCTGTAAGCAATCAATATAATCTGATACATAAAAACCAGCAAATTGCTGGTTTTTATCATTTTAGGCCATTACACTCAGCCCTCTAAATTGTTTATTAAAGACTCGAGTCATGCCTGATTACGCCGTACTAGCCGTATTTATACCCACGTTCTTTTTTGTCTCTATCACCCCAGGAATGTGCATGACCTTAGCCATGACACTGGGCATGAGCATTGGAGTACGTAAAACATTATGGATGATGTTAGGTGAGCTTGTTGGCGTAGCATTGGTTGCGATAGCCGCGGTGTTAGGCGTTGCCAGCATTATGCTCAATTACCCACAGGTATTTGATTTACTCAAATGGGTCGGCGGCGCCTATCTTGTGTATATTGGCATTAATATGTGGCGCGCGAAAGGTAAAATGGCGGTCATCGACAATGCACAAGTCAATACCCGCCGCGCAAGCCTGATAAGCCAAGGGTTTATCACCGCCATTGCCAACCCTAAGGGCTGGGCGTTCATGATTTCACTATTGCCACCGTTTATTAATGTCGATAACCCTGTTGGTCCACAGCTGGGTGTGTTACTGGGTATTATCATGATAACCGAAAGCGTGTCGATGCTAGCCTATGCCAGTGGCGGTAAAAGCTTACGGCTGTTTTTAAGCCGCGGCGATAATATCCGTTGGATGAACCGTATCGCCGGCAGCTTGATGATGCTTGTAGGTGTGTGGCTCGCACTGGATTAATACCAAAAACCTACGCCCTTCTTGTTAGATGACCTGACTGAAGCTATTGCTTCTGTAGAGCCAGACTTGTTGCAGCTCTTACTGATCACTCACCTTGTAGGGTAATTGCTCAGTCATCTGCTGCATATAAAGTTTAATGTGCTGCTGTTCTTGTCCACAAAAATCAGCAATGGCCTCACTAAAGCCTTGGTGCTTAATAATATGGCTTGAATAAGTGGCAACAGGATAAAATCCTCTGGCTACTTTATGCTCACCTTGCGCGCCTGCGTCAAATACACTTAATTGATTCGCAATGGCATATTCGATGCCTTGATAATAACAAGCCTCAAAGTGCAAACCATCAAACTCGTTTAACGCCCCCCAATAACGACCGTATAAATGGCTGTCTGAGACAAAATAAAGCGCGGATGCCACAAGTTGATTATCGCTATTCTCAATCAATAACAACCGAATTGATTCGCCCATAGTTCTGGCGATTAATGAAAAGAAATCAGCCGACAAATAGCCTTGATGGCCAGAGCGTTTCAAATAAGTCCGTTGATAACATTGCACAAATCCTTGCCATTGCTCTACAGTGGCTTTATCGCCATCAATAAAGGTAAAGCGCAACGCGGCTTGCTGAATTTGAGCTCGTTCTTTAATGATGTTTTTACGTTTTCTAGAACTCATGCTCGCCAGAAAGTCATTAAAATCGCTATAGGCTTGATTACGCCAATGAAATTGACAACCAAGACGTTGAATGACGTCTGTATTCCCCCACTGTTCATGTTGTGATTGCGGGCTAAATAATCCATGCCAAGATGAGCAATTACGCTCAACAAGCTGCTGGCGAATAAACAGGCTCGCTTGGGCAATCACACATTGTTTTTCAGCTTCACTTAGCGATGGCGCAAAGCCAATACGTTGTCCGGTTGTTGGTGTAAAGGGGATACTGCTGACTAATTTAGGGTAATAGTCTAATTGATTTCGCTCATAAGCTTCCGCCCAAGCCCAATCAAACACATACTCTCCCCAAGAGTGCGTTTTAATGTACATCGGCATCAACGCAATAAATGTATCATCCTGACTTATCACTAAATGCTGTGGTTGCCAGCCAGTTTTTACACTCACACAGTGGCTTAATTCTAATGCGGATAAATATTCATGACGTGTAAATGGATGAGTGATTCCAAAGTAATCATTCCAATCGGATTTTTTTATCTCACTAATAGTATTAATAAATCTGAATTGATAAACTAGCGCCCTGGTTTGTTCCACTCAATACCCACCTGTAAATGTTTAATCGTTCTATTTAAAATCTCATACCAATTGCCGCTATCATGTGGCATCTTCAACAACATAATCAAATAAATAAACACCAAGGAATGATCGTGAGCCGACTCCCTAAACTGAAACCATTATTACTTAGCGCAGCATTATCAGTCTCATTGTGCTATCCGGCCTTACACAGCGCCCCATCTTATGCCAATGATATCTCTATTTTCAGCGAAATGGCGACCGCGCAGCCAATTTATGCCAAACATGGCATGGTCTCAAGCCAAGAAGCGATTGCAAGCAAAATTGGTGTCGATATTTTAAAGCAAGGCGGCAATGCCGTTGATGCAGCTGTTGCAGTGGGTTATGCCCTCGCCGTTACACTCCCCAGAGCGGGCAACATCGGTGGAGGCGGTTTTATGTTAGTACATTTAGCAGAGCAAAATAAAACCATTGCTATCGATTACCGTGAAACCGCGCCAAGTAAAGCCCATAAAGATATCTTTTTAGACGAAAAAGGAAATGCCGTCGACAAACTTAGCCGTGAGCATGGTTTAGCAGTAGGCGTCCCGGGTACCGTTATGGGTATGGAGCTTGCGTTAGCAAAATACGGCACCATGAATTTAAAACAAGTTATCGCGCCTGCGATAAAGTTAGCTAAAGATGGCATTGTCGTCACTTCAGATTTATCGAATTCATTAAGTGGCTTAAAATCACGCATTACTCAATGGCCGAGCTCTGCTAAAATTTTCTATCACGCCGATGGTAGCGACTATCAAGTAAGCGAAATCTTAAAACAGCCAGACTTAGCTCATTCGTTATCACTTATTGCAGACAAAGGCAGTAAAGGATTCTACCAGGGTGAAACAGCGAACAAGATTGTAGCAGCAGTTCAAGATGCAGGCGGCGTGATGAGCTTGCAAGATTTAGCAAACTACAAAGTGGTTGAACGTGAACCGGTGCGTGGTCATTATCGTGGTTACGAAATCGTTTCTATGCCGCCACCGTCATCTGGGGGGATCCACATTATTGAAATGCTCAATGTCCTCGAAAAATTCCCCATTGATCAGTTAGGACACAATACGGCAAATACGCTACACCTTATGGCAGAAACCATGAAGTATGCCTATGCCGACCGCAGTGAATTTTTAGGAGACCCAGATTTTATTACGGTGCCTGTAGAACAATTAATTAGCCGCGAATACGCTAAAACGATTTCAGATAAAATCGCTATTAATAAAACCACCCCAAGCAGTGAAATAAAACCCGGTAAACTTGCCGGTTATGAAAGCGACCAAACTACGCATTACTCTGTTGTCGACCAATGGGGTAACGCGGTGGCAAATACTTATACCCTTAATTTTAGTTACGGTTCTGGCCTAGTGGCACAAGGCACGGGCATTTTACTTAACAATGAAATGGATGACTTTTCAGTTAAACCCGGTACACCTAACGGTTATGGCTTAATCGGTGGCGATGCAAATGCGGTTCAAGGTAATAAGCGACCATTAAGTTCGATGAGCCCAACGATTGTCATGAAAGACGGTAAACCCTTTATCGTCACAGGCAGTCCAGGCGGCTCGCGCATTATCAACATCACCTTGCAAATCATCATGAATGTCATTGACCATAAGTTGAATATTGCCGAAGCCACTGCGGCAGCTCGAATCCACCATCAATGGCAGCCAGACTTTATTTGGGCCGAGCATACGCTAAACCGCGATACCATCTCGCTACTTGAAGCCAAAGGTCACCAGGTGAAAACCCAAGAATCTATTGGCAGCACGCAATCGATTATGGTCACTGAACAAGGTGTTTTCGGCGCATCTGATCCTCGCCGAGCAGGTTCTGCCGCTGTCGGTCATTAACACTAACCGCTAAACTCAATCAGCACGTAACGTAAAGGCGACTTTAATGTAAAGTCGCCTTTATTAATTATTCAGATTTAAAAATAATGAGGTGCAAACTAAACGTTATAACTAAACGCCGACTCTTCATTGATAACGCATAAACTGACAAAAAAATTGTAAATAAATTTTATTACACTTCTAGTTCTAGCCATCTCAAATGTAAACATCACTTTAAAAAAACAAAACAACTGTTTATTATTAAATCACAATAAAACATTAGACTTTCATGGCATTAGAAAAATCTAATGCTAATATTTATATTAAAAAATTAATTTTCAAACGCATCCTATATTGCTTTAACGCAATAACTGGCCATACTTTACACAATCAACAGTTTGCTAATAAGCATCCGTTTTTATTAGCAATTTAATCATTAAATTTATAATGTTATTATTAACTGGTTATCAACTTACTACGAAAAGGGCGCCATGCAGCTAACTAATTTAAAAATCAGGCACAGAATTGCCCTGCTAACATTTGTCGCCATTGTGTCGTTCGTGATTTCATTAATCATTAACAACCAAACGGGTGAAGACAATGCACAACGGTTAAACGGACTTCAAAATCAACTTTACCCCGCGCTCAATTTAGCGACGATTAACCAAGGCTTATTACTACAGTTAGATCAAACTATTCAGTCAGCCATTACCACAGGCGAAGAAGACAGTTTAGATATTGCGGCAACCATGGTTAAACACATTACCGACAATTTGACCGAGTTGGCGGTATTACTACCAACAGAGGTTAGCTATGTGCAACAGCAAAAGCGTGAATTAGCCTTGTATCATGAAAACGCCAGAAGTTTGGCCGCTGAGTTTATTAAAGATGATGTCGACTTTAGTAAAATACAAGTTCAAGCGGCTGATAACGCCAAACGTTATCAATCTTTACTTAAGCAGTTTGCAGAGAAAAAACAAGCCTATTCTGAGCAATTTGAACAACAGATCCAGACCACGATAACCCGAACAGAACAAGCGGAAAACAGTGTGTTAATCATTGGCATTGTCGCGACGGTGGTCATGATTGGGTTCGGATTATTAGTCAATAGCTCTATTATCAGTACAATCGATAATGTGACTCAATCACTGAGAAACATCTCTGAAGGTGAAGGTGATTTACGCTCACGGATACAATATCAAGGCAAAGATGAAATAGCAGAACTTGTTTATTGGTTTAATCAATTTATTACTAAACTTCAATCATCTTTTGCCGATACAAAGCACACAACAGAACACTTAAATGAAGTGGCACTCGGTTTATTAAACGGCAGTCAGCAAAGTGAACTCAATGTTGAACACCAGAATGCGGCAATTGAACAAATTTCTCATGCGATGAAAGAGATGTTTGTCAGTGTTACTCATATTGCAGAGTATGCATCAAGTGCAGCATTAGAGGCTGAAAATGCCAATACTGAAGCGAAGAAAGGCTTTGTGATTGTAAATGAAGCCGTAGACACGATAAAAACCTTAGCTGAAGAAGTACAAACCACTGCGGTTGTGGTAAATCAATTAGATGCCTTTACTCATAAGGTCAATGGCATCCTTGACACCATACGCAGTATTGCTGACCAAACTAACTTATTGGCATTAAATGCGGCAATTGAAGCAGCAAGAGCCGGTGAGCATGGCCGGGGGTTTGCTGTTGTCGCTGATGAAGTGAGAACACTCGCCTCACGGACACAAACATCGACTCAAGAAATTCAAAAAGTGTTAAAAGAACTAACAACCACCTCTAAACAAGCGGTTGATGCGATGCAACGCGGTATTGAAACGGCAGACAAAGGCGTTCAATCAACGTCCTCTGCGGGTGATGCCTTAACCAGTATTACCAATAAAGTCAGTGCAATTGCAGAGGTTAATGACCAAATTGCCGCTGCCACAGAAGAGCAGCACAATACGTCAGTATTAATTCAACAATATGTGGCAGAGATGGAAAGCAGTGCGCAAAAAGTCAGGGCTACAACAACGGATATGGGCGGAATAAGCGTTGATATTCAAAACATAAGTGAAAAACTGCAATCTATTACAAACCAATTTAAGGTTTGAGTAAATTGTATCGGCAATATCTATTATAAAAATGAGCCTTTGGGCGAATGATGAGTAATAACCAGGAGTGACAATATGAAATTTAATTTGAAAGCGTTGCCTGTCGCAATTTCGATTGCAATGGCGCCGAGTATTGCCCTAGCTGACGACGCAGCAGATGCGAAAATCGCCAAGTTAGAACAGCAAGTTCAAGCGTTACAATCACAGCAAAATGCAAGCCTAAAAGATAAAGTGAAACTTAATGGTTTTATCAGTGGTGCTTATATTAGCTCAGACAATGACGTTGGCTACAACAGTGCTGATTCAAGTGCAAACTTCAGTGAAGACAGCAAAGTGGGCTTACAAGCCACATTCGATATTTCTGACCGCACTCAAGCTGTTTTACAGTTAATGATGCGTGGCGAATATGACTGGGAAGTAGAAGCAGAATGGGCTTATTTAGCACACCGTTTTGAAAATGGCATTAAGCTCCGTGGTGGTAAACTGCGCGTACCTTTATTCATGTATTCAGACTACTTAGATGTGGGATATGCACAACCTTTTGCACGCCCACCAGAAGAAGTTTATGGCGCAGTGCCGTTCTCGTCATACACAGGTGCGGGTGCATCATATGATGTCGACTATGATGACTCAACCCTAACAATGCAAATGTTTGGCGGCGAATCGAAAGTTAAAGCGACTGGCACTGATGTCAGTAATTTAATGGGTGCAAACGTCAGCTGGACAGATGAAACATGGACTTTACGTGCGGTATATGGTCAAGCAAAGTTTGATGGTAGCGTTAAAAGTGAATCAGGCTACACAGTCTTAGAACTCAATGACGACAAAGGTACCTTCGTGGGTGTCGGCGCAAGTTATGATAACGGTGAAGTCATCGCAGTGACAGAATTGACTCGTATTGAAGTTGATGGAGCCTACCCTGATAGTGATTCTGGTTATTTAACATTAGGTTACCGCATTAAAGAGTTTACGCCTTATGTGACTGTCGCCTACTTGAAAACTCAAGACAATGACGAGCGTTTACCACTATCTCAAGCCGCAGCAATTCAAATGGTTGCCTTTAATGCTGAGCGTATGGCATACAGCCTAGGTTTACGTTGGGACGCAATCGATAACGTCGCGGTTAAATTTGACGTCACTTATGCTGATGATTTTGGTGACACCTCTGGTGGTTTCCTTAACAACAGCATGGACACAACAACAGGTAAATTCACTTACGATGACACCTTAATCTACACCGTGAAGTTTGACGCAGTATTCTAAGGAGTGTCGAAATGAAAACGTTATTCAGTGTATTAGCACTAAGTTTGTCAGCTATTGTTTCAGCAAACGCTGCCGTAGTGGTTATTGGTAACAGCACTTCTGGCGATATGTCGGCAAGTGATGCAAAAAAAGCCTTTTTAGGTAAAGGCGATTCATCTGTTGTGGTTTATGAGCTTGAAGAAGGCAACGCTACACGCAGTGCATTTCACCAAGCCGTTACCGGTAAATCAGATGCTCAGCTTAAAGCATTTTGGTCAAAACAGGTCTTTACCGGTAAAGGTAACCCACCGGCGACGGTGCCTAGCGCAGCTGCGATGAAATCAGCAATTGCCAGCAATCCTAATGCGATTGGTTATATTGACGAAGCAGATGTTGATGCTACGGTAAAAGTGATTTTAAAACCGTAATCACCGCCTGTTAGTGCATATATCATCGTTATTTAAAAGCCGAGTAACTCACAAGTTATTCGGCTTTTTTGTTACAGACTAAATGTAATCTTTACATTCGCTATAATAATATTTACATCCACATAGGTACAATACGGGTTCAAAAATAACCTACGCTTTGAAATAGAGTGATTAAATGAGCGACATTTTATTACTCATGTTTCAAGTAATAATCGAAAAGGATATCATATGAAGGGATTATCGCTTAAGCCGTTTTTTTCCAGTATGGCCATTGTCTTAGCTCTAAATGCATGCTCAACGTCACCTTCTCAGGCAACGTTAACAGACGTTCAGTTAAGCGCAGAACAAATAATACAACAAGACATAAACAATCCTTTTTTTAAACCTTATGACACCCCCTACCAAATACCTGACTACACCAACATAACCTCAGAAGATTATTTACCCGCATTTGAAGCAGGCATAGCAGAGTTACACCAGCAAATCACATCCATTGCCAATAACCCACAACCCCCTACTTTCGCCAATACCATTGAGGCGATAGAGTTCTCTGGAGATTTACTGTCAAAGGTGACACACGTTTTTTTTAACTTAACCAGTGCTGACACAAGTTATGAACTACAAAAAATATCTAAACAGATAGCCCCGAAATTATCGGCATCTAAAGATGATATTTATCTTAATGATTTGTTGTTTCAACGAGTCAAAGCGGTTTATGCGTTACGCGATAATTTATCGCTTAATACCGCACAAACTAAACTTCTACGTGACACTTACCTCGCTTTTACTCGAGGAGGAGCCAACTTATCAGTTGAAGACAAAAACACGTTAAGAGAGTTGAATGAAAAAATCAGTAAGCTAAATCTTATTTTCGCTAATAATTTACTTGCAGAAACTAATGATTTTGAACTTGTTATCGAAAAATCAGAACAGTTATCTGGTTTGCCACAAGATGTTATCGATATTGCAGCACGTAAAGCAACTCGTCTAGGCTATCCTGGAAAATGGGTATTCACGACAAACCGCTCTTCCATAACACCATTTTTAACCTATGCCGATAATCGTCAATTACGTGAAACGATATTTAATGCTTACATATCAAAAGCAAATAAAGATAATAAACATGACAATAAAATTGTTTTAGCCAAAATTGCCGCATTACGATCCGAACTCGCTGAGCTTATGGGTTACAAGAGTTATGCCCATTTTGTCCTCGAAGAACGTACTGCACAAACACCTGAACATGTTTATCACTTACTTGATAAAATTTGGCCAGCTGCGCTAAGCAAAGCAAAAAGTGAAGTCAATGACATGCAGGCTTTAGTCGATACCCAGGGGGCTAATATCACGATACAACCATGGGATTGGTGGTATTACTCTGACAAGATCCGTGTCGCTAAATATAGTTTTAACGAACAACAAACTAAACCTTACTTTTCACTGGAAAACACCATAAAAGGCGTATTCTATACTGCTAATCGTTTATACGGCATCACCTTAATTGAGCGTGATGACTTACCGAAATATCATCCAGATGTGCGAACCTGGGAGGTGTACGATAAAGACGGCAGCTTACTGGCAATATTTATGGGCGATTATTTTGTTCGTCAAAGTAAACGCAGCGGTGCATGGATGAACGTGTATCGTCAGCAATATAAGATGAATGGTGTAGAATCCATGCCAATCGTCGTGAATGTTTTAAACTTCCCACGTCCAGCGGGTAAAGAACCAGCACTATTAACCTTTGCCCAAGCGAGTACCCTCTTCCATGAATTTGGTCATGCTCTGCATGGTATGTTGTCTGATGTGACTTATCGTTCACAATCTGGCACCGCTGTACCACGGGATTATGCTGAGTTTCCTTCACAAGTGATGGAAAATTGGATGACTCAACCTGAAGTATTAGCGCAATTTGCCAGGCATTATCAAACCAATGAAGTGATCCCGCAATCTTTGATAAAGAAAATTCAAGCGGCAAGTCAATTCAACCAAGGGTTCTATACCGTTGAGTATATGGCCGCTGCCTATTTAGATCTTGATTGGCATTCGCTTGAAAATAATCAAATTCGTGACGCAGCGGAATTTGAAGCTGCTTCATTGAAAAAAATGCATTTAATCAATGAAGTCAGCCCTCGATATCGTAGTTCTTATTTCTCTCATATTTTTTCAGGTAGATATTCTGCCGGTTATTACAGCTATTTGTGGTCAGATATCTTAGGCGCTGATGCTTTTGAAGCCTTTAAAGAAAACGGTATTTTTGATCCAATGACAGCACAAAAATTCCGCGACAATATACTCTCAAAAGGAGGGAGTGAAGATCCGATGAAATTATATCGACAATTTAGGGGCAAAGAAGCAGGAATAGACCCCTTATTACGCAGTAGAGGCTTTTTAAAGTAATAAGATCATTAACACTACATTGATAACAACAGCCAGAATTACATTCGCAATGAAAATAATATCATTGCGAATGTAATAACAAAAATAATGAATATATATTCAACGCATCGACAATACTGATTTAATCAATGACAACAAAACTCATTCATATAAAACTATGAATATTAAACACACCTTTCATATTGTTAATATTTGACTTCATTAATCGACTCAGTTAAAAATTAATTTATCACCAATTACGCTTAACATTTGAGCGTTCTCACTTATTAATCAATTTAATTTAGTGTTTCATCACAATTTATTCATTAATTATGCTTATAATCACGGGCGTGTTTTCATTTTATTATCAAAATAGGTAAACGATGTTAACGCTACGTTAGGGGCACATGACAAATTATGCCCCGGGGTCAAATAAACAGAGAGATAATTATGTTAAATAAAAAAGTACTTGCTGTTGTTATCGCTGGCGCAATGGGGCTAGGCGGTTGTAATTCAGATAATAACGATAATAAAGATACAGTGGCTGCAGACATTAAACTGCGCGTAATGGAAACCACTGATTTACACACCAATATGATGGATTACAACTATTACTCTGGTAAAGAAGATAAAACCATTGGTTTAGTGCGTACCGCTAGCTTAATCAATGCCGCACGTGCTGAAGTCACCAACTCAGTATTGGTTGATAACGGCGATTTATTACAAGGCAGCCCTATGGGCGACTATATTGCCAATAAATTCAAAACTGAAAGCAGCATGCTTACCGATACTCACCCTGTTTACAAGGCGATGAATACGCTTGACTATGAAGTCGGTAATATCGGTAACCACGAATTTAACTATGGTTTATCATTCCTAGAGCAATCAATAGACGGTGCAAACTTCCCTTATATTAATGCTAACGTTATTTGTGCTGACAAAGACGGTTGTTGGGATGATGTATTATTTAATGAAAACATGTTCACGCCTTATATCATCAAAGAGAAAGTCGTTACTGACGTAGACGGTAATGAGCAAACCATTAAAATTGGTTATATCGGTTTTGTTCCACCACAGATTTTACAATGGGACAAAGCAAACTTAGACGGTAAAGTTGAAGTATTAGGTATTGTTCAAGCGGCCAATAAATTTGTGCCACAAATGAAAGCTGAAGGCGCTGATATTATTTTAGCGATTCCGCACTCTGGTATTGGTTCAAGCGAAAACCCTGGCGATCCATGGGCAGAAAACGCAACATATGCATTAACGAACGTTGATGGTATCGATGCTATTTTCTTTGGTCACAGCCACTCTGTGTTCCCTTCTGCAACCTATAGCGATTTACCAAACACCGATGTCACTAAAGGCTTATTAAACGGCGTACCAGCAGTAATGCCAGGACGTTGGGGTGATAACCTAGGTGTGGTTGATTTAGTCGTACGTCAAGTAGAAGGTAAATGGACTGTTATTCATGAGGAATCAACAGCAAAAGCGCGTCCTATTTACGACAATGCTAATAAAGTTGAATTAGTCACTGGCGAAGCAAGCTTACGCGATGCGATTGAAGTTGAACATAATGGCACTATCGAATATGTCAGCCAACCTATTGGTGTTGCAGCGGCTGACATGTACAGCTTCTTAACCTTAGTACAAGATGATCCAACCGTTCAAATTGTATCAAATGCACAAATTGCACGCGTTAAAGCATTAATCACTGATGATTTGAAAGACTTACCTATCCTATCTGCATCTGCGCCATTTAAAGCCGGTGGACGTTATGCTGAAGGTGATGCAAGCCAATACGTACAAGTTGATGCTGGCGATCTGTCTTACAAAAACGCTGCAGACTTGTATTTATACCCAAATACCATGGTTGCTGTTAAAGCGACCGGTGCTGAGTTAAAAGATTGGCTTGAATGTTCAGCCAACCAATTTAACCAAATTGACCCAACAGTCAGTACACCACAAAACTTGATTAACCGTGCAGGCCACCCAACGTATAACTTCGATGTTATCGATGGCTTAACGTACAAAATTGACGTCACTCAGCCAAGTAAGTTTGACCGTAACTGCGCAGTTGTTAATGCTGATGCCAATCGTATTGTTGACTTAGCGTACACTGCGCCAGACGGCACTGTGATTACCGGTGACGAATTAGCTGCAATGTCATTTGTTGTGGCATCAAATAACTACCGTGCTTTTGGTGGATCGTTTGCGGGTACGGGTTCTGATCACGTGGTGCTTGAACTGCCTGATACTAACCGTGATGCATTGTCTGCTTATATCACTGAACAATCACAACCTAATGCTACCGGCGGATATGATGCTATGGTTGACCCATCTGCAGATTACAACTGGGACTTTAAAACAATCGACAATGCTACAGTGGCATTAGACATTCGTTTTGAAACTCAAGACAGTGAAGTTGCTGATAAGTTTGTGACTGAAAAGCAACAACGTAAAATGGTTAAATTACCATTAACGGCTGATGTAGTTGCTGGCTTTGCTATCTATAGCATTGACTTAACAACCCCTGTCGCTCAGTAATCCTGACGCTAAAACCCAAAAAAGGCGCTAACAGCGCCTTTTTTATTACCTCAGAAAACTTATTCTATTTCAAATAAGTGCCCCATTTTCTGAATATGAGCTAACGGCACCTGATGACGATTTCGCTCGGCACATAATTGTTGATGCTGTGCATCTTTGGGTTGACCGACTAAGACGACCCTCACCTGATACCCTAATGCCCTTGCCGCTGCTTCGTAAGCCATAAACTCCCATTTAGCGACATTAGTATTGTCGCAAATAACCACAGGTTCACCATGGTACATCGCATTAATAAATGCAGTTAAATTAGCTTGATGATATTGTGCCAATTTTTGCAGATTGAACGTGTATTCGCCATTATGCATAAAATAATCATCGGTGGAAAAATAGCCATACTGCCTAATGTGAAAAGACTGTTCAATGCCTAACGCATTAATGTATTGCTCCACCCAATAAGATTTACCGCTGCCTGGTAACCCTCGCATAATAATGGCTACGTTAGGATGATTCGTAACGACAGTCTCCTTATTCATCGGCTGTGTCACTACCAATCACCTTACCCGCTAAAATCTGTTCAACTAATTGCGGTACAATTTCGCCTGCATTACCCGTTAAATGATATTGAAATTGGCTATGTCGGTCTGCAGCAATAAGGTTTACTTCAACCGTTTGAGCACCATGATGGTTGGCTGAATCAACAAAACCCGCTGCCGGATAAACGGTTCCCGATGTCCCGATGGCAATAAACAAATCGCAACGGTCTAAGGCATCGTGAATTCTGTCCATGCCAAACGGCATTTCACCAAACCACACAATATGTGGGCGTAATCGCCGCGCAGGAATACAACAAGTACAGCAATTATCGACACCAAAAGGCTCACGCAATATAAACGTTTGTAAAGATTGCGGGCATCGTCCTTTTGATAGCTCACCATGCATGTGTAACAAGCGGCGTGAACCGGCACGTTCATGCAGATCGTCGACATTTTGGGTGATAACTAGGAGATCACCATCAAATTCATCTTCAAGTTTTGCAAGCGCAGCATGGGCAGCGTTGGGCTCAACATCTCCACCATGCAGTTGCTGCCAGCGAGTATTATAAAAACGCTCGACTAAATCAATGTCACGAGCATAACCCTCTGGAGTGGCAACATCTTCAATATGGTGTTCCTCCCACAGGCCATGTTGATCTCTAAAGGTTTTAATCCCTGACTCAGCTGAAATCCCCGCGCCGGTCAGTACCACAATTTGCCGGTACATGTTAAGTCCCTTATTATTGTTATGACACTATTATTGCTAATGTAACAGTAACACTTTATGACATCTTATCATGATAAACAGCTAGCAATAGTTTCACTTAAGTGATGTTTTTATCTGTTAACGCCATCTTATCTTATCGCTTATAGAGTGCAATAATCCCTTAGTATAAGTAAGTTTATTAAATAGTTTTTAGTGATTTAACGCAAATATTATCAACATTTGTGGCTGTTTTACTAAATAATCTGCATATAAGTTGATTAACCGTGTTAAGAGGTTTATGTTTTTATCTTCAAGACATATAATGGTCAGATTATCCACCGATGAACCGATGGGTTCTGCAATCAAGAGATTAGCAATGACAGATGGAAATCAAGCGCTCAAAAAAGCCGGATTAAAAATAACCCTGCCGCGAGTTAAAATTCTAGAACTGATGCAAGACCCAGGTAACCAACATATCAGTGCTGAAGATTTATATAAAAAACTCCTCGAAATTGGCGAAGAAATTGGCCTCGCTACTGTATACCGAGTCTTAAACCAGTTTGATGATGCCGGTATTTTAAATCGTCATCATTTTGAAAATGGTAAAGCCGTGTTTGAAATGTCGACACAGCAACATCACGACCATTTGGTTTGTTTAACCTGTGATAAAGTGATTGAGTTTTCTGACGATGTCATTGAACGCCGTCAAGACGAAATCGCAATGAGACATAATATTAAGCTGACGCACCATAGTTTGTATCTTTATGGTCACTGCACTAACGACACATGTGATCACGCTGACGAATAGTCGGTTTGTGTCGTAAAAAAACCAGCATTGTTGCTGGTTTTTTATTATCTGAAATTCATGTATTGGTATTATACCATTTCCATTAATTATGTGACCAATCAGAGTCACTCAGATTGTTCAGTTTGAGGCGCATTGTTGAAATAATGGCTATTTCCTTCTAAGACAATGCAACAAAGAAATGGACAGTCTGAGTGTCTCCTGCAAGGCAGGTTTCTGTGCCTTCTATGCTGCTTAATAGCATTTTGACGTAGAACAACTATGCCTACAATCCTATTACTTGCCTATAAGGCACAGAATTCCCGCTGAATGACCAGATAATTAGTGGAATTGGTATTACTTCTGCTAAACCAACCACGTCAACCATAAGCTAAAGCTTAATACCGATAACAAAGTCGATAACACTACCGTGCTGCCTAATGTTGCTTGATGTTGCTTGATGTTGCTTAATCTCAGTCGCAATAAGGTAGGCATTTACGCCTAACGGTGAAGCACTTAATAACACTAACATCATGGTGTTTTGCGCAGGTAACTCAAACATGATAGCCGCCATCACATAAACTAAAGCGGGTAATAATAATACTTTTAACCCACTTGCTATCAAGGCAAAACGCCAGTTATCGCCTATCCGATAAAAACTCAGATTAGCGCCTAAAACAAATAATGCGCAGGCCAATGCAGGCTTGGCTAATAACGCGAGCCCATCATTAAGTTGTTCGCCTAAATTAAGGCTCAAGCCATTGGCTACAATGCCAAGACTAATACTTAGCACAACCGGATTTAATACCATGGAGCGTATAAAATGGCGCCACGAAAAACCTTGCTGCTGAGCGCGAGCGGCCAAGGCAAATGTTAACGCAAATAGAAATGCACTGTGGAAAGTAATGATCATAAATATTGACCCAATCATTGCTTTACCTAATGCCGCGGTAATCACCGGCAAACCGACAATCACAGTATTAGAATAACTGCAGCCTAATGCAAAAACGGCACTGGCATCGCTGCGTTGCAGTGTTTTAGCCGCCAAATATCGATTAATAAGGTAACCAATGGCAAACACTGCCAACACGGGGATATAAAAAGCGAATAAAGAAAGTGGATCAATACTTTGTGCTAATGGTGCGGCCAACATATTGATAAATAAAAAAGCGGGTATGCTGACATAAAAAGTAAATTTACTGATCCCTGCTATATGTTCTTTGCTAAAAAAGCCGGCTCGAGTGAGTCCATAACCTAGTGCAACCATAAACATAATCGGAAAAATAATACTGATGATGGGCATCGATAAAAACCTATCTCAAAGGCAATAAAAAAGGCGCCGAGGCGCCTTTTTAAACTGGGTAATAAATTACCAACCAGTACGAGTACGTAAAGCTTTACCAATGTCAGCTAAAGAGCGAACAGTGGTCACGCCTGCAGCTTCAAGAGCAGCAAACTTGTCTTCAGCAGTACCTTTACCGCCAGCGATAATTGCGCCAGCATGGCCCATGCGCTTACCTTCTGGTGCAGTAACACCAGCAATGTAAGATACAACTGGCTTAGTTACGTGTGCTTTGATATAAGCAGCCGCTTCTTCTTCAGCATTACCACCGATTTCACCGATCATAACAATCGCTTCAGTCTGTGGATCGTTTTGGAACATTTCCAATACGTCGATGAAGTTAGTACCAGGAATTGGGTCGCCACCGATACCTACACAAGTAGATTGGCCGAAACCTTCATCAGTCGTTTGCTTAACCGCTTCGTACGTTAATGTACCAGAACGAGAAACAATACCGACTTTTCCAGGTAAGTGAATGTGACCAGGCATAATACCAATCTTACATTCACCAGGAGTGATAACACCTGGGCAGTTTGGACCGATCATGCGAACGCCAGTTTCTTCTAGCTTCACTTTCACTTGTAGCATATCAAGTGTAGGGATGCCTTCAGTGATACAAACGATTAGCTCTAGGCCAGCATCGATTGCTTCAAGGATAGCGTCTTTACAAAATGGTGCTGGTACGTAGATAACAGTTGCAGTTGCACCTGTTGCTGCTACAGCGTCTTTAACAGTGTTAAACACTGGAAGACCTAGGTGAGTTTGACCACCTTTACCAGGAGAAACACCACCAACCATTTGCGTGCCATAAGCAATCGCCTGTTCAGAGTGGAAAGTACCCTGACCACCAGTGAAACCTTGACAGATTACCTTGGTATCTTTGTTAATTAAAACAGACATTATTTGCCCTCCGCAGCTTTAACAACTTGCTCAGCCGCGTCAGTTAGACTTGTAGCCGCGATGATATCAAGACCAGATTTTGCCAATACTTCACGACCTAATTCGGCGTTAGTACCTTCAAGACGTACAACGACTGGCACTTTAACGCCAACTTCTTTAACCGCACCGATAATACCTTCAGCGATCATATCGCAACGTACGATACCACCGAAGATGTTAACCAATACCGCTTTAACATTGCTGTCAGAAAGAATGATCTTAAAGGCTTCAGCTACACGTTCTTTCGTTGCTCCACCGCCAACGTCTAAGAAGTTAGCAGGCTTGCCGCCGTGTAGGTTTACGATGTCCATTGTGCCCATTGCTAGGCCAGCACCGTTAACCATACAACCTACGTTACCGTCTAAAGCAACATAGTTTAATTCAAATTTAGCAGCGTGCGCTTCACGAGCGTCATCTTGTGATGGATCGTGCATCGCTTTGATTTTTGGCTGACGGAATAATGCGTTGCCATCAATACCAATTTTGCCATCTAAACAGTGAAGGTTGCCTTCAGTTGTGATAACAAGTGGGTTGATTTCTAATAACGCAAAATCATGGTCGTTAAACATGTTCGCAAGACCCATAAAGATCTTAGTGAACTGCTTCATTTGAGTTGGGTTTAAACCTAACTTAAAGCCAAGATCACGAGCTTGGAAAGCTTGAGGACCAGTTAACGGATCAATGATAGCTGTGTGGATAAGCTCTGGCGTATGTTCAGCCACAGTTTCAATATCAACACCACCTTCTGTTGATGCCATAAACACAACGCGACGTGTGCTACGGTCAACCACTGCACCTAGGTACAATTCGTTAGCGATGTCAGTACAGCTTTCAACTAGAATTTTAGCAACTGGCTGACCTTTAGCGTCAGTCTGGTACGTTACTAAGTTCTTACCTAACCAGTTTTCAGCGAATGCTCTGATTTCGTCTTTATTGCCGGTCACTTTAACGCCACCCGCTTTACCACGGCCGCCTGCGTGTACTTGACACTTAACAACCCATAAGTTTCCGCCAATGTGGCCAGCCGCTTCTACTGCTTCTTGAGCAGTATCACATGCAAAGCCTTCAGAGACTGGTAAACCATATTCGGCAAATAAAGATTTTGCCTGATACTCATGCAAATTCATGATGATCTATCCATATACTTCTAATCAAATCCAACTGGCTCACCATGAGCCAGCGACGAGGGTTTATCTACTAACTTATAGATCAAGTAGCAGACGAGTTGGATCTTCTAAGAAGTCTTTAATTGCGACTAAGAAGCCAACTGACTCACGACCATCAACAATACGGTGGTCGTAAGAGAGTGCTAGGTACATCATAGGCAGGATTTCAACCTGACCATTGACTGCCATTGGGCGATCTTTAATGGCATGCATGCCTAAGATTGCGCTTTGTGGCAGGTTCAAAATTGGTGTAGACATTAGTGAGCCGAAAACACCACCGTTAGTCACAGTGAAGTTACCGCCAGTCATGTCTGCAACAGAAAGTTTTCCGTCACGGCCTTTAATGGCTAATTCACGTACCGCTTTTTCGATTTCAGCTAAGTTCATGGTATCGGTATCACGCAGAACTGGTGTTACCAATCCGCGAGGTGTTGATACGGCAATGCTGATGTCAAAATAGTTGTGATAAACAATGTCATCACCATCAATAGAGGCATTCACTTCTGGGAAACGTTTTAGCGCTTCTGTCACAGCTTTGATATAGAAAGACATAAAGCCTAAACGAATACCATGGCGTTTTTCGAAAATGTCTTGGTACTGCTTACGAATATCCATGATTGGCTTCATGTTAACTTCGTTAAACGTAGTTAGCATAGCCGTTGAATTTTTCGCTTCTAAAAGACGTTTTGCAATCGTTTTACGAAGACGAGACATTGGAACACGTTTCTCGCTACGACCTTCTAACGGTGCAACCGGTGCCGCTACTGCAGCAGGTTTGCTAGCTGGTGCTGATTTAGCAAATGCTTCAACGTCTTCTTTAGTGATACGTCCACCAACACCAGTGCCTTTAATCTTTGCAGCATCAAGATTATGCTCTGCAATTAAACGACGTACAGATGGGCTTAATGCGTCACTAGACTCATCACTTGCCGCGTCACTAGCAGGAGCTTGAGCTTCAGCTTTAGTCACTTCTTGACCAGAAACAACACCAGCAACAAACTTAGCAATCACTTGCTCGCCTAAAACTGTGTCGCCTTCTTGGAATAACAACTCAGAAATTGAACCGTCTTCTGGTGCTACCACTTCTAACACAACTTTATCAGTCTCGATATCAACTAAGTTTTGATCGCGAGTGACCGCCTCACCAGGTTTTACATGCCAAGTAGCAATTGTTGCATCAGCAACTGATTCTGGTAATACGGGTACCTTAATTTCGATACTCATGGAAAGCTTCCCTTTATATAAATTATCTATTACGACAGTTTTAATGCGCTATTAACTAATGATTCTTGCTGGTGTACATGCAGTGATGGATAACCACATGCTGGTGCAGCTGACGCTTCACGACCGGCATAAGTTAGTTGAGCACCTGCAGGAATGTTAGCCCAGAAGTGATGCTGGCTACAGTACCATGCACCTTGGTTTTGCGGCTCTTCCTGACACCATACAAAATCTTTAACATGTTGATATGTTTCTAATGCTGCACGCATTTCCACATCAGGGAATGGGTATAGCTGCTCAACACGAATAATGGCAACATTAGTGATGTTTTCTTTGCGACGTTTTTCAAGAAGCTCGAAATACACTTTACCACTACAAAATACAACGCGATCAACCTTGCTTGCGTCTAAAGTATCAATCTCGCCAATAATATTTTGGAAAGTGCCTTCAGCAAGTTCTTCTAAACTTGATACCGCTAACGGGTGACGCAATAAAGATTTAGGTGACATCACAACCAATGGACGACGCATAGGACGTACAACTTGGCGACGCAACATGTGGTAAACCTGTGCCGGTGTTGATGGCACACATACCTGCATATTGTGGTTAGCACAAAGTTGTAAGAAACGCTCTAAACGCGCACTTGAATGCTCTGGACCCTGACCTTCATAACCATGAGGCAATAACATTGTTAGACCACATAAACGGCCCCACTTTTGCTCACCAGATGATAAGAATTGGTCAATAACCACTTGGGCACAGTTAACAAAGTCGCCAAACTGCGCTTCCCAAATGGTTAATCCACCAGGTTCTGCTGTTGCGTAACCGTATTCAAATGCAAGTACTGATGCTTCAGACAAAACTGAGTCTGTAATATCAATTGGCCCTTGTTCGTCAGCCACATTACGCAAAGGTAAATAGGTCGTTCCGTCGTTTTGGTTATGCAAAACCGCATGACGATGGAAGAACGTGCCGCGACCAGAATCTTGACCGGTAATGCGAACGCGCTTTTTGTCTTCAAGGATAGAAGCATAAGCTAAGGTTTCAGCAAAACCCCAGTCTAATAATTTCTCACCTGATGCCATTGAAGCTCGATCGGCACAAATTTTAGCAACGCGAGACTGTAATGTATGGCTTTGTGGAATATCAACCAACTTGTTGGCTAAATTCTGTAAGCGTTCCATCGACATTGAACCTGCGTAATCTTCATCCCATTCGCGATTTAAATACGGTGTCCAGTCAACAGTATGCAACGTCATAGGACGCCATTCTTTAACCACACAATCACCCGCATCTAACGCATCACGGTAATGGTTAATCAGCCCGGTCACTTCATCAGCAGGAATGCTGTTTTCAGCAATTAATTTGTCAGCGTATATTTTACGTGGAGTTGGGTGTTTTTTGATTTTGGCATACATTAGCGGCTGCGTTGCACTAGGCTCATCCGCTTCGTTATGGCCATGGCGGCGATAACAAACTAAATCAATCACCACATCACGTTTAAACTCATTACGATAATCTACAGCCAGCTGAGAAATAAACGCTACAGCTTCTGGATCATCTGAATTCACATGGAAAATGGGCGCCTGAACCATCTTCGCGATATCGGTACAGTATTCTGTAGAGCGCACGTCAGCATGGTTAGATGTGGTAAAGCCCACCTGGTTGTTGACGACAATACGAATACTACCGCCAACCGTAAAGCCACGTGTTTGAGACATGTTAAATGTCTCTTGCACAATGCCTTGACCGGTAATGGCTGAGTCACCATGAATGGTAATAGGCATCACTTGCAGGCCGTCTTTACAACCACGACGATCTTGACGAGCACGAACAGAACCAATAACCACTGGATTAACGATCTCTAAGTGAGATGGGTTAAAGGCTAACGCTAAATGGACATTGCCACCTGGCGTTTCAAAATCTGATGAGAAACCTTGGTGATATTTAACGTCACCTGAGCCATGAGTATCAGCATGCTTACCGGCAAACTCGTCAAACAATTCAGCAGGACGCTTACCTAGCACGTTAATAAGCAAATTCAAGCGACCGCGGTGAGCCATACCCACTACGATTTCTTTCGTGCCAGCTTCACCTGCGCGATAAATGATTTCACGCATCATCGGAACAAGTGCATCGCCACCTTCTAACGAGAAACGTTTAGCACCAGGGAACTTAGCACCAAGATATTTTTCAATACCTTCAGCCGCATTCAAGCCTTCAAGAATACGTTTTTTAACTGCATTATCGTATTTGGCTTTACCTAATGTCGGTTCAAGACGTTGTTGTATCCAACGCTTTTCATCGGTGTCAGTAATATGCATGTATTCAGCACCGATAGAAGCACAATAAGTACTTTTAAGGGCATGAATGATATCAGCAAGTTTCATGGTTTCACCGCCTAAAGCGAATGAACCCGTATTAAACTCACGTTGCATATCTTCAGCATTTAACCCGTGATAAGCAGGATCTAACTCTTGAACAGCTTCACGCTTCCATAACCCTAATGGGTCTAGATTGGCATTTTGATGGCCACGAAAACGGTGAGCGTTAATTAACTGCAGAACTTTAACTTGCTTCGCATCTAGCTCAGGGTCGCTGACGCGAGCAGCGCCTTTAGAGCGACTTTCTAGGGCTAAACTGCGGAAATAGTCACGAACTTTAGAGTGGGCAGTTTCCGGTACTTCGACAGAGGCACCTTCAACGGGAGGAAGATTATCAAAAACAAGCTGCCAATCAGACGAAACTGATTGCGGATCTTCTTGATAGGATTCATACATCTCTTCTACGTAGGACGAGTTCGAACCATTTAAATGTGACGACTCGAGCCAGGCTTTCATGATGCCTTGGTGCATTGTTATTCCTTTCAAACTTGATACACGTGCTAGCCATAAACATAACAGTGAGTAACGAAGTTACTTCACACGTAGACTGACATTATCTTCAATAAGCTAAAAGATAATAGCAGAAGGTCTTACTTATAACGCACAAAAGAGCCATCCCCAAGATTGAAGATGACTCTTATTAGAACTTAATAATCTACATTATTTTGCTCAACTTCGTGCATTAAACAGCTCGCTTAAGCAGCATTGACTTAATGTGACCAATCGCTTTAGTTGGGTTTAATCCTTTTGGACAAACATCAACACAGTTCATGATGCCATGACAACGGAACACACTGTAAGCATCATCTAGTTCAGATAAACGCTCTTCTGTGGCCGTATCACGACTGTCAATTAAGAAACGATAAGCATGTAATAAACCGCTTGGTCCGATAAACTTATCAGGGTTCCACCAGAAAGATGGACAAGCAGTTGAACAACATGCACACATGATACATTCATATAAACCATCTAAATGAGCACGCTCTTCAGGTGATTGTAAATGTTCACGAGCTGGAGCCTGTTCGTCATTAATCAGATAAGGCTTAATTTTTTCGTATTGCTTGTAGAACTGAGTAAGGTCAACAACCAAATCACGAACTACTGGCATGCCTGGTAAAGGACGGATTTCAATTTTCTTCCCTTTAAAGGTCGATAATGGCGTGATACACGCTAATCCGTTTTTACCATTCATGTTTACACCGTCAGAACCACACACACCTTCACGGCATGAGCGACGGAACGCAAGCGTTGAGTCTTGTTCTTTCAGTTTAATTAACGCATCTAACACCATCATGTCAGTGCCATCAGGCACTTCAAGGGTGTAATCCTTCATATAAGGCTTGGTATCTACATCAGGATTATAACGATACAATGCAAATGTTAATTTCATCTTTTGCAACTCCTGCCTAATAGGTACGTTTTACGGGTGGAAACGCTTCACGTAATTTAGGTGTCATGTTGACATCACGTTTGCTCATACCTTGAGTGACTGGGTTATACAAACTATGACATAACCAATTATCATCATCACGATCTAAGTAATCTTCACGAGAATGCGCACCACGGCTTTCAGTACGGAAGTTAGCTGCATAAGCCGTTGCTAGCGCTGTAGCCATTAAATTATCTAACTCTAAACATTCAATACGTTGAGTATTAAATTCTGTCGAATTATCAGATAACTTAGCATTTTCAAGACGCTTTTGAATTGCTTGTAGCTGTTCTAAACCTTCAGCCATGGCATCTCCACTGCGGAAAACAGAGAAATTTAACTGCATACACAATTGAAGGTCTTTACGGATAACCGCAGGCTCTTCACCGTCTTTGTTGCTTTCCCAACGATTAAGACGAGCAAGTGATGCATTAATTTCTACGTCTGAAGCAGGTTTTGGATCAGGTGTCGCATCTAATGCTTTACCTAAATGCTGACCAGCAGCACGACCAAATACCACTAAATCCAGCAGTGAGTTACCACCTAAGCGGTTTGCACCATGTACAGATACACAAGCAATCTCACCCACAGCAAATAAACCTAATACATCTTGTTCAGTGCCATCATCATTCATACGAATAACTTGACCACTCACTTTAGTCGGTAAACCGCCCATCATATAGTGACAAGTTGGCAACACTGGAATTGGACCATCGGCTGGATCAATGTGAGCAAAGGTACGAGACAATTCACATACACCAGGAAGACGAGCTTCAAGGGTTTCTTTACCTAAATGATCAAGCTTTAGTAAACAATGCGGACCTAAAGGACCGTCTAAACCACGGCCTTCACGAATTTCAGTCATCATTGAACGTGCAACCACGTCACGTGATGCTAAATCTTTCGCGTTTGGCGCATAACGTTCCATGAAACGCTCGCCATCTTTGTTTAATAGGTATCCACCTTCACCACGACAACCTTCAGTAACTAAAACACCTGCACCAGCAATACCCGTAGGGTGGAACTGCCACATTTCCATGTCTTGTAACTGAACGCCTGCACGAGCAGCCATACCAACACCGTCGCCAGTGTTAATGTGCGCATTAGTGGTTGAAGCGTAAATACGCCCTGCACCGCCAGTGGCTAAAATAGTTGCTTTGGCTTTGAAATAAACAATCTCGCCTGTTTCAATTTCAATCGCAGTACAACCCACAATAACGCCATCTTCGTTTTTAACGAGATCTAATGCATACCATTCAGAATACACATCTGTTTTATGCTTGACGTTTTGTTGGTAAAGGCAATGAAGCAACGCATGACCAGTACGGTCTGCTGCTGCAGCAGTACGAGCGGCTTGCTCACCACCGAAGTTACGAGACTGGCCGCCGAAAGGACGCTGATAAATTGTGCCATTTTCGAAACGAGAAAACGGTAGACCCATTTGCTCAAGTTCGATAATTGCTTCTGGACCGGTTTGACACATAAACTCAATGGCTTCTTGGTCACCGATAAAATCAGAACCTTTAACCGTGTCGTACATGTGTTGTTCCCAATGATCTTCGTGCGCATTACCTAATGCTACGGTGATACCACCTTGAGCAGAAACGGTATGAGAACGAGTCGGGAACACTTTAGATAAAAGCGCACAGCTCTTACCTTCTTTAGAAATCTGTAATGCCGCACGCATACCCGCGCCGCCGGCACCGATTACGATTACATCAAATTCGCGTACTGGAATACTCACTTAAACACCCCACACTATTACGATGCCTGACGCTAAATAACTAAAAGCAATCAATACAAAGGTAAACTGTAATACACCGCGTAACGCTGTATTTTTGACATAATCAGTCAATACTTGCCATACACCAATCCACGCATGGATAAGCAAAGCAACTAACGTTATAAGGGTAAATACTTTCATTGGAAGTGAACTAAATAAGCCATTCCAAATCTCGAATGTTAACGGGGCACTACACGCGATAAAGCCAACTAAGAAGACAGTATAACAAGCGAGAATCACTGCGCTTGCGCGTAATAGAATATAGTCATGAACACCACTGCGTCCAAAACTTGCTGCGTTTGTTACCATACCCAAATCCCCGCTATTACTGATAAAACCGCTGCTAAAGCAAACGTAGCTTTAGCTGATGCTGTACCCGAAGTTAACTCTTCCCAACGACCGGTATCCATCACTAAATGGCGAATGCCACCTAATAAGTGATAACCCAACGCGGTAAGAATTCCCCAGAGGATGAACTTCATCACGAAACCATCGAACAAGGATTGTACGCTAGCGAAACCTTCTGCTGATGTTAAAGTTGAATTTAACAACCAAAGAAGGATACCAATAGCAAATAGCATGATGACACCGGAAATGCGGTGTAGGATTGACGCGATAGCTGTCGCAGGAAAGCTTATCGTCTGCAGGTCTAGATGGACAGGTCTTTGCTTTTTCACGTTCTGCTCACTCAGCTCCATTGAGCATTGTTTTTGTTATGTGTCTATTTTTTTGCTTAATGGACAATGTCGACATTCGGCATAACAGTATTAAACAAAAAAACAGACTACTCACACATCTTAATCAGTTGAGAAATCACTATTTAGTTCGTAAATTCATCATTCCTAAACTGTGACGTTGGTCTCCCTTAGGGACGCAGGCAAGTATACTCGTGGGAATTGTCAAATACAAACCTCACATTATGCAAAATAAGTTTTTTTATTGATTTTTTATTCTAATGCAAGCGCAGAGCGGTTTTCAGCTGACATATACCATGGTCTAACAAATTTAAACGCTTATTTAAATTGATCTGTGATCCACATTCACTGTACAGTAATGTCCGCTTAACATGCCGCACTCATAGATAAGAATGACGTAAGGAGAACGGGGTATGGCTGATAATATAGCCAAATTAGAGTTACCAGGAAACGATTCAATCGACCTACCGATTAAAAAAGGTACTGAAGGTTTTGATGTAATCGATATTAGCACACTTGGGAAGAAAGGTTATTTCACCTTCGATCCAGGCTTTTTAGCTACTGCATCTTGTGAGTCAGCAATTACCTATATCGATGGTGATAAAGGTATTTTGTTGCATCGTGGATACCCAATTGAACAGCTAGCAACCGAATCGACCTATTTAGATTTATGCTACCTGCTCCTTTACGGTGAATTACCGTCGAAAGTTGATTACGAACAATTTGTTGCCACAGTGAAAGAACACACTATGGTACATGAGCAAATTGCATTCTTCTTCAGAGGCTTCCGTCGTGACGCACACCCAATGGCTATGCTATGTGGTGTAACCGGTGCATTATCTGCTTTCTATCAAGACTCTCTTGATGTGAATAATCCAAAGCATCGTGAAATTGCAGCTTACCGCCTAGTGTCGAAAATGCCGACAATCGCAGCGATGTGCTACAAATACTCAATGGGACAACCTTTTGTTTATCCACGTAACGATTTAAGTTATGCGGGTAACTTCCTGTCGATGATGTTTGCTACTCCGTGTGAAGAGTACAAAGTTAATCCAGTCGTTGAAAAAGCAATGGAACGTATTTTTGTATTGCATGCTGATCATGAGCAAAATGCCTCTACATCTACAGTCCGTTTAGCAGGTTCTTCTGGTGCGAATCCATTTGCATGTATCGCAGCTGGTATTGCTTCGTTGTGGGGGCCCGCTCATGGTGGTGCTAACGAAGCTTGCTTAGAAATGTTAGAAGAAATCGGCAGTGTTGATCGCATTCCTGAGTTTATCGCGAAAGCGAAAGACAAAAACGATCCATTCCGTCTAATGGGCTTTGGCCATCGTGTTTATAAGAACTTCGACCCTCGCGCTAAAGTGATGCGTGAAACCTGTCATGAAGTCCTTAAAGAACTTAAAGTGGTTGACCCATTATTAGACGTAGCAATGGAACTTGAGCGTATTGCCCTTGAAGATGAGTACTTCATCTCTAAGAAGCTATACCCGAACGTTGATTTCTACTCTGGTATCATCATGAAAGCCATTGGTATCCCTAACGATATGTTCACAGTGTTATTTGCACTGTCACGTACTGTTGGTTGGATTTCACATTGGAAAGAAATGTTAGATCAACCAGGCCATAAAATCAGCCGTCCACGTCAGTTATACACTGGCGAGTCTGCGCGTGATTTTGTGAGCGTTGATAAGCGTTAATCACCTGATTAACCAAACTAAAAAAGCGCCGAAAGGCGCTTTTTTGTTATCTAAGTTTGGATAAGACTGATTATTATCGTAGTAAATAAATCAACGTTTAATACCTGTAATGATTGCTAACCTAATTCAGAATAACTCCCCTCTAAATTGCTCTCAGTTAATCTCAAAACAACAGTATCACTTGATAAAGACAACTCAACATCAAATTGTAATCATCCAGAAACCTGTTAGATTGGCATTATTATCAGCTGGCAAACCGGTGTAAATTGCATTTAAATTAATGAGGAAGACTGAGAATGTGATGTACCACAGTGATTAAGTAGTAGCGTACCATCTTCAACAACGGGAACAATTGGGTATTACAAGACCTTAGCTTCGACAAGCGCATCGTATAGGGTATAACACTTAAGCCATAGTTAAAGCAGGTGCGTACCTATAACGCACCGTCATAATCACTCAATCGAACTATAAAAATCTGACGTTTTTAGCTAGGTATGCCTTCATCTACTATTGGCGATGGCACACTTCGTAAGGGAGGATTATGTGTCACTATCGATTTTTGAAAGCTCACATTTAAATCAGCCAATGACTCAATGCCAAACTCTTTTAATGCTGACATCAATTGCTCTCCCTTGATATTTTTATCACGCAAATCAATCACAAAGCTTTGTAAGTTTTGCAGTTCCGCTAATATTTTACAGACTTCTTTACTGAGTGGTGCCTGCGCTTCTTTTAACGCATGATAAGCTGCTTCTCTTGCGCTATCTGATGATGAGAAAAGTGTTATTTTTTCATCAAATACCGCGTGTAATTCTGTCTTATATACTGTTAATTTCTCAACAATATCAGCAATCGCAATCTCTTTTTGACTATTAAACTCCTGCTTAACCTCTTCAATACGTTCAAATACTTTTTCTAATCGTTCTTCATAATCGTTAAAGTCATTCACCACTCGCCATAAATCAGCAACAGATTGTTGTGGGTAATCCGCTTCTTCAATCATGCCGAAAATTTCCATTCGAACCGCATTTACCGCTAACATCGCAGGTTTAATGGCTGCTATCGCAAACACACCTATCACAGCATACAATTGATATTCAGACGTCATGCCAGGCACGTGGCCTGTGACAAAGTAAACAAGACCGGCATTAATAAGATGTGCAACGACAGCAATAGTCGCGGCTTTAATCTTGATTTTTTTAACCCTGACCAAATCATTGGTTAAATCAATACTGTCGGGCTTTTGAGGGTGTGTTGCTCGCCTCTCTAACATGGTTTGAGCATTACGGGCTATAAAGTAGGTGCTACCGATTAATAAGCTAATAGTCGAGACATACCAGAGATAAAGCGTTGCTGAAACCCAGACATGAAATTCAAATTCAGGAACGTCATATTGTTGAGCAAACCATTTAATCAACACGACAAGCAGAAATGTCCCCACAATCCAACCTAACCACTCCTTGATTGTTTGAGTGTAAAATTCGCGTCTAATTTCGCCAAATATATCGTGCATAGTATTCCTTTACGTTATTGATGGTGTTATTGATGGTGTTTATGGTGATGATGATGTTGATGTTGATGTTGATTTAGGCTAATTTCGGTATAAATTAGGCGTAAAATATTATAATGATAAGTTTATTGAGTTAATACTGGTGCTAGACAAATAATCACCACTTACCAACAACAGTGATAGTAAGAAATATCATCTTAGCGAACAATAGTGTATCTCAATCTCGCCATGCTCTTTCATTAACCGGTCATATTAGTTGGCAACACAACCGCTGAGGTGATTAGCAGGGATATTTTTTTGATGCTTTTGATGTATGCCCGTTAGGGAAAAATCATAGTACGACAATTGATTTATCATCTTATCGTTAACAAATTCGCTATTGTTAACTTCAATGCTTCCATTTGCGATGTTGATTTCACTTAAATTACTACTTAACGTAAAGTTTGGATTTCAACTAGAGTAGAGTCAATACATTGGTACCTTTTCAATACTTGAAGCATATTTCTAGTATGATATTTAATCAAAAAATACTCTGTTCCGTCTTTTTTATTAATGTTATGTCTGGTTTAAGACGTTTAATTCTAAAGGTATAACTGTTTACCTATACCTTTAGAATTAAGGCCAACGAATAAAAACATCATAACTACTATTTTAACTAACTAGAAATCTTCAATAGAGCCCAACTGACTAAAGCTTGAATCATCACAAAGCCAATATTCTTTTTTACCATTTTTTTGTATTGTTACTGATGTTTCTTTAGTAATCATATTAAGTTCTTCGCTGTAGTAGTCACTCACGATAACTTCACTGTCGCCGAGTGTGAAAGTCATACTGTGCTCTGTAACTAAAGAGCGATGGTAGCTCGATTTACTCATATCACTAATTAATGCTGCATTAGTAAACTTTGAATTTTCAATATTGAATTGCGCTAATTTAAACGAATTATCCATTTTACTAATAACAACATCTATCGATTTAGGCTTATCAGCGTGGCATTTAAATATAATTTCTGCCTTATCAAGCTGAGAAGCACTACATGATGCAACTAAAAAGAAGGGAAAAACCCACAAAGCATTAGAGAATTTACTTTTTGTCATATTTTCCAAATGCCTTCTGCAATTTAACATCATACTTATTCTGTTTGCACGGCGAACCATTACATTCATAGCATGTTGTTAAAACTGATTTTTTTCAGTAAGTTATCGCTTAATTACTCATTGGACGTAAATGAGTGTTGTAATCATTTATTGTGAATAAAAAACAAACTCATACGGTTACCCTGGACAGCATAACTATTGAGGTGATTAGCAAGGATATTCTGTTAATGTTTTTTATGTATGCCAGTTAAATCAAAATCATAGTACGACAATTGATTTATCATCTTATCGTTAACAAATTCGCTATTGTTAACTTCAATGCTTCCATTTACGATATTAATTTCGCTTAAATTACTACTTAACGTCAAGTTTGGGATTTCAACTAGAGTAGAGTCAATATATTGGTATCCTTTCAATACTTGAAGCTTATTTCCAGTATGATATTTAATCAAAAAATACTCTATTTCATCTTTTTTTATTAATGTGATGTCTGGTGTATGCCCCTTCAAACGGACAGCAATATACGGAACACCCATATCATATGCTAGAACATAAGTATCAAGAGTCGGTAAGCAAATACCCGATTTATCTTCATGTAAAAGTTTAACTTGATCAAACTTTTTTGACTTAACATCATCATTATTAAATTGAACTGTTATAGGCTTTATCACTTTTATTTGAATACAATCAGAAGCAACTGCAAAATGACTCACTGTCAGTAATAAGACTGTTAAAATAATTAATGTAAACTTCATATACACCTATCAATAAGTTTGTTTTTATTGATGCTTAGAATGTCCTTCCTCGACTAATTTGTCTTGTGCGAGCTTAATTAATTGAGCAGCATATTCTTTATTAAATTCAAACGTAGTATTATCAAAAACGTACTGGGCGTGATCACTAACCGCTAGCCAATTCTGTTGTATTTTATACAGCTTTGCTAACTCTTCATGAGCAGCAATAACTGACGATTTAGGTAGCTCAACATCCAATGCTAAAAACTCTTTATGGAGTGAAATAGCATGATTAATATCTTGCGCTATAAACATACCACTTTCATATAGCCAAGCCAGTGTAGAGTAAGCCATAGGGTCTTTTGCATTGACTCTTTTTGTTGCTTCCTTAACTAACCGAACACCATTACCTGTGTGCAAACTAAGTGGAACCAAACCTCTCCAATACCCCATACCAATGGCTTTTTCACACCAGAGTTCAAGCTTCTCGGGAGCATTAATTAAACTTTTTTGACACTGTTCAGCTGCAACACTAACCTTTAAGTGAGGATCATTTATATCAATTGAATCATCCCACCGTGGATCTGCAGCATTGGCGGAAATAGCCACACAGAATAAAGATAATGAAAATATTTTTATCATGTCAAAATACTACTTAACCTGAACTCGGGGTAATAAATGGGAGTAAAATGCTTAGAATCAAATCATTAGGGTTCAAATATTCAAACTTGCCATTTGTTTTGCTAACAAGGCGAATTAATGCGTCAATAGCTGGCCTATTGCAAGTTCATTCAACACCGTTAGCGAGACAAAGGGCTGTTTGAAAAGCTTTGTTATCCCGAGTTCAGGTTACTTACACCATTCTTCGAAAGAGTCCATATTTATCAATTTTTTTTTGTTTTCAGATAACCATAAGTCAATCGCTGTTGAAAGTTTGAATTCTGAGCCAGTACCGGGCCAGTAGTAGTAGTTTCCTGTACTATTTATACACAGTGCGATATAAACAGGAGTCGAATTAAAAACGACATCTTCACCTTGCTCGACAAGCATCTCATAAGTTATATTTTTGTGAGATTTTCCTTTATAGGTATCAAGAACGTCAGCAAAATAAACCTGCTTTTCTAATCCATCATCTTGGACCGTTACTTCTACTTTAGTGACTTTTATTTTAGCAAGATAATGAACATTTTCGATTGCTTGTATAAAACCGTTTAATTCTGATGAAACGACGCTTTGAGCTATAGCGGAATGTATAACACCGACTAACAAGAAAAGGATGACTATTATTTTTTTCATTATGCTTCACTTCCTGCAATCGATGACTTTTGAGTATAAATAGGTAAAGAGGCCGATGATGAATCAAAGTTGGAAGGGACAACAAAATCATCCCATACCTCTTTTTTATACTTAGAAACGTTCACACTATTACTTTGATTACCTCCGAGCATAAACAAATACTGACCATCAACGCTTTGCCCTACAACAAACGCTACGTGGCCACCACCTTGCCTTGATTTTATGCCTATAGCACCGTAAATAGGTTGAGTTATGGGTTTACCAAAATCAATCCACGATTTCGCTCTAAAAGCATTTTTCACGGGTTCAAAATTATTTTGTTTCATCACCCAAGCAACAAAAGAGCCACACCAGGCATTTTGACCACCACTGTCATCAGTTCCCCAAAACTTAGACGCCTTAAAGTATTCTAAAATTTGAGGGTTTGCTTTAGTACCCGCAACTTCGGATTCACCTACCTCATTAACGGCTGTTTTCATCCAGAAAGCATTAGTTACAGGCATTTTTAAAGAGGTATTTATATTAGGAAGCACCGTTACACTTAACAGTTTTTCATTCATCTTTCGATGAGTTCGACCATTAGCATCAATTTTACCGTCTGGTCGCACTATGTTGAGCATTTTACTTTGAAATAGCTTTATCGCTGCAACAGTTTTAGAGCTTTCAGGCCTAGAGCCTAAACGGCCATCAACAATTAATGATTTTGTAGGCGGGATAAGTATGAGTAATTTATTTAAAGCCGTTTGTACTGTTTTTACATCGTTTAGATTGTTAGCACTACCCAGCCCGACAGCTTGAGTTATTTTTATTGATGACATCGTATTATCCTTGTCTTTTTATATAATCTTTTTGAAGCACACAGGTAGTAAAGTTAATTTAATAAATAAGCACTACTAATGTATTAAAAAATTTATTTTTGTAGATCTACCTCTGTACCAAATAGAACGATCAACGTTGTATTAATATCCAACTAGGATGGTTGGCAATCTTAATTTAATTTAACCCTTGTCCTAAATTATTTAAATTTGAAATTATCCATTTATAAAAAATTAAGCTATCAACTGGCTGTTCCTTATGAGGAGCCACGGCAAAATCATAATTGAGGCAAAATAGTAGTTCATCTCTGGTAAAATGACATTGGTCATGATTTTTAAAGCAACCCCTAACCTGCTCCCATAAATTCATTGCACTATCAAAGTAGTTATCTTGCCATTTCTGCCTAAATTTAACGGTTGGATTATTTTCAAGAGTGAACACGGACAACTCATGTCGAGTTAACGTTTTTGCATCTGGATAGTAGTTCCCGTTATATGCTGGCACTAAATCTGCTGCAATCATTGGATGAGCAGGGATATCTCTAACATCAAGCAGATTAGCAACTAAAGCATGTTCAAAACTCCAATACCCAATGTAATAATCAGTATATTCAAACTCACAATCGCAATCATGATTATCATACCAATCAGCTTCAGTTAAACTACTGTACCATTGATTAACGAACTGCGAGAGTAATGCTGGCTGCTCCGAGGTGTCCACACTAAAAGCATCTAGTAAGGGTTGATAAATATCAGGATAGTAAAGAGTATTTGAAACGGCACGATTAGCATCCCCTAAGCGAATAGCAATATTATCTAATAACGCATCTTTCCCCTGCTCCCCAATCTCTGCTAGTGCTGATTGAATATGACCACTAGACGCTTTACAGGCAACAAGCAATGAAAGCCACCATACTGCATAAACATAACGGTTAATATTAGGCGAACCACAAGCCTCATCAGCACCTCCTAATACCTCAAAGTCTATACGATAGAATTGATGCGGCGAAGGTAGTTTATCCAGCATGCGAGTCAACTGTTGACGGTACGGTAATATGGCGAGGACATAATGCGCAAGTTCATCAACGGAGGTGCCATAAGAGTAGTGGGTAATGGCACGCATTATTGCTAGCTGAAAGAGTTGTTGAGCCACATCAACTCGCTCGGTGGGAGAGGTAAAATCTCCATTATCTAATCCATCTTGTGTAAGCTGCATTTCACTCTCAAATTCTGCGACTAACTCTTCGAAATATTGAATATTTCGACGTTTATCCCTAACAGCCATTAACTTACTCCCCATTCCAGTGCACTAAGTCTTTTGGGTAATAAGGATGATTAAGATAAATGGTGTCATCAATCTTGTACAGTTTGGTTACCAATGCAGCCTCCCAGCACCAATAACCTATATAAGCATCTGTACTCATCAAGTGATAATCAGGACTTCCCTCTAACTTATACCAAACCTCTAGATAATCTTTTAATAATTCAGGAC
>NZ_JCAYNT010000030.1:0-39215 GCF_059758095.1 Shewanella sp. MF05913
TGTGGGGTAATCGATATTATTGAGTTTTCAAGCTGGAGGCTCCTCTTACATTGCCACCCATTTTTATGGTTCTTAAATTGCCACCCACACTCTTAACAACTATTTTGGGTGGCCTTGTTAATTTGTTTTCGCCAACTATTTTGGGTGGCCATGTTAATTTACAGAGAGACGGATGGATCGCAGTTCAATATCCTAACCAGAAAGCTAGTTAGGTGTTCTAAATGAACCGCCCTGTGCGGAGCCGCATGCAGGGTGGTGTGGGGCTGGAGGCTAGATACCTCCGGCTACCCGATTATGTTTCGAGCTCGATTTGAGTGACTAACCGCCCAAGATGAGCAATTAGCTTTTCATTGTTGCGTAGATTTACGGGCCTGATTTCATCAGGTGCTTCCCAATCTACGGGGCTTAAGAACGTTGCAAAAAACTCTGAATATGCGACGTATTTTGATGCATTTATTTCGGATATCTCTTTTATTGTAATTATTGGATTGTAACCAGCAGTTTGTACCCAACCAAACCTAAGAGAAAGCTCCACTACGGCCGGTATTTTGGTCATTAGCTGTTTGAGTGCACAAAGCGCATTTATGCAATGGAATAAACTTGCTTCTTTACTAGATTTAATACGGTCATGTTTTAAGCGGTTATAAACTTTCCACCACTCCATAGGTGAGCTTGACTTATCACTCCATTTTTTGAAAGGGCAAAGAACAACTGGCTTCCCTAGCAATAAAAGAGATTTAGTGTTGCCTAGGTGTAATGTGCTTTCAAGTTCACGATAGTAATCGTAAACATTTGCTCCATTACGAGTCATTTTACGACCTTTAGGTCCTGGTCGTTGAAACTTCTCGGGCATCAAGTCTCTAAAAAGAGTATCTATAACAGAGCATGTTTCTACCATGATCGGAACAAGACGAGGAGAGCATATTTTCTTCAAGTCGGCCTCGCTAGAAAAAGGTATAATATTTGTTATCTCAATCAACCTTTTTTCAATACTTTGATACCATTCAAAAATTTCTATTACAACTTCTTCTTGATACATGTTTACTCGATTTTATGAAGAGATAAATAACGCCGTTTTAAGTTGAAATTTACTGTGGGATATAATCGCGAAGCGATGGCCCGCTGTAACTTTTCAACTTGAAAACTCTTGTTAAATGGAATTTATTTCAACACGTGAAAACTCTGGGTATGTTTTTCCATCATTATCCGTAAAAGCTACTTTTATTTTTATTTTACATTCTTCAACGGTAAAAGGTAATGGATCTACTTCTGAAGAGATAATAATTTTCGGAGGATTACATTCAACTTTAATTTTATCATCATCAAGAATTGAAGAAATAGCTCCAGCTGCACATAAAACAGCACTTTCAAAAGCCTCTTCAGCACTATCAAATTTACCTTTGCGAAATTCATTATTTTTATAGATGGTGATAACATATTGCATAGATACTTCCATTTAACGCCACATTAAGCGGCTATTTATAGTTGGCTAAAATAGTGAGGAACGAACAAAAGCCAACTGTAAATTGTCCGTTTGAATGCCTTATTAGTTAGATTTTCTTTCTCATTTCGAGCAACAACCTCAAAAATGAACTACCGCTACTTAACATATAAACGGTAAGCTCCTCAGAGGGCTCTACTGGTTGTTGCTCAGGTTGCCCATGCCTATAATTATGCATGCTATTAACCCATAACCCCATACCTTCGAACATACCAGATATGACATTACGTTCTGTATCGTCTTTTGCTAACGAATTTAAAGCCATTTCTTTGAGAGTATTATCAAGCACCCATTTATTTAAATTTTTAGTTTTGACAAGTTGTTTAACTAGTATTTCTATAGATTCAAATATAGATCTGGCAGCAGCTTTCGTGTCTGGTGGTGTATTATCAAGGTGTCTGTAAGCATCTTCGTAAGCTGCTTTTACCCCAAGTAAATCCGGTTCATTTAATGCAGTTAAAGTGGAAAAACGATTTCTTTCAAACTCTTCGTCTACAAAGTAGTGAACACCACATTCTGAATCGAGTTGATAACCGACATTTTCTTCCTTTAAGCATCGACTAACAAAAATTTTCCATTCAGTAGCCAAAGATGGCCACTGCTTTTTAATCAGACATTGATAGATAAGAGTTATTGAATCTAATACATCCCTTAGTTCATTTTTTTTGAACACATCACTTAGATTAAAACCAAAGTTTTGAAGGTATGGAATTTCAATACCAGCTTCAACTTTTAAGGTTTTTTGAATATCTTTACTATGATCTGTAGATAATTTATCCCAATAAAAAGCATCAAGTCTATTTCTAAAGCGCTGACTATCCCTTACAGGTTCACTTCTATCTAAATATAGAAGACTAAATCTTTGTCCTTGACTCATAGCTTGATAAATACTCCGAAAATCTAACGTTTTAGTATTTATGCGTTGCGTAGTTTGCAAGGCATAAATCACTTGTTGGACTTGGCCGATGCCACATCCAAGTTAATCGGTATGTTTTATGCTATAGGAATTTACTTTTTTTCGGTAGTGGTATTTTGTACAACCTTTCGGCTAATTGTTTGTTCTGATTACACCTTTTAAGGTAGGTTTTGTCATTCTTCATCTTTTATCATTGCTCTTTCATCGTCCTATTTTCTAATTTGTCCACTTGAGGATGTGTTTGACTGCCTCACCCAGCTGAATGTTGGCTAAGTTTACTTTTATAACTGACAGCCCGACTTTCTCTGATTAACCTGACAACCTCAACTTCGCCTCTCGCGCTAACATGGTCAGCAGTGGTACCAGCCCCATAAACATTAATCGCCCATTGGCACATTGTGGGCAACACCAGTGTCCTAACGTCTCAGTAATCTTGATGTCTTTAAGGGCTTTGGTTGGCATTTGTTGTTGAATTAGGCTTAACTTTTTACGTCGACAACTGTTAGCCAAAAAACCAAAATGCCTTATCCGCATTACGCCTTTGGGCAGCACATGCAACAGGTAACGCCGGATAAACTCATCGGGTGCCAGTTGCATGATTTTGCGTTGATTATCGCGATAATCAACATAGCTTATATCGATGGCATTAGCGGTAACCTGCTTTAACCGTGATTCGTGCATCATGCCTTTGCGGGTGTAACGCCCGAGATATTCCACCACCGTTTCTGCTTTATACAAACAGGCCTTACTGTATACGCACCATGTTTTATTGATGAGGTTTTTGGCGTCTGCAATGATGAGTTCACGCTGACGCAGAGCAGCCAACATCTTCGCTTTAAACACGGTTGAGACCGCCTTAACAGGAAATAAATAGTCTGATTTAACGCCGCGCCACAGGCCTTGCTCAGTGACCACCCCGCCTGGGATTAAACTGTGTAAGTGGATATACTGGGTTAACGTTTGCCCCCATGTATGCAGTACGGCGGTGCACCCTAACTGACCTTGTAAGTGTTTACGGGTCATGCCAAATCGGCTTAACGTTTGCCACACAGCTTCAAACAAGGCGCTGTACACTTGCTTTGCCAGCTCATCGGTATGGGTGAGAGTGTTCAGCTCATGGGGCTAGGTAAACTGGATAGATAGCCATAAAAAAAGGCCCTTGCGAGCCCTTTATAAATTCTTTTTGTACTTGGTATGGATTAACTTCTTAACCCTATCCCACGAGATATTAAATAATAAGCCAGTGTCCATAAGCTGACACAAAAGCCCACCATAATAGCAATAGACAGTGGTACGCTAATGTCGGCGAAGCCTAGGAAGCCATAACGGAATACGTTGATCATATAGACTACTGGGTTTAACCCCGACACGCCTTGCCAGAATTCAGGCAATAGCGATAACGAGTAAAATACCCCGCCTAAATAAGTCAGTGGCGTCAAAATAAAGGTCGGAATGATACTGATGTCGTCAAAACTTTTAGCAAATACCGCGTTGATTAACCCACCCAGTGAGAAGAGTACCGAAGTTAAAAATACGGTTAATATGACAAGGCCAACATGATGAAGGGTGATATTGACAAATAACATAGCCACAACAGTCACAATTAAGCCCACACACAAACCACGGGCTACACCGCCACCAACATAACCGGCTATTAACACGTAATGCGGTACTGGCGCGACCATGATTTCTTCAATGTTGCGTTGAAACTTAGCGCTGTAAAACGACGATGCCACATTAGAATATGAGTTGGTTATCACCGACATCATGATTAAACCTGGGGCAATAAATTCCATGTAGCTTACGCCGCCCATTTCACCAATACGGCTGCCAACCAAGTTACCAAAAATAAGAAAATACAATGTCATGGTAATGGCTGGCGGCACTAACGTTTGCACCCAAATACGGGTAAAACGATTAATCTCTTTGGTTAAAATGCTTTTAAAGGCCACAAAATACAGGCGATTCATTATTTTGACTCCTTGGCTTTTTCGACCAGTTCTACAAACAACTCTTCTAGGCGGTTGGCTTTGTTGCGCATTGATAACACTTCGATATTGGCGGCGGTTAACTGGGTAAATAATTCATTAATGTTGTTCGCTTTGGCCACATCGACTTCTAATGTATGGGGATCGGTTAGGCGGCAATTCATGTTGGTTAATTGCGGCGCAACGTCTAGATCGCGACGTAAATCGAATATAAAGGTTTCAACATCTAACTTACTGAGCAAAGCTTTCATGGTGGTGCACTCCACCAACAAACCGGTGTCGATAATACCAATAGTACGACACAGCATTTCGGCTTCTTCAAGGTAGTGAGTGGTTAAAATAATGGTCACACCTTGTTGATTGATTTGCTTTAAAAACTCCCACATTGAACGGCGCAGTTCAATGTCTACGCCGGCAGTTGGCTCATCGAGTATTAGCAATTTAGGTTCGTGCATTAATGCGCGGGCAATCATTAAACGGCGTTTCATGCCGCCCGATAACTCGCGTGCTTGGGCGTGACGCTTTTGCCACAGGTCAAGTTGAGTGAGGTACTTTTCTGCACGAACTATGGCAACATCTTTAGGGACGCCATAATAGCCCGCTTGGTTAATCACAATTTGTTGTACGGTTTCAAATTGATTGAAGTTGAATTCTTGCGGCACTAAACCAATACACAATTTTGCTTGTTCAAGCTGTTTGTCTATATCAAATCCAAACACTGACACTGTGCCAGAGGTTTTTTGCACTAATGAGCTGATAATACCGATTGTGGTTGATTTACCTGCGCCATTAGGGCCAAGCAAAGCAAAAAAATCACCTTGTTTTACCGTCAAACTGATCGACTTAACAGCTTGTACGCCGCCTTTATAGGTTTTTTTAAGGTTTTCGATCACCAATGCATTGTTGGTGTTACTCATTGTCATACCTCTAATCCATGAATTGCGAATTAAACACTTCTTATTACGTACTGCTAAAGACGTTATAAAAATGAAAAAGACGCAAAAATATTTAGACACTTAAAACAAAACTCCCGCCTATAGCGGGAGTGTATACCAGTGGTTGTATTAATCTAATGGCACCACTTTAGCGATGTAAGGCAAGTTGCGGTACTGCTCTGCATAGTCGATACCGTAGCCCACAATGAATTCGTCGGGAATAGTAATGCCGATAAAGTCGACATAGACGTCTACTTCGCGGCGCTCTGGTTTGTCTAGTAAAGTACATAGCGCTAAGCTTTTTGGGTCACGCAGTAAGAGCATTTCACGGACTTTATTTAAGGTGTTACCCGAGTCGATAAGGTCTTCTACAATTAATACGTCACGGCCTGCAATGTCTGACTGCACATCTTTAAGCACTTTGACATCACGCGAGCTGTTCATACTATTGCCGTAGCTCGACACTGACATAAAATCGATTTCGACATGGCCTTTAATACGACGACACAAATCGGCCATAAACACGACAGACCCTTTTAAAAGGCCAACCATTAATAAGCGCTCACTGTCGGCATAATGTGCATTAATACGCTCAGCTAGCTGGTCGAGGGTTTTATTGATTTCTTGTTCAGAAATCATCATTTCAATTGTGTGCTTCATAAATATCTCAATTGTCGATGTCGTTTGGCTGGGTGTGTCCGTATCCCCAGCGACTCGTTAAGTCGTGTTCTATCCCTAAGTGATCAAGGATTCGGGAAACCATGAAGTTTACCAGATCTTCTACCGATTGGGGATTATGATAAAAGCCTGGCGCCGCTGGCATGATGGTCGCACCGTTACGCGTTAGGCTTAACATATGCTCTAAGTGTATGGCACTAAACGGAGTTTCACGCGGAACAAGAATCAATTGGCCCCGTTCTTTTATTACCACGTCTGCTGCTCTTTCGAGCAAATTATTACTCATTCCGGTCGCCACAGCCGCTAACGTACCGGTTGAGCACGGGCAAATCACCATTTGTTTTGGTGCGGCGCTGCCTGATGCTGGCGGCGAAAACCATTCATCTTTACCCAAAACAACCAATTCACCCTTAAGCGGTTGGTCGTTATGCTGCAGTTGTGCTTCGAGCTGCGCTTTGGCTTTTTCTGGATTGCCACTGAGCTGCAAGCCGTGCTCTGTCGCTAACACTACCCGCGCGGCGCTTGATATCATTAAAAACACTTGATAATCGGCAGCAAGTAAACATTCAAGTAATTTAATACCGTAAGGCGCACCAGATGCGCCGGTCCAGGCGAGACTAATTGCTTTGGCTTTTTTGGCGTAGGCCATCTTGTATCCTCTTGCGGCTCAAACAGTTACGCTAAAGCCTTAATCATTTTTTGGTGAATACCGTTAAAGCCACCATTGCTCATAATCACCACGGTATCGCCTGCTTGGGCGGTATTGGCTACGTTAGTAATAATGTCTTCAATGTCGTGATAAACCGTCACTGGGATTGGCGCATTGGCCATACTGGCATTAATGTCCCAGCCAATATTGTCTGCCTGATACAAATAAGCCACGTCTGCTAACGCCATTGAATTGGCTAGCGTGTCTTTATGTACACCGCTTTTCATGGTGTTTGAGCGTGGCTCTAGCACCACAATAATTTTACCCGTGGCGTTGGCATCAATCCCCACTTTGGCTCGTAAGCCTTGTAAGGTTGTGGCAATGGCTGTGGGATGATGAGCAAAATCGTCATACACTGCAACACCGTTGACAGTATCGAGTAATTCTAAACGACGTTTCGGCGGACTAAATTGCGCTAATGCCTCAATTGCATGGTTTGGCGCTACGCCTACATGACGGGCTGCGGCAATAGCCATTATGGCGTTTTCAATATTGTGCTGGCCAATTAACGTCCAGTTTAGTATGCCTTGAGATTCCCCGTTAAATAACACTTCAAACTCGTGTCCATCATCGGCAATAGTACGTGCAAACCAGCCACTTGGTTCAGTTGTTGTGGCTACTTTAGAATAGGTTTCTTGCTCACTCCAACAGCCCATATCAATCACTTGTTTAACGGCGTCAACGTCGCGTGGCCAAATCACTTTACCCTCGCCTGGCACGGTACGAATAACATGATTAAATTGACGTTGAATCGCAGCCAGATCGGCAAAAATATCGGCATGATCAAATTCTAAATTATTGATCACTAGAGTACGCGGATGGTAATGAACAAATTTGGAACGTTTATCAAAAAAGGCACTGTCGTATTCGTCGGCCTCAACCACAAAAAAGGGAGTATTGCCAAGGCGTGCAGACACGCCAAAGTTTTGCGGAACGCCACCAATTAAAAATCCTGGTTCGTAGCCGCAATACTCTAACACCCAGGCTAACATGCTTGACGTTGAGGTTTTGCCATGGGTACCCGCTACGGCTAATACCCAACGGTTTGGTAGAATATGTTCTGATAAAAATTGCGGCCCTGATGTGTACTTCAAACCACGGTTTAATACCGCTTCTACACACGGATTTCCACGGCTCATGGCATTACCAATGACCACGAGATCTGGCTGGTTTTCACCTTCTTTACCTAACTGTGCAGGATCAAAGCCTTGAATAAGCTCAATGCCTTGTTGTTCTAACTGGGTGCTCATTGGAGGGTAAACATTGGCATCGCTGCCGGTCACTTTATGGCCCATTGCGCGGGCAAGTAAGGCTAAGCCGCCCATAAAAGTGCCACAAATCCCTAAAATGTGTACGTGCATGATTTCACTCTAATGATCCATTATATGGCGCTTATTCTAATCTATTGCGGCGCCGATTGTCAGTTAACAATTATTGAGAATCATCAATGGGGTTAGGGTTAATACAAAAAGAAAAACAGTCCCATGCTTAATACCGTGGTAAGCAAGGTATTGCGGGTAACGTAAGCCAATATTGTGGCCACCAGCGCACAGGTTAAATAAGGATTATGTATGCTAATGGCGAGCTCACCGTGTGGTACAAAGACGATAGGCGCTAATATGGCCGTTAATACGGCTGGTGCTGAATAACTTAAAAAAATGAGGGTGTTTTTACTTAACCGAATCGGGATTTTAGGCTCTAATAATAAATGCCGGCTAACAAATACAACCGCGGCCATCGACAAAATAATCAACCAAATCATAAAGACTTTTCCTTTTGCTCGCTGGTTATATTGTCACCGCCTTCGTTAGTGACTTTAGCGTAAGCCATACCCGCTGCCATGCCCGATATGGCGGCAATGAGCAACCCTGCTTGAATCGCAAACACGGCGCACACGACCGCTAACGAGAGTGACACCAACACGCACACTAATATCGATGGTTTTTTTACTGTCGGCACCACAATGGCAATAAAGGTGGCGGCGATAGCAAAGTCGAGCCCAAGTTCACCCAAATTATCAATTGATTGCCCCGCAACAATGCCCAATAACGTGGCAATGTTCCAACCGAGATAGAAGGTTAACCCCCCACCCAGCGCGTACCAACGATCAAACTGATGTTGTGCGGGCTTATCGCCGCCATGGGCCTGGTTAGAGATAGCAAATAATTCATCGGTGAGTAAAAAGCCCAGTCCTAGGCGCCATTTAAGGGGTAACGGGCTAATTTGGCTGCGCATGGCCATGGCATACAATAAATGCCTTGAGGTAATAAGTAAGGTGGTAATTAAAATGCTGCCGATACCAATACCCGCTTTTATCATGCCTAGAGCGACCAATTGTGCGCTACCAGCAAAAATAATGGCCGACATGGCTTGGCTTTCTACCGCGGTTAGGCCAACTTCTAATGCGAATGAACCGGCTAAAACCCCCCAGGGGATGACGGCAATGGTTAATGGCATCACCGCTAACGCACCCGATAGAAATGATTTCAGTTTTGAGGATGTATTATTAATCGATTCAGTTGAGCTCACACTATCTCCTTATGCAGCCTCCTTATGCAGCACTCATGCGCGCTGTTTGACTTGAAGATTAGCGTAATCAGAATCACACAGTAAAGCCTTATCTATTCACTTTTAAGGCTGTACGATATTGTCGCCTTGTCGTATCACGATGCACCAAAGATATTTTTGTGAGCCATGTTATCGATACAAATAATATTCGATAATATTTATGTATTTAAAAAATATACAGCAAAAAACATAAAGTATATTTTATATAAACCTACCATCAATCTTAAACATAATCATTAGCAACAATACCACTGTGCAAAACCTTACTATTCAATATACCTATTTACAATTCTGCATAGTAAAAACACCACTACAAAAAATACAAACACAAATATAATAAACACACCTAACTAACAAACAACTTCATTTCAACTATGCTTTAGTCTAACTCATGATTTCAATCTGTGACGCCATTAAATATAAGAATAAAATTAATAAGTACTAAAAATATTATTGAGTGCATAGTGACGATAAAATCCCTGGCACATATCGTCATGATATTACATGCTGATAATGCTATTACATGCGCAAAACAAGCATGATTCAAAGAACTCACGAGTCGTCATTGTGCTGTATTAAATAAGGTCATGTTACTTACTTTAAATAAGCGTTGCGGTTAAATCACGGATCTTTTTCTTCAACCACTTAGAATCTTCATTCTCTGATGTAGGGTAAGTGACCATGACTAACTTTAATGGATCAACCACCTGAAAAATACGCTCGCATTCGACTTCAGACAATTGGCAAGCGTGAATGCCTGAGTCATCATCGAGCATGTCATACACCGCTTTATACGGCGTAATAGCCAAAGACTGACAGTCAGAAAGATACTCAAATAATGAAGACACGCTAGTGATGGTCATTTCGGTATTTACAGGTAAACCTTTTGCCTTACAGTACTCTTGAAACGGATTCAAAACCGGTGCTTGTACGCCAAGAAAGGTATTGATAAAAGGATATTTTGCGATGGTTTCTAGGCTAATGTCTTGTTTTAAAATAGGGTGTTTTTTACAGCATAATAAGTATTGCCTATTCAAGGTCGCTAACACTTCAACTTGCAGGTTTTGATCAAAAAAACGCACTTCGTCCGGGCTTTTGCAGCAGCACATCACAATACCATGCGGGTCATTAGTTAAGCTTTCTAATGAATGATTGCTCCAACTGCCCACATTAATGTGGATACTCTTATTATGATCTTTAATCTCTTGCATCAACGCCCTTGGGAAAGCATGAGCAATCATCCCTGGAAACACTAATTCAAAGTAGCGATGATGTAATTGTTCAGCACTGTTGACCCGATTAAAATGTTTGGCGCAATCAACAATTTCTTTCGCAATAGGATAAATTTTACCGGCATAATCATTGGGCACTAAACCATATTTGCGCCGAATAAACAGGTCGTCGCCAAAGATTAACCTTGCGGTGTGCAAACAGCGACTGATTTTTGAGGCGGGCACATTTAATATTTTTGAAACATGCGTCGCTGACTTATGCTCATACAGACACACTAATATAGTGAGTGTTAATAAATCTAATTTGTCTAAGTCGATAGGTTTCATATCAATGACTCCGTTCCAACATTCAACCTTTTATTTTATCGAGTTCATTTGTATTTGATAACTTTATTTCAATTATTCACATTTTAGTTAATCCAGATCATAAAATTGATTGTTTAAAAAGTGAAAACAAACAAAGTACGGCAAAAATACGACCGGATTACACATTCTGAAATAAACCATTAGTGAAAATAGATTTTTAAAAATACACATTGTTAAAATACGATTATTAAATACCGCTTTAATGGCAATCAAAAAACATAAAAACAAATAAACAAAAAAAGCAATTAGATCTGATTCTTAACTCTCATCAAAAACCTAAAAGCAGCTTTAATTACTTGATTAAGATCAAGTTTATACATCACTGCTGGAATACTATTAACAGTACATCTAAGACATAAGATGGCTCGAAAAAAACAATAATTTTAAAATGCGTTTTGGAGGTATATATGTTTACTTCAGTCTTTTTAAGTTATGCGTTCGTGTACTCCGTACTGTTTATTGCCGTACCTTTTATCGTTGTCATGTTTATTATGACTTGTATTAAGTTCTTCAAAACAGATCACGCCGAACACCCAATCACGCTAAAAAAAGCACTTTTTGACACTCAAAATGTTGATTTCATGAAATCACTACAAGCTGTAGTAGGAGGAAAGTACGACGTTTGCTGCAATGTACCTATGGACAATGTGTTTGAAATGGATGCCCATAGCGCTGCAGAACATCACACTAAACTCGACTACGTCGTGATTGATCATGACTCGTCTGAAGTGAAGTTGATTATTTCTGACTTCAGTCAACAAGATGATGCAAGTGCAAAAAGTTTATTCGAAAAATTCAACATTAAGTTAGTTGAAATGGCTCGAGGAAAACCTTACGACGTGCAAATGTTAAAAGGCGTGTTACCCGCATGAAGGCCCGTCGGGTGACAACTTAGTGGTATCACCCGACATTTTCACTATTCCAATCATTGTAGAGAGGACTGATTATGTCCCGAAATAACTGGCTACTGATGTTAAGCGTAGGTGTATTGTCGCTCACGCTTATTAGTCAGGCAGCACATTGCGCTGACTCTACTGAGCAAATGAATAATGACTCGTGCATGAAATGCCATAAACGCAACGGCAAAATGCAAGGTCACCACGCCCAGGACGGGCTCAATTTAAGCTGTAGTTCATGCCATGGTGAAAAAGGTAATCACCCTAAAAAACCTAACGACTTGATGGTGTTTTCTGCTGGTAGTGAAATCCCATTAATCGCGCAAAATGCAGTGTGCCTGACGTGCCATCGTGCGACAAACCTTGGTAAAAGTGAGTGGACTCATAATGTGCACGCGCAAAAAGTCAATTGCAGTTCATGTCATCAATTGCATCCAGAAACCGACCCAATGATGACGTTAACAGCCAAACAACGCAGCATTGAGTGCCAACGTTGCCATAGTGTGCAGAGGTAATGAATCATGGAAAATTCAAGAAGACATTTCCTTAAAAGCACCTGCGCATTGGTTGCGGGCGTATCGGTATATCCACTCAGTGGCAAAAATGCCGAAATGGAACCCGAGATAAATAACATAAAGTACGCTTTGCTACATGATGAAACCAAATGTATTGGCTGTAACGCTTGTGTTGAAGCATGCAGAGAGGTCAATCATGTACCCGAAGGTGTTACGCGGCTAAGCATCGAAAAATCTGGGCCGTTTGGTGAATACCCTGATCAGTTTTACCATTTTTCTCGACATTCTTGCGAACATTGCGAAAACGCACCTTGTGTTGCGGTTTGTCCCACAGGAGCCGCTTTTATCGATAAAGAAACCGGTATTGTTGCAGTAAACGCAGATAGATGCGTGGGTTGCCTATATTGTATTGCAGCCTGTCCGTATGAAGTGCGTTTTATTAACCCTGTGACAAAAGCGGCCGACAAATGTGACTTCTGCCGTGAAACGAATCTAAAAGAGGGTAAACAACCGGCATGTGTAGAGGCGTGCCCAACCAAAGCGTTAGTGTTTGGCAATCTTAAAGATCCAGGATCTGAACTCGTTGCGCGATTAAAAGCGAATCCAACTGAGCGCTATAAACAAAGTTTGGGTACTCGACCTAAAATATTTCGTATCAAGGCGAAACAAGGGGAGATTATATTATGAGTGCTTTTCATTTTGACACTTTGGTCTGGCACTGGCCCATTGCCATATACTTATTTTTAGCCGGAGTATCCGCAGGTGCGATGTTCTTTGCTGTTTTACTCAAACACGGTTGTCTGAAAGGTAAAGCATATCAATCTGGATTTGTTCAAGCAGCTTGTGTGGTTGCAGCTATTTCGGTATTGGCGGGTTTAGGGGTGTTAGTATTTGATTTAACCAAGCCTTTGCACTTTTGGAAAATTCTGGTGTTTTATAACCCTACCTCAGTGATGTCGATGGGTGTGATTATCTTAATGCTCTATCAAGTGTTTATGTATGGATGGATTATCATCACATTTAAACAACCCATTGATGATTTATGTAAAGAACGTTTACCCATTGTCGGTAAACTCACCAGTATTATTGCTCGTTATGAAGCAGGTATAACCGGTTTACTGGTTATATTCTCAGTGTCGTTAGGTGCTTATACCGGATTTCTATTGTCGGCTCAGCCTCACTTCCCGATGTGGAATACTGGCGTATTACCCTTGCTGTTTTTAGCTTCTGGCTTGTCTTCTGGTGCTGCGGCATCACTATTAGGCGGTGTGTTACTCAAAGGCAACCCCAATGGTGCTGAAGTACGTTTTATTCATAAAATAGAGATCCCACTGATTTTAGGCGAGATATTACTGATGTTCACCTTCTTCCTAGGTTTAGTGTTCAGTGGTGGCCAGAGCAAAGCTGCGGCATTCAATGCGCTTGGCGAAGGGTTTTGGGGCTGGGTATTTTGGTTCGGAATTATGGGCTTGGGTTTATCCGCTCCTCTTGCCATGAACCTATTTATGACCGCAACATCAAAACGTAAGTTTTCATATGTAGCAGGTACGGCATGTTTAAGTTTATTAGGGGTGATTTTATTGCGTAATTTTATTCTTTACACCGGCCAGATGACAGTAAACTAGTTAATGCATATGTTGATCATGTTCATGCTTATCTCGGTCGAGTTTATCTAAAAGCAGCCCACTGATAATACAATATAAAATGGCGTATATTTATATGAATATACGCCATTTTTTTATTAGGATTACAACTGGGTAAATTGCCGAATTAAGTTGTGATACACATTGTGCAAATTGTCTAATTCAGCGCGATCGGTTTTATTGGCGTTAATCAGCTTTTGAATAGTTTGATCTAGCTGATATAAGGTTTGGCGTAAGTTTGAATCTGCCACCATGCTTTGCATCCAGGTAATGGCAGCAACCCGCTGACCGCGAGTAACCGCGGTAACTTTATGTAAACTGCTTGATGGGTACACCACTGCATACCCGGCTGGCAGTTTAATTTGCTGCTGACCAAATTCAGTAGAAATAACCAATTCACCGCCATCGTATTCTTCAGGTTCACTTAAAAATACCGTCATCGACACGTCGCTGCGAATGACCTCGCTGGTATGTGGAATACGCATAATGGCGGCGTCGACATGGTAGCCGTATTCTTCGGTTTCGCTGTAGCGGTTAAAACACGGTGGGAAAATTTTATGCGGCAAAGCGGCTGACACAATTTTAGGCGTGTCACCAATACGTGCTAATAACTGATTAGCCAGTTGCTGCACATTGGCGTCTTGCGCATCAGCTTGATGATTCTGTTTAACAGACGCAGCCATGCCCATTGCCGTTTGACGACCGTCGCCCCAGGGACATTGCTCCAGCTGCTGACGATAAACGCTGACTTGCTCTTGATTGAGCACTTTTTCTATAACAACCACTGTACTTATCCTTATTAGAATGTGATCTATTTTAGGCTCTGTCACTAGGCTCAGTACAATGAAAATGACTGTAGGTATAGTCATCTACATCAAAGTCATTTGAAGCAGTAATGAGGGTTGTGACACAGCCCCGAAGTGCGAATTTATCAGCGCGTTCTTCTTTGTTAGCCTTTCTTAACGTAGCGCACTATGCCCTCAAAAGGCTGCCGCGAATACCACACTGATAACTTTCGCTAAAAGAGCACATTCTAATGCGGATAAGTATGGCTTCCAAAATCAAAAAAACCAACGCTTAACGGGAAGTTAAGCGTTGGTGTTAACGGCAAATCACTCGATTAAAATTCGTATGTCATCGACAGTCTCGAATTACGCGCATCACCCAGGTACATAAATGCACCCGAACGGTATGCTGCTGTCCAATACTCTTCGTCCATTACGTTACCCACATTTAAGCGGAATGTTAAGGCTTCAGTGGCATTGTAGCTGGCAAATAAATCAACGACTTGATAGCTAGGTACTTCAATACTGTAACGCTCGTTGGTGGCGTCGTAACCTGCGGCAGTATCTGGTTGGCCACCGAACATGTTGCTCTGATATGTGTAGCTGCCACCGATAACAAATGATTCAGTTAACTGATAACGTAATTGCAAATACGCACTTTCGTCAGCAAAGTTACTTAACGTCAAGCCGACGTTAGCGGGATCATAAGACTCCAACACTTCAGAGTCCATTTTGGCTGCCGAGAATTGTATGCTTAGCTCGTCAGTAATGTTACCCACCATGCCAAACTCGATGCCTTTAACGCGGTTTTCACCTGTGTTTAGCGTGCCGAGGGTGGTATAACTGTCGCCAACGCTTTCCATCACGTCACTTTTAGTGATTTGAAAAATCGACGCTGAGAACATCATTTTATCGTCAAACAACATCCACTTGGTACCAAGTTCAATGTTTTCTACGATTTCAGCATCGGCTTCACTGGCTTGATCTTCAGTACCGCAAACACCGCCATAACCACAGTTGCCGCCTAAGTCAGACTCGCCACCATTAATGTTGGTTGCCGTGCTGTAGTTAGCATAAATATTGGCATCTTCAGACAGGTCGTAAACCAAACCGAAGTTGAAGTTATACATGGTGTCTGAATATTCATATAAGGTCTTGCTGGTTTGGTTGCTGTAGTCGAAGCTGTCGAGTCTTAAACCATAAAACATCGACAGTTGCTCTGTCAGTTCAACGTTATCCATCATGTATGCCGCCACCGTTTTGATGTCGAAGATGGCATCTGACTCGCCTTTTACATAACTGTACCCTATAAGCTGGCTGATATTATCAACGGTATTACCATTGCCATCGATAATACAGTACGACTCAGACACGCTGCTGCTCCCTTTTGTAGAACAGTTTGTTGGATTATTTTTGGTAATGTTATACACACCGTTATCGACATTTTCGTCAGTGTATTCCAAACCAAAGACTAGCTTGTTGTTAAAGCCAAAGATTTTGGTGTTCCAGAATAAATTGAGCTGGGTGCTAAAGTAGTCAACATCTTGATTACCCTGGTGAGTACTTAATTTCAGCGTATCAACACCTGGCGCGGTTGCATCGGTATCGGCACGAGTACTTCCACTCATACCGGTTGTAATGTAGCCGTTTTCGGTATGACCCACACGAGTCGCGTTATACAGGGTAATGTCACTATTAAGCTCGTATTCAGTACGCAGAGTAAAGGTGGTCACCTCTGAGTCTAAAAAGTCACCGTCTTGTGCATATACCGGAATATCTTCTAATGGCTTACGGGTATCTTTATCAAAGTAGCTGCCTAAATCGGGCACGTCTTCTGCGTTTAAGTGGTAAACGTCGGCGGTGAATGTCAGTGCATCGGTGGTTTCATACACACCCGATAACTGCACACCTTCACGTTTGCTGCTAATGCCTTCGCGGCCTGGCTTGTCTTCTTGTGCGGTTAAACCATTTAATCGTACTGCAACTTTTTCAGAGAGCGGTAAGTTATAGTCAATGGTGATACGGCTATGGTCGTCAGTGCCTACACCTAAATCGACACGGCCAAAGTCATACGCTACTGAGGCTTTTTTGGTGACGCTGTTAATAGCACCACCTGATGAACCACGCCCAGCAAAGGTTGAGCTTGGGCCTTTAGTGATTTCAACGCGCTCAGTAGCAAAGCTTTCACGGGTTGTCATGCCTGGGTCGCGAAGGCCATCAACAAACACGTCGCTGCGCGCTTCGTGGCCACGGATAATATAACGATCGCCAAACGCGTTACCGTTTTCACCGGTGCCTAATGTTACACCCGCCTGGGCTGACAAAATGTCTTTTAAGTCAGTGTTGCCTGATTCTTGAATTTGGTCTTGGGTTAATACCGTAATAACCTGTGGGGTATCGACTAACTCTGCAAGACGGCGTTTGTCGGCCGAACTGTTAAACATGTAAACCGAATTTTGCACACCATGTACACGAATTCGCTCGATAGACTCGTCAGTTTCTGCTGGCTTACAGTTGGCTAAAATATCCTTATCGCAAGTTTCTTTAGTGGTGTCAGCGGCATAAACTGCTGGGCAACCAAACACTAATGCCGCGGCAACGGCCTGTGCACCTAACGACAACTTACTGTAACTGTTCGATTTCATGTCTAACATCATCCTATTATTAATTAACCTAAACTCGGAATAAGGGTTTAGGTTAATTAGCGTTTATGAAAGTTTGTTTATGTGACGCACTCTACATAAATACAATAAAGATCGCAAATACAAATCATTATCATTTGTGTAAAGATTGTAATTTTAAAAGTTTATTTACGCTGCAACTGATGATAATTAACAACAAGGTAAAGATAACGTTGACACGAAAGCACTCAAGCACGCTGCCAAAAATGACATCAGCAGCGTAAATATGAGCGCAATGAGAGAGTAAAAAGTTGAGCGGTAACCTGGGAAGAAAGCCTGTTAAGCCGTTTGATATAGCTCTAATGGCAAGCCATCAGGATCGCTAAAAAAGGTGTATTGCTTATTGGTGTACTCATCGACTCGAATAGGCTCAACCTCCACACCATGTTGTTGTAAATGCTGTACCACTTGATTGATATCGTCGACGTTGAAGGCTAGGTGTCGTAATCCTTGCGCCTCAGGAAAACTCTGTCTTTGTGGGGCACCATTAAACGAAAATAATTCTATTTGGCTTCCGTCGGCCAAAGCAAGATCTAGCTTATATGAGTCGCGGGCCTGGCGATAATTTTCGGCAATAATCTTTAGCCCCAATATTTGGGTATAAAACGCTTTTGAGCGAGGGTAATCGCTACAAATGATGGCCACATGGTGAATGCCTTTTAGCATAACGCTCCTGCTATTAATAATACGTTGATAAATAATATATTGATAAATAATACGCTGATAAATAATAAAACCCTGATAGCACGAGTCTATCAGGGTTAGTATTAAAAGTGGCTATCGCTTAAGGCAACTAATGAGTTATCTCTAAATTATCTCTAAGCAACCTACAGCATATTAAACGCCGACCGCACCGCCATCATCTTTGCGAATAATCACTGTTGCTGCGCGTGGACGAACTGTTATGCCAGCGGGTGTAGCTTCATCTGCTTTATCAGAATATGGCCAGTTGCCTGGATGCTGAATATTAGCAAAAACGGAAGTGTAATCAGGAGTAATCGCAAAGCCGGTAACTTCACAACCGTTTGGCCCAACAAAGAAACGCTTAAGCTGAGTTTGGTTGTCGGCACTCACGACTTGTTGGTTACCGTCGGCATCAACCATGGTTGATGGCACAATCGCGAGCATTTGGTCGTTGGTTTCTTCACCCACTTCAGAGGCGCCATTATCAGTTTGCACCCATAAAATACCGCGAGTATCGAACGCCAATCCATCTGGGCTAGCAAACTGGTTGAGGTCAGTTAAGCCCGATAAGTTAGTCGCGGCATCGCCATCATCTGGCGAACCAAAAACAAAGATATCCCAGCTAAAGTCAGTGGCCGCATCGCCTTCGTCCCAACGAATAATATGACCAAAGTTGTTATTTAAACGTGGATTAGCAGGGTTAGTGCTGTCGGTACGTTTACTGTTATTGGTAAGCGTCAGATAAACACTGCCAGTAAATGGATCCACTGCCGCCCATTCTGGACGATCCATTGGGGTTGCACCAACCAAATCTGCTGCGCCCGCTGTGTTTAGAATAATCTCTTCTAACGAACCAAAACTATCCGCTAGTGTCCCGCCGTCAGTTGTCATTCCGTCTAGGGTTAAAGGCAACCACTCGCCTACGCCATCTTCACTAAACTTGGCCACATATAAGGTGCCGGCGTTCATGTACTTGTCGCCGACGCTTAAGCGATTGCTGCTGTTGGCATCTGCTGCGTCCCATACTGCGTCAGACACAAACTTGTAGAGGTATTCAAAGCGAGAATCGTGACCAGAATAAAACGTCAGTGGCTTGCCTTCTTCAAGCTTACCAAACACGCAACCTTCATGACGGAAACGCCCTAATGCTGTGCGTTTAACCGCGCGAGAGTTCGGGTTGTATGGGTCAATCTCAACAATATAACCATGGCCATTGGCTTCGTTGCGGTAATCGTTAGCCGCACTTGAGCCGGTTGGTGTCATGTCAAAACGGGCAAATTCGTCTAAACGCTCATCGTCGTTACCGGCTAAATGGTTCCAGCCATAACGCGTGTCAGTGCTTGGAATGCCAATACGTGATTGCGCTTCAGTCTTCTCGCCTTTATTCACAAAATACTCTGGCCAGTTTTCTTCGCAGGTTAAATAAGTGCCCCAAGGCGTGTAACCGTTACCACAGTTGTTGAGGGTACCGCGCGCCTGACTTCCGTCTGGCGAGTAGCGTGTTTCAAGATACGAGCTGTACGCTAAAGGACCGCCCATATCCATTACGCTAGCACCGGTAAAGCGACGATTGTAACTGTCGTTTTCAACCACTTGCCACATGCCTGATACCAGCTTGATGCGTACAACTGAAATACCGTGAGCATTGATTTCTTTACGCACTTCGTCAATAACACTGCGCTTGCCGTCGGTGTCATATGTTGGGCCTGTTGGATGTAATGCACTTTGGTCAATGTATTCGTGGTTAATGCACAATAAGCCGTCATCACCAACATCATTTAGTGGGAAAAAATGCATGCCATCATGATGCATACCCACTGAGTTAGCTTGGTCATCTGCGGTGTTGCTTCCGTCATCTTTCCAGGCTGCGGCTTTGGTATTGAGCGGCGTGCCCCAAGGTGCTAAGACATAAGCAGAATAGCCCGCTGGAACGGCAACGGCATCGGTTAGCGATCCCGGAATAGATTCAAAGCCTAATACTGCTGAGCTTTGTGTTGGAGCTGTAGGCGTTGTTGGAGTGGTTGGGGTTTCTGTGGAACTGTCTTTATTATCAGAACCACAAGCACTTAATCCGAAACCACCAAAAGCGGTCATGGCACTTAAGCCTAAACCACGTTTAACAAAATTACGACGCGAAAGGTGTTTGTCCATCACTTCATTGAAAGGAGTGTTATTGCTTTTATTAAAACGAATTGGGTTAAACGTCGCCTTGCTCATATAGTGTCCTTTAGTATGCTCACAAAATAACTGTTCAAATGTAGGTATGATTATTCGACAGTTAAGATAAGCAACTAATGTGACAACAAGGTTCAAAAAGTATGACAATAATATGGCAATTAAAAGACGGAAATAATATACCGATGCGCGACGTCCATAAGAAAGTCGCGCAAACACAATTATTTTTTATTGCGTGACGGACGTTGGCCTAAGGCTTTTTTACGGGCTTGTTGTTTTAGCGCGCTCTTGGTGGTTTTACGCGTGGTAACAGCCATTTGGTCTAGGTCTGGCTCATAGCCTGCTAACCATTGTTGCGGCAATCGGCGGTCTAAAAAGGTTTCTAACTTAACCAATAACGGCTCATCATCGACACTGAGTAACGTAACGGCTTGGCCCTGATTACCCGCACGGCCTGTGCGGCCAATTCGGTGAACATAGTCTTCAACCTGAAACGGTAACTCCATATTCACCACGTAATTCAACTCGTTAATATCGAGGCCTCTGGCTGCTACGTCGGTGGCCACTAATGCTGTTAGCTCACCGCTCTTAAAGTGATTTAGCACTTGCTCACGCACTGCTTGCGACAAATCCGCATGAAATGCCTCTGCGCTCACACCTGCCTGTTTCATTTGTTTCACTAGGGCATCAGCACCTTGTTTGGTACGGCTAAAAATCAAGGTTTGTTGCCAATTCTCCACTTTGATTAAATGACACAACGCCGCACATTTTCGGTTGCCGTCGAGGTTATAAACGCGTTCAACAATACTCGCGGCGGTGGTGTTACGCTTAGCAACTTCGATGACTTTAGGCGATTGCAGTAAGCGTTTACTAAAGCTAAAAATACGGTCATCTAACGTGGCTGAAAACAACAGGGTCTGCCGTGTTTTAGGCACTTGTTTGAGTACATCGATAATCTCATCTTTAAAGCCCATATCAAGCATACGGTCAGCTTCGTCAAACACGAGATGCGTTAACTGCGACAGAGTAAGCGTTCGCTTACGCAATAAATCCAATAATCGCCCTGGGGTTGCCACCAAAATGTCGGTGCCATTGTTGAGCTGAGTAATTTGCGCGCCAATACTGACACCGCCATATACCATCACGCTGGTAATGCCGCTGCCGTGGGCATATTGCTCAATGCTGTGGTGAACTTGTTGTGCTAATTCGCGGGTAGGCACTAACACGAGTGCACGAATAACCTTGCTAATACTCTGCGGCTTTTCTTGCGTTTGAGGTGATTGTGTTTCTGTTGACAGTGCTTGTGTTGATTGTGATGGCGCAGGCAGTTGTTGATTCAAAATTGATTGTAATATGGGCAGCGCAAAAGCGGCCGTTTTACCCGTGCCGGTTTGCGCGCCCGCCATCACATCTTTACCGCTTAATATCACCGGAATAGCGCTTAATTGAATAGGTGTAGCTTGCTGATAATTTAATTCTGCTAAGCGAGTTAATAAGGTGGGATGTAACGATAATCCAGCAAAAGACATAAGCACTCCAATAACAAGAGCCGCTAGTATAAACCAGATCCTTTATTGCAATCACGTAAATGATCTGCTCATCAATATCATTTGCCTTCACCACACAATGTGAGGCAGCACACATGCCGCAAAAGGACTTTCTGCGCATCACTAAAAGCACTTGACTCACACAGGAAGAAGAATACAATTTAAACATGCAATATATTTATATGTTTAAATTATTTAAATTGTTTACGATTAGTCACTAACCACTTTATCACGAGGCATCACCATGAGTTTTTCAATTAGCGGTATTTTTAAACCAGCCAAACAAACAGAATCGGTTAGCCAAGTGACCCAAAAAGCGCTAGAGACTAATAGCGTTGAAGCGAAAACGACAACAGCAGAAACATCACAGAAAAAACAAGGTAATGGCGGCAGTTGTTGTGGTGGATGTGGCGGTGCTGGTCATTAACTTTTAACGCTATCACGCTTAAGTATTAATAAGTTATCTTTAGCAAACAGCGATGGGTATTGCGGCGTAACATCCGCAAACCCATTAGCCTGAGCCACCCTTAACGAGCCTTGATTTTGCGCATCAATATAAGCGTAAACAGGGCTGCTTATGTATTGCTGTAAAAACAACTTAAGTGCTTGAGTCGCAATCCCCTGCCCCCAGTATTTTCGCCCAATCCAGTAGCCAATAAGACGCACTTCTGGCTCATCGATTGTGGCTAATTCAAGATTTACCCACGACACCAAATGGCCAACCAACAAATTGTTATGCCAAATACCGATTGCGATACCTTGATCATTGGCAAAAATATTCTGCTGCCAATGCTGATAAAACGCCTCGCGTGTCCGCGCCGGAACATCGGCCATATTGTTGGCGACAGGATCATTTTGAAACTCAAATAATAAGCTTAAATCTTGTTCGCTAACGTCTTTAAGATAAATATTCATTGGGCTTCATTCACCTATAGGTTGTACAACTAAGATCATTTATATTGGAGTTAACGGCGTTATTTATACCAAAGGAGATAGCATGAAAAATATCAGCACTTGGCAATGGCTCGGATTTGCAGGCTTAATTCCGTTTATCACACTGAGCCTGTTGGCGTTTAACCATAGTGTGTTATCACCTGAGCATACCTTACTTGGCTTTATTAGTTACAGTGCGATTATTTTAAGTTTTATGGCGGGAGCATTGTGGGGCAAAGCGGTAGTATTAAATCTTGATGACAGTATCGCTAAATTATTGATTATCAGTAACGTTATTGCCCTAGGCTGTTGGATTGCGCTATTAACACCGTTTGAATTGTCGGCATTAATCTTATTGGTCAGTGGCTACGTGTATTTATTGTATATTGAGTTTAAAGCCAAACAATTGTCTGCGACCACCCGCTACATTACCCTGCGTACCATCCTCACCAGTGTGGTTGCTGTGTGCCATCTAGTGGTGATGCTCAGCTTGTATCAATAATTCACTGGCCAGAACTCAGGATCAATAAAGCCCATGGATCATCCATGGGCTTTTAGTTTAACTGACTCTTTTAATCTACTGCTTTAAAGCTTGAGCTATTGCTTCAGCCTCTATTACAACCCTGGCTGGCACTGCTCAGTTTGATTAATCATTGGCGACAGAATTGGCATCATGCCTTTTAACACTTGTAATGGCAGTGCAGAGGTAAAGCTAAAATCATCTGCTTTTTCTCCTGGAACAAATGCCGTTAACGTACCAAAGTGGCGATCGCCCAGGTAAAACACAAACGTTGCTGTGCGGTTAATCGCTGTTGATGATACCTTACGCCCATTACGGATTTCGGTTGCGATGCGGTTGTCGCCGGTACCGGTTTTACCGCCCATGATAATCGCCTGGCCTTGACTGTCTAACAAGCTGCCATTGAGTCGTCTGGCGGTGCCATTTTGTACCACATTCGCAAGCGCGCGCTTAAGAGCCCTAGCCACTTCCTGATGCATCACTCGTGTGACCATTTGCTTATTATTGGCAAGCGTCACCTCATATGGGGTGTCTTTAGCAAATTGCAGTTCATCAATGCGCACGGTTGGGAAACGATAACCGTCATTTTGAATGATGCCCATTAAATCGGCTAGTGCAGCAGGCCTGTCGCCCGAGCTGCCTAACGCAGAACCTAACGATGGCACCATATATTCAAACGGATAACCCATTCGTACCCACCGTTGGTGGATACTTAAAAATGCTTCAACCTCTAGCATGACCTGGATCCGCACATCTCGGGCATTTTGATGGCGGGTTCTAAATAGCCAACGATAAACCTCTTGCAGTTGAGGTTGGGCATCGTCTAATACCTGAGTTAAGCCGGTTTCTGGGTAATCATTTAAATAACGTAATACCCATAATTCCAACGGGTGCACTCGGGTAATATAACCCTGGTCGGCAAGGTTGAATTTTTCTTCGCCGTACTTGTTATACAGTAAGTTAATTTGTTTATCGGTAAAGTTTTTAGTCGGCAAACGCGCGCTTAAAAAGGCCTTAAGTTCGCGGGCACCGTCGTAGGGTTTTAAATAACGATACGCCGCCGTTAACTTATGCTCTTGTTGCGAGATCCCATCAAATAACACCTCTAAACGTTGCTCTGGCGCAAGTTGGCGGTATTTACGGTAAAAACGTTTTACAAACGAACTCCCCTCACGCTTAGCAAACGCTTTTAGGTATTCTTCGCGGCGTGGGTCTTTGTCATTGCGCAATAATTGCGACACGCTACCTTCGCTATTGTAACTACTGCTGTAGCTAACAATGTCGCGCATTAAGCGTACAAACGGTAAGTTTATCGACTCTTGTAAGGCTTGATATAAGGTGGGTACGCGGCTGTTTTCTTTCTTATTAAAGTTATTAAATACATGCAGACCACCACCCGTGAAGAAGCGCTCATCTGGTGAAGCTGAATATTCACGTTGCAGCGCCGCGTCGAGCATACGAGTTAAATTACGATCACGTGTGGTAATTAAATAATCCACCACCCAGCGAGTAATATGGTCTTTGCGCTCTACATCGACCTGGCGTAAATCGGCTACCGTCATGGCTGAGAAACGCTGTTGCAACTCGGCAATAATGTCTAGGTACGTTGCCAATACCCGCAGCTTAGCGGTAGAGCCGAGCTCGAGTTTACTGCCTTCGTTAATATCAAAAGGCTGATCAATACTGTCGGTTTGAATACGCACACGGTTAGCGCTGTCGGTGCTTTCATATAAAGTAAAGCTGTATAGCACTTTATCGAGTTGCTGCGCAGACAATAAACGCTCGCCCAATAAACCAATGCGTTCGGCTGAACTGACGTTTGCCAGGCTGCGTAAGTAATCACTCACTTTTTGCTGTAAGTCACCATGGTATGTACTGTTAATCGTTAAATCGTAACGGTCTAAGTCGAATAAGTTAAGATCTAACATGCCCGCTGTGCGAATGCGTACGGCGTTAACGCCTTTATTATTAGCAGGGTTAGTGCTTGCTAACTTAGTAGTGTTAAAGGTAAGAGTTTGTTCTAACGCCGACACCATTAACTGGGTTTCAATCAGGCCATCGCGGCCCAATAAACGTAAATAGCTGTCAACCAACGACTCTAAATCATCATGGCCTTGCAATAAGTAATATGACGGACGACGCTGGGCAATCATTAACGCCACAATCTCTCTAAACACCTTACCGCGCTGCGCTGAGTTTTGTTGGGTATGACGGCTAAGCAGTAGCTGATTGGCCTGAGTAAAATCAGTTTTAAACCATGCCCATAAACCATCACCAATACCATGCACTTCACCAAAACCGGGAGCCGACGATAACGGCACGGTATTAAGATAATCTTGCACAATACGCTGGCGAGCATTAATGGTACTTTCGCCCTGTTGATACACCCGCACAATGGCCGAACCAATTTGCAGTAACTTGTCTTTAATGCTTAAGGTTAAGCCATGATTAGAGTGCCTAAATTTTTCAATTTGAGTGGCTAACGTACTGCCACCGGCTTTAGACATGTCGACACCGGCAATTTCAGCAATTTGGCTGGCCGCAGCCAACACAAAACGAGGCCAATCGACCACAGGGTTGTAATTGGTTTCAGGGCTGAGCATTTCACGGTTTTCAATAAACAACAGGGTACTAATGACTTGTTGCGGAATATTGTCCTGGTCTTGATACACGCGTTTAGGGTATGAGAAATCAAACACTGTCATGTCGCGGCAGTCTTTAATTAATAAACCTGATTGGGCTTTTTCGTGATACGGAGGAAAAAAGCCTTTTTCGGTGTAATCCATCAACATCGGCGAAAACGCCACTTGCTTGGTAATTTGGTAATTACGTTCGATTAAGCGCTCAATTTTTTGCGGCAGTTGGCTATAACCATGTCGGTCATCAAACGGGCCATATTTAGGGTAAATAACTGCGTCGCTACGATAGTCACGTAGCTGATAGGTCAACTTGGTCGCATACTGGTGTAAAAAGTACGATTGGTAATAAGACGTTCTTACTTCAAATTCAACCAAATAGGCTGTCGCTAAAATAAAAATAATCAGTAACCAGCCAGCTTTACTTTTACGAACTTTAACCGGCTTTGCCGAAGACGCTTTAGGGCGGTAATTATCAAACTGACTTTCAGGATCAGAACTAGACACAAACACTCCAACTCACGCTTAACACCAAGATAATGCATTTTTTGTTTTCTGGCTGATATGATAACCAGATAGCATAGCCAATGAGGCTAATTTTATCAGATGGGCAAACTGATTAGATATAGACAAAATAACTAAATATCATTTTTTAAGCCGTTAAAGCGTTTTTTGTCATAAACAAGCCAAAAACCGTTTTTATTCTGAGGAACATTTTGAATACGCATTCCCCGACATCAGCTCAACAACCGCATGCACCATTCATACGATTGGGGTTAGCAATGTGGTCGCAAAACCATTGGCAGCAAACCGTGTATGGCAATAATGACTCAAGCCAGCGTTTAGCCCGCTATGCTGACATCTTTAATACCGTTGAGGGCAACACTACGTTTTACGCCACGCCATCAGTTACCCAAGCCAAAATTTGGCGCGCAGCAGTCAGCCAGGATTTTCGCTTTACCTTTAAGTTGCCCAAGCACATTACTCACGAACTAAAGCTGCACAACGCCGGCCCCGCGTTACAACAGTTTTTCTCGGTGATGGCACCATTACTCGACGTAACAGGTATGTGGAAAATTCAATTACCTGCCAGCTTTGGTCCGCAACATTTGCCGGTTTTAGCGCAATTTTTAACGCAAGTACCTCAAGGGTTAACTTATGGTGTCGAAGTTCGTCATCAAGCCTTTTTTGCCAAAGGTGATGCCGAACGCGACCTTAATCGCTTACTTATCGATAACCAATGCAATCGCATTATTATGGACACTCGCCCAGTCTTTGCTGCGCCGCCCACCTCTGCGGCGGTGATTGATGCTCATCAAAAAAAGCCTAAAGTACCAGTACATGCCATTGCCACTGCGCAACATCCTGTGGTGCGTTTTATTGGGCACCCACAAGCAGAAGCGAATATGCATTTCTTTAAAAACTGGCTTAAGCAATTGCCATTATGGGTGGCCGAGGGCAAACAACCTTATGTGTTTATTCACACGCCAGACAACCAAGATGCACCGCAGTTAGCCGTCGATTTATATCGGTTGCTACAACGGCAGCTTCATAACTCTGCCACGCCACTGGCAAACATCAACTTATTACCTCAACATAAAGACACCACTGCGCAACTGGGCTTTGATTTGTAATGTGACTTGGGTGATTTATACATCAAGCTTTAAAGGCTTTGCCTTAAAGAATAATCAAAAAGTTTATGATATTATCAGCGCCGATCCAGCCTGCCATTGCAGCGCGTTTATGTTGATAAAGGAACCGCTATGAGTGAATCTGCAACCCGTTTAAATAAATACATCAGCGAGAGCGGAATATGCTCACGCCGAGAAGCCGATCGCTTCATTGAACAGGGCAATGTATTTATTAACGGTAAACGCGCAAAAATTGGTGACACCGTTGAGTTAGGTGACAAAGTGAAAGTGAATGGCCAGGACATTGAGCCACGTGACGAAGCCGATTTAGTGTTTATCGCATTAAATAAGCCTGTCGGCATTGTCAGTACCACCGAAGGTACTGAGCGCGACAATATTGTCGACTTTGTTAACCACAGCGAACGGGTATTCCCCATTGGGCGTTTAGACAAAGATTCACAAGGGCTAATATTTTTAACTAACAATGGTGATTTAGTTAATAAAATCTTGCGTGCGGGTAATAATCACGACAAAGAATATGTGGTTACCGTAAACAAGCCTATCACCGATGACTTTATCAAAGGCATGTCTGCTGGCGTCCCCATCCTGGGCGTAGTGACCAAAAAGTGTAAGGTTGAGCAAGTGTCACCTTATGCATTTAAAATTGTGTTAGTCCAAGGCCTTAACCGCCAAATTCGCCGCATGTGCGAATACTTTAACTTTGAAGTCACCAAGCTTGAGCGCCAATCAATAATGAATGTGTCGCTTAAAGGATTGCCGATAGGTGAATGGCGTGATTTAGACGAGCAAGAGCTCAGTACCTTAATGAAGTTGATTGAACACTCGTCATCTGAAGTAAAAAAAGCCCCGCAAAAAGCCAAGAAAAAGCCACTCAAGAGTATGCGCGACACTATTGAAGGCCCAGAACACTTTATGCAAGGTCGAGGCAGCAAGCCTAAAAAACCCGCCGCAAACAAGGGCAAACCTAGCCATTCACGCAAACCTAAACGTTAACCGCCTCACAGCACAAAGGGTATATCGTAAAGAATGGGTCTTGAATGAAAAAACACCCATTTTACCGTATGCAACAGGATTATAATGTTGTACTATATCGCCCTGCTCATTTAAACAGCAAAAAACGACCTCAAATACAGCGTGTAAACATGTACTTACGCTGTATTTGTCAAGTTATAGCATGAGCATAATGTACAGCTCCATTTTTTTAATTTATCTTACTCGGCTCATAAACTGCACAAATTTAAATGCAAACAATGTGACAAGCCCAGGCAAGATCAGAGCTAGCGCCAAAAATACAAAACAAGTTAACAGTACGCAATTTTGATAACTAAGCGATGCCACTTTCTGCATAACAGGCAACCGCGAGGCTCAAAAAATACCGCAAAGGGATGCTGTATTTTTAAACAAGGAAAGTAACATGCTCACTAAACACCTGCTTATTCTCGATTTCCCTCTACATCTGCAAGAGCCATTTCAGCATCTTGCAAATCTCATAGAATGCAATCTTATTACATGCAGTTCAAGCTGCGCATCTGCTGAGTTGTCGACGATTGCGAGTATTGAAAATAGCACCGCAATATTGATTCATTACCTTGAGCACCCGCTACAAGAGATAAGCTATTTATCTGCAGAATTGTTTAAGAGTCATTTACATATTGCCTATTGCCCAGCATTAAACGTAGAGCTCGAAGTGATTCTAATCTCTTCTGGATTTCATGCGGCGATGAGCATCGACGCAAGCCTGGTCGATCAAATACAGAGCATAAACAAAGTACAAGATGGCGATATTAGCTTTAGCGATAAAGCCGTATCTAAGTACATTTTGCAAAAAAAACGAGTTCCGTCGTCAGGCAACCGCGCTAAAATTCTTGCGGTGACCACAAAAAAAGAACAACAAATTCTATCGCTTATACTGCATGGACTTACTAACGAAGAAATGGCCAAAGAGCTCAACATTTCCGTTAACACGGTCAAAATGCACGTGCAAAATATTTATAAAAAAACCAAGATTAAAAGTCGAGGTCAGTTATTTGCCTACGCGGCAGGTTAACCATCTCTATTTATAAAACCGCATCAATACTGCATTCTGGACACGTATTCACTGGATAAAAGTGAGTTGACAGATGTATTACGATGTATCACGACACTGTGCGGTAATCAACATATCGGTGAAAGCACAGTCACAATCCAATGTAAGGACACATTAATGCACCATAAAAGTTTATTAGCCATTTTAATCTCTGGCGCACTATTAGCAGGTTGTGGATCATCAGACGATGACTCAACTACAGACGTAACCCAACCTGATGCCGGCACACCTACCAATCCTACAACGCCACCAGTAGCATCAGAATACACTCACCAAGTAGCCGGTCTTGCTGTCTACCAAGGCGCATTATCTGGTGCAACGGTTTGTGCTGATTTAAATAAAAACTTAACTTGTGATAGCGATGAACCATTCGCAATTACCGATGCTGACGGTAACTATCAAATAGATTGGAAAAGTGAAGTTGAAACGCCAGACTATTATTTAGTGGCTAATTGGGAAGCAGCGACAGCAACACAAGTAATCCAGGCCAGCTCTTTAGCACTTAAGATTAAAAACCCGACTAACCGAACAGCACCAAAAGCTATCGTTAATGATGTAGGACAAGGTACATTAATCGCAAGCCCAGAATATAATGGCGCGATTAACAATCTGACACATATCAAGCAGTCTCGCGTGATAGAAATGATGAATCAAGACCTGTCTGACAGTGACATTAGTCAACTATCAACCGAGTTAGACGCACTATTAGCTATTTTGTATCAATTAGATGCAAATACGCTGTACTCAGTTTCTGCTGAAATGTCAGCCAAAGCTAGCTTTACGCGCATAGACTATGCCATTGCTTATTTACAGCAAGTCATCGCGACTCAAATTCCAAACTTAATTGCAGCAGAAAAAATTCTTGCAGCTACGTATGCTCAACTTTGGCAAATATTAAGTGATAGCGGTCTTTCTATCGAAGAGTTTTTCTCAGATGACGCCTTTACTTTAGCCGCTAACATTCTCTTTAGTGACTCAGCCATCGCATTAGGATTTACAGAATTACCTATCGATTCTCGTATTCTGTCACAAAATGATTGGGATATTGTGCTTGGTAATATTATTAATGATAAAGGTTTCACTAATACCTTATCGCTATCGTTACTGTCACAGTTCAGTACATTCTCACTAGACAATGATGAGACAGGGAAGACAGTAATAGGGTCAACCTCTATTGACGGAATAGGGTATGTTACCGAATTTCCTAAAGATATAGATGAGCAAGAAGTTGAAATAGAATGCTGGAACACAACCCATAACGGTTGGTATACCATTGCACCATTGCCGAAGACTGAACCGTTTATAGAAGGTAATAGTTACAAAACAGTGTATGACTCAACAGATGTTAATGTCACAATTAATGTAGAAAAAATACTCACACCAAGTGATAGCTGGAGCTCAATACTTAATATTATTCCTGAAAGTCTTAAATTCAACACGATTAATTGGCCACAAACATTATATTCTATAAACGTATCTCAAGAAGCTGATGTCATGTGTCGTGAAGTCAATAATTATCAAATCTACGACCTTCCTGATTATGAGACAGCTGATATGATCACAGTAGATGATGTCGCTAGAGCACAATTTGATAGTTTATATCCAGAGTTTATCATCGTCGATGAGCAACAAAGTAAGATCACTCTGCTTGATATTGACCTGCAACCAGAAACGACATTTACAGTAGAACGCAGCATGAGTCCAAGTAGTCAGCCATTAATTATTAGCACTGAGGACGCTATAAATGATGAAGTTGCTGAGTACATTCTTCCTACATATTATTTAGTTGCAGATCAACAGTTAATTGAAGTCAATTTAAATAAAGCTTTCAATACGAAAGACGCAAATAATCAACTGATGTTGACTTATGACAATTCAGAACGCTTTACCCAAATATTATACAATCATCTATTGTCACTAAAAACAACACCATAAGAAGCTTATAGCTTACCCGCAATGTAAAAACCATTAGCAAAAGCTAATGGTTTTTTATCAAGCAACAAAAAACTAGCCCGCTTTAATCATATTACCTTGTTTATCCTTAAAGCTACCAACAGCGATAATAATAAAATCAATCAATGACCATATGCCTAAACCACCTAAGGTTAACAACATTAAGATACCGGTACCAATTTTACCGACATAAAAACGATGTGCACCAAAAACACCCAAGAAAAAACACAGTAATAGTGTTGGCACAAAACCTTTATCGCTTAATTGAATCTCTGACATTGTAATCCCTTAATTAAATTTTTTGTCCCGGATAGGTAATTAATTTACCTTGTCCATCTTTATAGTTTCCAACCAATAGTATAAACGTCACGATCACAGTATGGATAACATCAATAATAAATAGGCCCAAACCAATCATAAATAGCGAAAAGTCATCAGACTGCATCAAACTAATACCTACAATCGCTAAAGCTAAATCAAATGCACCATGAGCCATTCTTCCACAATAAAAATGATGAATGCCCAATACGCCAAATATTCCAGATAGAATCACTGCTACTGCATACTTTTTATCCGATTTAATAACCTCTTGCATATTATCCTTAATATTTTCGAGATGAATAAGTTGTTAAATATATATAAATTAACAACTTAATACAACCTTAAAAACTGATAAGTGATTGATTCAAAATAAACTAAATTAGTCCTGACAAGCAAAACATTGCATTATTACAAAAAATCAACACTTCAAAAAATAAAATGGGCAATGTGATAGTCGTCAACCACATTACTCATTTTCTAGTGCTTGCATTCGTTCAACATCTTCTTTGGTATAACCCATCGCATCAGAGATGTAACACATCTTCACCAGTTGGAACATTTGCACCAAACCACTCACCTGCCCTGCGTGCATTTGTAAGTTTAATACTGCCATTGTAGCAGCCATTTCATCACCTGGTGCGACCGTACTGCTTAACTCAGATAAAGATTGATTCTTAGTCGCCACCTCATTAATAAGCTGATTATATTCAGTGACGTTTTCAGGTGTATAACAGGTAGAGGTTTCAGGTAATTGCGCTAAAAACTGCTCATACTCTTTGACAAATAGCTTAGCTTGCACCAACGTCTGCTCGCCGAGTGCTTGTAACTCTGCAACCTTACCACTTTGAAATACTGCGGCAGTGTTACCCGACGCCACGAGCTGATTAAACTCTTGCATCAACACTAATTGCTTGTCGGATAAGACTTTTGCATCTTGTGCTATTGGTTTAGTTTTGGCTTCAAATGCATCAATAGCGCCTTGATTGCTCGCCAATGCAGCAAAGCTCATTGTGGTAATGGCTGTAGTCATGGCCACCAACAAGCTGGCTTTTTTAAAAATATTCATCAATAACATCCTGTTAGTTGAGTTAAATAAGTAAGTAAATGGTTCCAGTATTCTGATTCAGCGTTTCAGATATGGCATTAACCAACTATGAATGGCATAGCTGTATTCTGTGGGTAATCTAAAAGCTAACCATTCTGCACCTAGCCGAGTCACTAAATACGTATTTCTAGTAATGTTTACTACGCCAATAATATCTGAACGTTTATAGGTTTTCTCGTTAAATGCACCATGTTTAATAATCAAAGTATCATTATAAATTCTGAGTTTTGTCCCTGCTGCGCGGTAAAGAAATACCCAAGAAAAAAAGCCAATCAGTAACGCTGATAAAGCATATTGAATAGGCAAGGATACATAGGGTGTAAAAACGGATTCAGAAAAGAAAAATATAAATATCGAAATAAAAAATGATATGCCTATGGTACTCATCGCAAACAGCCAAAATCTTAATGATGTAAAAGGCATGCCGCCTACAGTCAGTTGCTGAAAGCCAGATTCGCGTACTAAACCACCTATTGGAAGTGCAGTGGGCTTATGGTCTTTTAATAACCCTTTAGTACTAAATTTATGCCTTTTATGCTGAACAACTAATGCCAAATCGGTATCAAAGTGTTTTTCAAAAAACATCACGATATTGATCATGGTTGAAACATTTCTGATAGTGATATGCCATTCAGGGTAGCTATAAAACTTAAGCGCATAATGATGTGTAACGCTTTGTTGACGATCAAAAAAAGCGTTAAATTCACCGGTAATAAAACCAGACATTTCGAGTAATGAAAGATTGCTATTAGTCACAATCTCTTTTTCTTTGGTTATACCAAACCAGGACTTTGTTTTCACCACCTCTTTACGGGTCGCATCAATCGTTAATCGGTTACGCTTAAACATAGGGAAGAATAAACAACTGCCGACAAGGGCTATAATGAGTGGCATGAATATCTCGCCCGTATCTTGGTAGCCAAACCAGCCTAAATAAATAACACCTACCCCCATGGCGGCCATACCAATACCAAAAATAAAGTCGATAATGCCACCAGTATCTTGCAGCACAATGCAATCATCTGTCTGCTTACAAATTTTATAACTCATAAATCCCTTTTATATTTTTTAGGCATTAAAAAAGCAAAGCCCTATTGATTTAACAATAAGGCTTTTTGACTTAGTTAAGGCTTTTGGGCTAAGTACCAACGTTTATCCTCAAATTGCTCAAAAGAGCACGAACTACCGCGGTAACGCCTCATAACACCCGCTTGATATTTTATGCTTATGCTTTTAACTGGATGACCTTTATAAATTGATTCCCTGAGCTCATCATCTATCTCAAAAAAATCATATTCCGTTAATGGCTCTGCACCAAAACGTTTTAGGTGTCCCTCTGGCCAATCTTTCTCAAGCATCGCCTCCATTTTTTTCATCGATTTAGGTAATAAATGAAAGAATAACTCAGGATCATTTTTCAGATAACTATTGACCATATAGCCTTTGCAGACGGCCTTTAGGTTCGCATCTGAGCCATCTTCAATTCCCGCGAAGCGCTCCAAGGCACTCGCTGAAATACTGAATAACATTATGCTACTGATGGTTATAAGGCTTACGATTAATCTCATATTAATCTCCATTTAAATAGTATTAGCTATCACTTTTACAATGAAGAAAATAAAAAACTCTAATATGACAATCTGTCATAGTCATTATGCTACTCATTTTTTATTCTTATACCAAATAACGAATATAAAGCGAGTACAAGCCAAAGCCTGTCATGCCAAGTAGCGCGACAACTATTGGTATGAGTATGTAAAATCGCCACACCGCAGCTATTTTCGAAATTTGCGTCAACGTTGCACTATACCCGAGTTGGCACAGTGCAATAACAAATTGATTACTATCAAACGTTTGCCCTGCTAACACAATGCTTTCACCGTTACTCACATCAATGCTGACTCTAAATACAAAAGGTCGCCTATATTGCCTCCGGGTACTGTCACCATCGCCAGCTTTATACCAATTCCACTCAATATTGATTGATTTAATCGCAGATTTTTCTATCTGTCTAACTTGCTTGTCCTCAAAATATACTCTTGGAATAACAAGTGAATTTTCGCTGATAACAATTTCATTGGGAGATGATATACCCTGTGTATAGTGCTTATCGCAAATGAGCTTTCGCCTTACAGCAGATACCACTACACCAAATAGTGCAACCACGATGGCCGCGGCGATATTTTGGCTAGAATAAAGAATAAACAGGGCAGCTATAAAACTGATATAACTTGAAGCCCAGACTTGATGAAAGTATTGCTGAGGTAAAGGCAGCATAAACAGTGTGACGGGGTATTGTAATTTTATCGGGTCGTTAAATAACTTAATCCCAATAAAGGCTTTTACGGTATCTTGGTCGAGCGAAACTGAACTAAAGGTTGGCCAATCTTTACGGCTAACGCTATCAAATTGACCGACAACATTAATCCCCTGCGACATTAACTCTTTTCGACATTGTTGAACCAATGCGGGCAACTTATGTAGCTTCACTTTTAACGATATTGATATCGGTTCAGGTAATTGAGCTTGTTCACTCTCTTTAACATGCAAAATCACTTTATAAGTATTATGCACTTCTTTTAACTCAATATTTTTTATTATTGAGTACTCAACATCTTGTTGTTGAAGGGAATAAATGGATTCCCCCCCTAACTTGAAACCATGGAACTGTGTTAACACCTTACGTGAGGCATCAAAACACCATCGACATTGATAACTAAAAGCTATCAACATCAACAACATACTGAACATTAAACGCCCGACAGTTTCAGCCGAAAAAGAAAAAACACTTACCGCTAACACCACATAAACTAGATTAAAGCATATAAAAATCCACTTTATTTTTTCAACGGCTGACACTATTGAAAATGATGACGCAGTAATCAATAACGTCCCTGTTAACTTGTTAAACATCCTATCCCTTAATCGACTTCACTTTTTCATTTTGCTGAAGAGCTTATTAATATTCTTAATGTTAACGAGCTCGTAGCTTCCAATGATTACCTTCTAAGCGGGTAAATGTACAACCTGAGTTGCCATGGCCTTTGCCATTATTGTATGAATATATGTAATCGACACCAGCAAAATTTTGGTCTTCTAAGTTCACTATGACAATGCTTTCCAATGTATAAGCCTCTTCACCGACTTCTCGCTCATACTTCTTTACGTAAGTAGAGAAACCTTTAGCTAAATGAGGGTGCTCATGCAATGACGGATCGATAAACGTTTTGAACAACTCAATATCGTTGGTTTTTAGTATTTCCCTGTAAATCTTACATTTATCAAGAAAAATATTATCAGTATTACTATTCGCAACAAAATTATAATTACTATCGTCTGCATATGATTCATATGACAAGCTAACTAACGAAGCCAATATTAGCGACTTAACGACAATGTTCATGATTATTCGTCCTTGATTAACAAGCACCTAATGACAAATCAGTACATCACTTATCATTACTATTTAGAAAGTAAGCATCATAAGTAATGTGAATATGGTTACCATTTATTATACATTTACTATGATCTAACTGTTTAATCTTATTACGAACAGATAACATTGTTCAACCACTAGTCAGTGGATTATCTTTGGTTGTACCTCATTAATCTCAACAATTTACATATCATTTTATGTTCATATTAACGATTTATTCTGTTCTACATCCATCAACATACACTACAGGGAGTTGATATGTTAATGGCCAATAACTTTGGGTGGCATGTTTTAACCTCGACGTTTAATGCTGGTGTAATCAGAAGTTTCTGGAGTTGCTGCCATCTTGGCACGAATTGGGTTTAAATCCACATAAGCCATACAGGCTAATACTGCGGCTTCATCAAGCAGTGCTTGGGACTTAAAACGCCTTCCCACAAATTTATCGGGAATAAATTTGAACAGCTTTAGCTGGCCCGAAGGGTGAGTGCCATGGATGGCAACGAATAAAATCTTCCGGTACATTTATCTTCTTTATTGACCATTCGAGCGATTGGCTCACTCAAGGAGCGCATAAACCAGCTGATATCAATTAAGCGTTTACGGTATTCAGTAATGCATTCATTAACCGTTTGAAGCTCAAATGAGTTTAGGTCCTCACCTTTAACAAATTTTTGTGTCAGTAATGTACCTTTAAAGCCTTTGTGCCATTGAATTAACAATTCTTTATCTGACCAGCATTTCGCTTTTTCTGCATCAACCTTTAATACCACATGCAAGTGATTACTCCCTGTTCATTACAAAGAGTGCGTAGGCACAGATATCTATGGTAAAGATGGTGGCAAGCTCAAGAATACGTGAGTCAACCCACTCACGCCGATGCTCAAAGTTTTCACCCGTTAAATGATAATACCACACAGAAAAGCCTTACGGACGACTCGCGGACAGCAGTGACTACTCTCTATTTGCTGGAGAAGGTGTGTCATCTAAGCTAACAATTGTCAGTCTTGGTCTGGCCATCTTCAAATACCATTTAGGAAGAGTAAATAAAGCGTAGGTTATTGCTTGATATTTAGCCAACAATCATGGATGGCCATGTTGTTGCTTGATATTTAGCCAACAATCATGGGCCATGTTGTTGCATAGGAAGGGTAAATAAAGCGTAGTTGAGTGTTCAATATTTAGCCAATAAATTGGGATGGCCATGTTAATTACCTATGTTATGTTATTTTTATATTGTTAAAGGAGTCATCAGCACAACCATAAGGATTGTTAATGCGAAATGAGCCACTACAGGGAATGCTAAAAGCACGATTTTAAAAATATATTTAGCAGAGCAATGTCGTTGAATAATTTTGACTGGGTAGTCAAAATATACCATTAAATAAAACATATGTTTCAGTGGGTAATGAAGGACGTCTAGCTTTAATGACTTACCTGATACTAGGCAGATATGGGTTTCGTAAATGGTACGAGTGGTTACCCCCTTGTTGGTTTGCACCCAATACACAATATCTATACCGCTGATATCTGTTTTTGCTAGCTCTAATTGACCATTTGGCTCATTTACTAGACTGTTGACAGGTAATGAAATTCTGTCGTTATTGATGTGTATCTGTTGCGTACCATTCAATTTGTATTGACGCTTGATTAAGTAATGTCTGATTATAAAATGCCCCGGAACTAGGCACACATTGATAATGACAAGTGCCAGTGGCACTGTCGGGAAGTGTGGGTATAACGCAATTGCACCAGGAGTGATAAAAGGTAATAAGCCCATTAATAGTAAGCCCAAAGTTAGCAATAACTGCGTAGGCATATATAGGGGATAGAAAAAAGAAACCACTTTAAGCGACATATCGCTAGTGGAACTAATAGTTTCAATCCCTTTAAAATTAGTTGTTTCAAACCAAGATTTGTCATTAATAGTTAACTTTTCTTGCATACTCTCGCCTTTGCTGCAGTAATCCAATGGATTACTGCAATGCCATATTTAATATTGTGAGTCTAAACTGAGGCTAAACAGAGTCAATATAGTTGTTCGCAATTTAACGCTTTATAACAAGTTAAGCAGATACCAATTATCTTCCACTAGGGCGAAGCGGCAATGACCGCCACCGACTTCCTCTTTATTGGTTTGGGGGTTAATTGAGTCAAAATGGTAACCTATCCAGAGTTGAATGTTATGATCACGACGCTTTGCTTCAGAGCTTACACTATCATTATTTGAGTTTTTAGCATTCTCAAAGTAAAAATTTTCGTAATTGATTAATTTAAAGTTCTTTATTCCTAAATAATCTTTTGCATAGTATTCATCATGTGTTTTTTTTAGATGTTGTGCGACTTGTGCATCCGTTACTGAAATAGGGTAAAAAATCGTTTTAAAAAGTGCAACATCTTGGTTTTTTATGACATCAACGGCTTTCATGCAGTTGGCTTGTGGTACTGAGATATCAAGTTCGGCAGGAGGAGCTACGAATACTAGTTCAGAGGCGATAGTATGACTAGATAATAGTATTAGTGCGGCAAACAACAATGGTTTTAGCATTTAACGTCCTTATTAATAAAATATGTTAATTGAATAGTATCAAAAAAGCGCCCATAAGGGTAATGCCGTTCACTTAAGGCAGGGGCTGATCATACTCGATCGCTTTTCATACATCCTTTTTAAAAACAAAGAGATAAAAAATAGCTTGATTGATCTCGCCAGTGTGATCAAATAGCGCTCTTTTTCTTTGTCTTTATACTTAATAT